>DATKMD010000145.1:0-6358 GCA_035542075.1 Thermoanaerobaculaceae bacterium
AGCTGATCCGCGAGGAGACTTCGTTCGTCCGCCTCAACCTCCTGAACCTCCTGAGGCAGATCGTGGACGCCGTCGGCTACGCGCATGCCCGCCACGTGGTACACCGCGACCTCAAGCCCGCGAACATGATCCTGGCCGACCGCCGCCAGGTGAAGATCCTGGACTTCGGTATTGCGCGTCGCCTGGACGAGCTTGACCTCTCCGCCTCGGGCGCCACCGGGACACCGTACTACATGGCCCCGGAGCAGATCCTCGGCGAGGACCCCGACGAGCGCACCGACATCTACGCCCTCGGTGTCACGCTCTTCCAGATGGCAACCGGAACGCTCCCGTTCGCCACAGGAAACATCCTGCGAGCCCACCTGGAACAACCCCCCCCCGACCCGCAGGCACTCGCACCCGATCTGGAACCGGCCCTCTCTCACATGATCGTGCGCTGCCTCGCCAAGGATCGCGAGCAGCGCCCGCGCGATGGCGCCGCGCTGCTGGCGGCGCTCGCCTCACTCGAGGATGGGGCATCAGAGTGAAAGTCGCCCTCATCGGCACCCACGGCGTCGGCAAGACCACCCTATGTTTCGAGCTCGCAGCCAGGCTGAAGCGCCGCGATGTGGACGTCGAGCTGGTGCGCGAGGTCGCGCGCCGCTGTCCGCTCCCCATCAACCGGGAAACCAGTGCGGCGGCCCAGGGCTGGATCCTGCACACGCAGATGGCGTGGGAGCTCGAGGCGGAGGCCGATCATCCGCTCGTGATCTGCGACCGCTCCGTGCTTGACAACTACTGCTATCTCTACCACGCTGCGGGTCCCCAGACGAGCTGGGAGCCGCTGCTGGCCGCGTGGCTGCCGACGTACGATGTGCTGGTCAAGGTGCCACTCTGGACAACACCGCGGTGGGACGGCGTGCGCGACACCGACCTCGCCTTCCAGCGCGACATCGACGCGCTGCTCGACGAGCAGCTGAAGCAACGTGGGCTCGACGTGCTCCGCCTCGAGGTCGAGGGGCGCCAGGTGTGGGGCGATGTCGTGATGGCGAGGCTCGAGCCCCTGGTCTGCCCGCAGCCTTCGCTGTTCCCCGAGGAAGACACCACGGGAAACACCCGCTAAGAACCGAGAGGCGCTAGTGGGGCGGGAGATGCGTACCGTCGGCCGTACTGCGCCCACCCAGTTCCCTCGCACGTTGGAGGTACGGGAGAGCTTCTCTGGCGCGCCCCATCCTGGAGAGAAGAGAACCGTAGAGGTAGTTGGATCGTTCGGCTTCCGGCGACTTCTCCACATACGCTCGGGCTGCCGCCAGCGCCTCGTCCCAGCGGTTCATCCTGACTAGAATACGGACGAGTCCTTCCTGAGCCTCCCCGTTCATTGGGTCGAGGATGACCGCCCGACGCATATAGCCCAGTGCTTCGGGAAATTGCCCGAGGCGCTCCAGTGCAACCGCCGTGTTACCGTTTGCCTCGAAGTACCCCGGACTCAACGACACTGCCACCCGGAAACACGCCAGTGCCTCGTTGACGCGCCCAACCTCCAGCAACGCCGTGCCAAGGTTGTTCTGGGCGCGCGCGTTGCGAGGCATCTTCACCGTGGTGTCGCGCCAGATGCTCACGGCGTCACGGTAGTCCAGAGTCCGCACGTGAGTCGCAAACCCCAAGGCACAAGCCGCGATCGCCGCCAGCCCTATCGGCACCCAACGCAGCACCGTTCGACTGTGCTCGCCTTGGCACACCGACAAGCGCCGCACGCGCTCCAGGCCAAGATGGACGCCGATGACGACCGCTGTGATCACTGCCACGAGCGGGAGGTACATCCGCTTCTCGGCTACCGTCTGCGTCGCGAGCGGCACGATGCTCGAACTCGGGGAGAGGATGGCAAAGAACCACACACCAAGGAAACCGAGCCATGGAACCCTGGCGAGCGCGACCACCGTCCCCGCCAGCAGCGTAACTACGGTCACCGCGCCCGGGAGCACCTCGCCGACCGACCGCGCGATCCAGTAACCGTAGTCAAGCACCAAGGGGTGCGGGAAGAACGCGAGCCGGAGGTAGTGGAGGATCGCCCAACATTGGGTGCGCGCGTACTGCCATGGCGTAAATGGCCCCACGAAACCGGCAGCCTGCCCTCGGGCGAAGCCGTGGATCGCTACCAGGTAACCAAGCAGCAACCAGGTGAGGGCGAGGCCGAGGTAAAGGCCACGCCTTCGCCGCAGGGCCTTGCGGACAGAACCGGAGAGGAAGATGGCGTCGTAGGCCAGCACCACGAGCGGGGCGACGGCCATGACCTCCTTGCTTGCCACCCCGAGCGCGCAGGCGGTGATCGCGAGTCCGTACCAACGCGAAGGATGGTCGGCGTTCGCGCCGCGGATCGTGAAGTACAGCGTCAGGAGGCAGAACAGCCCGGCCATGGCTTCCGCACGCTGCGAGACGGAAATCACCGCCTCCGAGAGGAGCGGGTGCACGGTCCAGATCACGGCAATTACGAACGAGAGACCGAGCGCCGAGCCCGCGACGTTCCTTGACACCTCGCTGTCCGCCAGGGTCAGGCGGAGTACCGCAAGGAGCGTGAGCGCCGCGAGCACATGCACGCCGAGATTGAAGAGGCGATAGCCGAAGACGTCGGTCCCGCCGAGGGCGTAGTTGACCGCGAGTGAGAGGTTGACGAGCGGGCGCCCCTGGACCGGTGATCCGCCACCGGGTGGCGAGAGCGCCGTGGACAGCGGCCAGAGGCGGAGGATCGTCGGATTCTCGAGAATTGCCGAACGATCATCGAAGACGAACGGGGCATGCAGACTACTCCAGTACACCGCGCAGCCAGCAAGCGTGACAAGGATGCCGGAAGCAAGGACCGCCAGCCGCAGATGCTTTTGCGACTGCGTCGTCAGGGCGGCCGACTGCCGGCTTCCAGCCCGCCCATGCAATCGCCGTTTCCGTCCCACTGGCGACGCCACCCTCCGTCCTAGTTTTCTGATTCTATCAGCGCTGCAAGAGTCGTCCTGAGGAGCTGCCGCCCGATCCGTGCATGCTCGTCGCAAACCAGGGTGTCTTGATGGGAAGAGCGCGGGGAACCCCTCGCATCTTCGGTGGAGAATGGTCCCCAGTTCGCCCGCACATGGCGGGCGTGGATGCCAATCTCTTCCGACGGGATGACCGGGCGCCGCCCTCGCGCTGCCCCGAATCAGCCTTGGGCAGGTGCGGCGCCTGGCGTGATTGGTGCGCCGCAGGAAGGGCAGAACTTGGCCCCCGGGGGCACGGCCTGCTGGCAGCGGGGGCAGGGGCTCACAGCGGTCGGCACACCGCACGTCGGGCAGAACCGGGAGCCGGCAGGCATCGGGTTGCCGCAGCGGGGGCAGGTGGTTGTCCGGGCCGCCGCACCACCGCCGCTGCCGCCTTTCATGGCCTCGGAGAGCGCGCCCGCCATCTGCACGCCGAACCCTGCGCCTAGGCCCACGCCCATCCCTGCCGCCGCCGTTCCGCCGGCCCCGCCGTCGGCACGCGCCGCATCGCCAAGCGCCACCGCCGCCTTGAAGCGGGTGTAGGCGGCGAGATCCCCCACCGCACCCATGGACGCCCGCTCGTCGAGTCGCGCGAGGACCTCGTCCGGCGGAGTGATCGAGTTGATGTAGAAGTCGGACAGGTCCACACCGTACTTCGAGAAATCCTCCGTCAGGCGAGCCTTCGCCAGCGTCGCAAGCTCGTCGTACCGGGCGGGCAGGTCGAGGATCGAGGTGAGGCTCTCGCCCAGGAGGTCGTTGAGGCGGGCCACGATCATGTCGCGGTAGAACTCCTCGAGGCGCGCCGTGTCGAACTCCCCAAGCGACCCCACGACTGTGTTCACGAAGGTGCGCGCATCCTGGATCCGGTACGCGTAGACGCCGAAGGCGCGCAGACGCACGACACCGAGCTCACGATCGCGGAAGACGACCGGCTCGCGCGTGCCCCACTTCTGGTCGAGGAAGGTGCGCTTGGAAACGAACACCACCTGCACGCGGAACGGTGAGGTGAAACCGAACGGCAGCGAGAGCACCTTGGTCAGCACCGGGATGTTCTGCGTGGTGAGCGTGTGCCGCCCGGGGCCGAGCAGGTCGAGCGCGCGACCGTCGCGGTAGAAGACCGCCTCCTGCGCCTCGTGAACCACCAGCTGCGCGCCGAACTTGATCTCCGCGCTGCCCTCAGGCGGAAGCCGGAAGGCGATCTCGCGGCCCGTCGGGTCGTAGTGCTCGAGAACCTCGAGAAACTGGCTCATCGTGCCGCCTCCTCTCGACTGGTGCTAGACGAGCACGTCCTTGAGCGCCTGGCCCCGGCTCTCGAAGCGCGTGCGTGTCTTCTCGAGGGCTTTCGAAAGCCTGGCCAGCGCATCTTCATCCTCGGAGAGCTTGTCGGCCGCCTCGGCAACCGCCTCCACGTCCTCGACGAAGCTGATCTCCAGCACGTAAAGCGCCTCGAGTTGCTCCTGCCTCACCTTGATCGCGTCGAACAGCCCGGCGTAGCCCGAGCCCGCGTGCCGGATTGAGTTGGCCAGCCCACCAAGGTCCTTCTCGAGGCTGCCCAGACGCTGTAGCTTCTCTGCCGCGCCGAGGGGCAGGGTTCGCGTGTACGCGGCGACGTCTGCACACGCGGCGTCCAGGCTGTTCGCGAGGTGGGCGCGCACCAACTGGTCGATCTCCCGGGTCAGCTCGCGCTCGAGGTAGCCCGAGAAACCCGGCAACTTCTTGCCGAGGCGCTCGATCACGTTGCGCGCCGCCCGTGCCTTTTCCAATGCGTCGCCCATACGTGCATCCTCCAGAAACCAATTAACAGTCTATCATTCGTACCCAGGAGGACGCAGGTGTGCGGCTGCTGATCGGGCTCGGCGGCAACCTCGGCGACGTCGCTCACACGTTTTCCCACGCCCTGGCCACACTGCGGGTGCACCTCCACGTTGTCGCTCTCTCGGGTCTGTGGCGGACCGCAGCGCACGGACCGCCCCAGCCCGACTTCCTCAACGCTGCCGTCCTCGTTGAGACCACCGATCACCCGCTCGCGCTTCTGACCCTCTGTCACGACCTCGAGATCCAAGCGGGCCGCGATCCCGCCCACCAGCAGCGCTGGGGGCCCCGCCCGCTCGATCTCGACCTTCTCATCGCACCCGGCCTCGTGATCGAGGCCCCGCGTCTGGTGCTTCCTCACCCGCGCCTCACGGAGCGCCGTTTCGCGCTCGCGCCCGCCGCGGAGCTGGCCCCCGACTGGCTGCACCCGCGTCTCCACCTGACTCTTTCGCAGCTGGCAGCGGCCCCCGAGATCGCTTCGCAGCGGTGCGACCGCATCGGACCCTTCCCCGACGTCTGACCCAGCGGCAGGCTGCATCGGCTGCTCCGTGCCATGTGGGCCGCTTCTCTTCTTGCGTCGTATTTGCGCGCTCTTCTGCTTCGCGTTCTTCTCTGTCGCTGACCCCTGACCCCGGACCCCTGTCGCCTATCCTCTAGTGCTCGCCGCGGAGGATGGCGGTCGGCTCCAGGGAGGCCCCGCGCCGCGCGGGCTGCACCGCTGCGAGGGCACAGACGACCACCGAGACGGCCAGGGCGGCCAGGTAAAACCCGGGGCGCTCGGCCATCTGCAGATGCTCGTTGCGCAACGCTGCCTGCTCGCCGAAGTCCACCGGGAGTGCCGCGACGACGCGGATGAGAACCGCCCCGACGACCCAGCCGAGGGCGGCTCCGAGCAGCCCCAGCAGCGCACCCTCGTGAAGGAAGATCATGCCCAGGTCGTGGCGTGAGAACCCCGCGGCGCGCAGGATCGCGATGTCCCTCCGCTTGTCCGCCACCAGCTGAACCAGCACGTTGGCCACCCCGAACGCCGCCACCAACGTGGTGAAGAACACGAGCACCAGCGTGATCATGTTCTGCCGGTTGAAGGCGTCCACCGACGCGGCGCTGCGCTCCTGCCACGACCGGCACACGTATCCCGTCCGCTGCTGGGCGAGGCGCGCCACTGCAGGGGCGTCCATCGGGCCGGAGAGGGCGATCCGCACGGTCGTGGCCTGGTCCGTGGACAACCCGGCAAGCGCCTGCGCGAGCGGCAGGTTGACCAGCGCCAGGGTCTTGTCGATCCGGCCCAACCCCGACGCCACGATGCCGACAACCTTGAGCGGCACCGCCCCGCCCTCGACCCCGACCGCCTGGAGATGGCTGCCGACGTCCACGCCCAGCGAGCGGGCAAGTTGGCTGCCCAGGAGCACGCCGTCCTGCGTGCTCGGGAGGGCCGCCCACGACCCACGCACGACCTTGGTGTCGAGGGCAGTGACCGCGCGCTCGAGAGCCGGCACCACCCCCGAGAGCAGGGCCGGCTTGCGCACGGTGCCGTAGAGCAGCACCACCTGCGCCTCCACCGCGGG
>DATKMD010000146.1:0-3297 GCA_035542075.1 Thermoanaerobaculaceae bacterium
GGCTGCGCTGGCCGCCGCGCAGGCCGGCCTCTTGCCGCCGGCCCTGGCGGCCTGGACCGCCAATATCATCTTCGCCGGCCTCGGCACCGCGCTGTTCCTCAGTGCGCCAACGTAGACTCGCCGTCATGACCCGTCGACTCGCGATTCTCCCGCTGTGGATGGCGCTACTGACCGTCCTCGTAGTGCTGACACCGCTGGCCTATGCCACCCCGCCGGACCCGACCTGGGTGAGCGGCTTCTTCGACGACGACGACAACGACGACGGGGTGTTCCTGATCACGTCGAGTCTGGCCGCGCTCGATCCGTTTCCCATGTGCTGCTGGACACCCTTTCCCGCGTTCGGGCCTGCCGTCGCGCCGGAAGACCAGGGTCCAGCCCCATCACAACACGCTTCCTCCGCCTTCGCTCGAGCCCCTCCCCTCTCGTAAGGGTTGGCCGATCAGCGGCGGCCGCTCGGCCGCCATCGCCGGAAAGCAATTCCACTTTGGGTGGATTCGACTGCCCACTTCGGGACACGGCGCGACCGTACAGGGCCCATCGGGGGCCGGGGAGACTCTCTGATGACCGGACCATGCCTGCTTGTGCGCTTCCTTGGCGAGCGCCCGCGTGGATGCGTGCTCGACGCGGGCCGAGACTAATCATGTGCGGCATCGGCGGCATCCTCATGAAGCACGGCCGTGCCGACCAGAGTCTACTGGAGCGGATGGCCGGCGCCCTCACTCACCGAGGCCCGGACGACCTCGGCATGCATGTGGCCGGGCCACTCGGCCTGCTCCAGACACGACTGTCCGTCATCGATCTCGAGCACGGCCACCAGCCGATGGTCGACGGTCATCTGGCCCTCACCGCCAACGGAGAGATCTACAACTTCGTCGAGCTGCGTCGCCGCTTCGAAGCACGGGGCCGACACTTCGCGACGGGCTCGGACAGCGAGACGATCCTCCACGCCTACGCGCTCGATGGATTCGATGGGCTTCGCTCCCTGAACGGCATGTTCGCCTTCGGTCTGTACGACTCCCACCGCCGGGAGCTCCTCCTGGCACGTGACCGTCTCGGCGTCAAACCCCTCTACTACGCCCGCCTCGATGACCGGCTACTCTTCGCGTCCGAGCTGAAGGCGCTGCTGGCGGTCTGGCCGCTCGAGCGTGAACTCGATCCCGGGGCCCTCGTTCAGTACCTGCAGAATCGCTTCAACACCGGTGAGGCGAGCCTCGTGCGGGGCATCCGCCGTCTGCCGCCCGGCACCGCGCTCGTCGTCGATTCGGCGCTGAAGATCCGTGAGCATCGCTACTGGTCATCCCTCGATGTGCGCCCGCGCCGACTCGCCTTCGACCAGGCTGCCGAAGAGTTCGAGCCGCTCTTCCGACGGGTGATGCTGGAGCACCTGCGTGCCGACGTGCCGTACGGGCTGTTCCTCTCCAGTGGCGTCGACTCTGGCGTCCTGCTGGCGATGATCACCGAGCTGACCGGCCGCCCGGTGCACACGTTCTCGGTCGGGTACAGCGACGCGGCGATCGGAGACGAATTGCCCGAGGCGGCCACGATCGCCCGCCGCTTCGGGGCCAACCATACCGAGATCAGGCTCGACCGCGACGCGATCTTCCGCCGCCTCCCGCATACCGTCTGGTCCACCGACGACCTGCTGCACGACTACGCCTGCTTGCCCACGTCGTACCTGGCCGAACAGGCGGCCCGGACTCTCAAGGTGGTTCTGACCGGCGAGGGCGGCGACGAGGTCTTCGCCGGCTACGGCCGCTACCGGCGGACCCTACCCCAGCGCTGGATCAAGAATCTGGTCGCGCCCGGCTCGGGCGGTTACCGGACGCGGGGCCAGTGGCGTGCCCCCTGGGTCCGGCATTTGCTGGGCCCCGAGCTGAGGGCGGCCGGCCCGGCACGCCGAGCACCGCTGATCGCCGCGTGGCGGACAACGCCGGCGGACTGGAGCGACGTCACGCGCTGCCAGCACGCCGACCTCGTCACGTGGCTCCCCGACGAGCTCCTGGTCAAGACCGATCGGGTCCTCATGAGCTTCGGGCTCGAAGGCCGGGTTCCGTTCCTCGACCACCGGGTGGTCGAGTTCGGCCTGAGTCTACCGGACCCGCTGAAGGTTGGCGGGCGGCAGGGCAAGCTGTTCCTCAAGCAATGGGCGGAGCGCCGCCTCCCGCGTGCCCACCTGTGGCGACGCAAGCGTGGCTTCTACGTGCCGATGCGCGGCTGGCTTCACGGTGAATTCCTCGATCGCCTGGCGGTTCACCTCCCCGGCCACCCGGCGATCCGACGCTGGTTCCGCCCCGCTGCGGTCGAGCAGCTCCTGCGCGAGCAGCAGGCGGGCGCCGACGCGAGCCGAGCGATCTGGGGGCTCACGCAGCTCGCGATCTGGCACCGCATCTTCATCGAAGGGCATGTGCCCGGTCGGGATGAGGATCCGGTGGAATGGATCGCGTGAAACGCCCGGAGTCTGGAGTCCTGAGGTGAGCGATCGCTACCGGGCGCTTCTGCGCCTCCTCGCGTATATGAAGCCGCACTGGATGACGGTGACCGTCGGCGCGCTCCTGGCCTGTGCGGTAGCGGCAACCGGGGGCCTGATCGCCTGGCTGGTCAAGCCGGTCATGGACGAGATCTTCCTGAAGCGGGATCTGCACATGCTCGCGGTGGTTCCGCTCGCGCTGCTCGGCGCCTACATACTGAAGGGGTTGGGGACCTACGGCGAGTCTTACCTGATGGCTTCCGTCGGCGAGCGGGTCATCGCCCGCCTCCGTGCCGAGCTGTACGCGCACATTCAGGGGATGCCGCTCTCCTTCTTCTCTTCGTTCCACTCGGGCGAGCTCAGGGCACGGGTCGTGGTCGACGTGAGCCGGGTTGCCGGCCTGGCCTCCGGCGTGCTCGTGAACACCGTCCGTCGGTTCGCCACGAGTATCGCCCTGCTGGTGGTGATGTTCATCCGCGATCGCTCGCTGGCTCTGATCGCCGCCTCCGTGCTTCCGCTAGTGGGTGTCGTGAACTGGGTGCTGGGAAGGAAACTCTACCGGATCAACCGACGCGCCCAGGAGTTGGTGGCGGACGTGACCGTCTTCCTCCAGGAGTCCTTTACCGGTATCAAGATCGTGAAGGCCTTCGGGCGGGAGTCCCTCCAGCAGGCACGGTTCGATTCCCTCAACGATCGGCGGGTGAGATTGGCCCTGAGGGACGTCCGAGTTGATGAGCTATCCGGACCGTTGATGGAGATCCTGGCGGCCGTCGGCATAGTCGGCACCCTGTGGTACGGCGGCTCGCGCGTCATCGCGGGTGCCCTCACGC
>DATKMD010000147.1:0-5013 GCA_035542075.1 Thermoanaerobaculaceae bacterium
AGTACGGCCATGTCCACTGGTCGGCCTCCGGCTTGTCGACGCCGTGCTCGTAGGCGTAGCGCTGACACTCGATCTGCAGGTTGCGGAGCCGCTCCTTGGCGTGCCCGCCCGTTCGCTGCAGCGACGGCACCCGGTCGATCACGTCGATCGCCAGGCTGAAGCGATCGATCTGGTTCTGGATGGCCAGATCGAGCGGCGTGTTGATGTTCCCCTTCTCCTTGTAGCCGCGCACGTGGAGGTTCCCGTGATTGGTCCGTCTATACGTGAGCCGGTGGACCAGCCAGGGGTAGCCGTGGAAGTTGAAGATGATGGGCTTGTCCGTGGTGAACAGGCTGTCGAAGTCCCGGTCCGAGAGGCCGTGGGGATGCTCACTCGCGGGCATCAGCCGGTAGAGGTCCACCACGTTGATGAAGCGGATCTTCAGCGCCGGGAAGTCCTCCCGCAGCAGCACGACGGCGGCCAGTGCCTCCTTGGTGGGGATGTCGCCGGCGCAGGCCATCACCACGTCGGGCTCGGCTCCCTGATCGTTGCTCGCCTTGTCCCAGATGCTGAGGCCCTTCGTGCAGTGTCCGATGGCCTCGTCCATCGTCATGTACTGCAGGTGTTTCTGCTTGTCCGAGACGATGACGTTGATGTAGCCGGTGCTCTGCAGGCAGTGGTCAGCCACGCAGAGCAGGGTGTTCACGTCCGGCGGCAGGTAGATGCGGCAGACGTGCGGATCCTTGTTCAGGACCACGTCGAGGAAGCCCGGATCCTGGTGGGTGAACCCGTTGTGATCCTGGCGCCACACCGTCGAGGTCAGCAGCAGGTTCAGCGAGGAGACCGGCGCGCGCCACGGCTGCTCGCGGCTACTGGCCAGCCACTTAGCGTGCATGCCGAACATCGAATCGATGACGTGGGCGAACGCCTCGTAAGTGGAGAAGAACCCGTGGCGACCGGTCAGCAGGTAGCCCTCGAGCCAGCCCTCGAGCGTGTGCTCCGAGAGCATCTCCAGCACCCGGCCGTCGGGTGCGAGCTGCCCGCCGTCGGCGTCCTCAGGCAGATACTCGGCCAGCCACAGCTTCTTGCTCACCTCGTAGATCGCGTCGAGGCGGTTCGAGGTGTTCTCGTCGGGCCCGAAGACCCGGAAGTTCGTCATGTTGTCGCGCATGATGTCGCGCAGGAACTGCCCGAGCGGGCGCGTGTTCTCCGCGGCGACCTGGCCGGGCTTGTCCACCTTGATGGCGTACCGGCGGAAATCCGGCATGCGCAGGGGCTTCCGCAGCACCCCGCCGTTGGCGTGCGGATTGGCGCTCATGCGGCGTGGACCCTTGGGGGCGAGCGCCTTGAGCTCGGGGATCAGCCGCCCGCCGGCGTCGAAGAGCTCCTCGGGCCGGTAGCTGCGCATCCACTCCTCGAGCTGCTTCATGTGGGCGGCATTGTTGTGCATGCCGGAGAGCGGCACCTGGTGGGAGCGCCAGAACCCTTCCACCCGGTGGCCATCCACCGTCTTGGGACCGGTCCAGCCCTTGGGGCTGCGCAGCACGATCATCGGCCACCGTGGGCGCGTCGGCTGGCCGCTCTTGCGCGCTTCCTGCTGGATCCGGCGGATCTCGAGTACGCAGTCCTCGAGGGTCGCGGCCATCTGCTGGTGCATGAGCGCCGGGTCGTGGCCCTCCACGAAGTGGGGTGTCCAGCCGTAGCCCCGCAACAGGTGGTCGAGCTCCTCGGGGGAGATGCGCGCAAGCAACGTCGGGTTGTTGATCTTGTAGCCGTTCAGATGCAGGATCGGCAGCACCGCGCCGTCGCGGATGGGGTTCAGGAACTTGTTGGAATGCCAGGAGGTGGCCAGCGGACCGGTCTCGGCCTCGCCATCACCCACCATCACCGTGACCAGCAGGTCCGGGTTGTCGAAGGCGGCGCCGAAGGCGTGGGAGACGCTGTAGCCGAGCTCGCCGCCCTCGTGGATGGAGCCCGGCGTCTCCGGGGTGCAGTGGCTGCCGATCCCCCCCGGGAACGAGAATTCCCTGAAGAAGGCGCGCATTCCCTCCACGTCCTCCGCCTTGTTCGGAAAGATCTCGGAGTAGGTGCCCTCGAGATAGACGGGGCCGAGCACGCCCGGCGCGCCGTGGCCGGGCCCGGCCAGGAAAATGGCGTCGAGGTCGTACTTGTTGATCAGGCGGTTGAGGTGGACATAGGCGAAGCTGAGCCCGGGGCTCGCGCCCCAGTGCCCCAGCAGGCGCTGCTTGACGTGCTCGGGCTTCAGGGGCTCGCGCAGCAGCGGGTTGGCCTGCAGATAGATCATGCCCGCGGCCAGGTAGTTGCAGGCTCGCCAGTAGGAGTCGATCTTGCGCAGCTCGTCCGGGGAGAGGCGGTCTGATTTCGGAGCGGGCTTGCCCGCCGCGGTCGTCGGCTTCACGTCGGTCGCCATGCGTGCCATAAATGTTCCTCCTGTGCTCATCAGGCGACCAGTCGCTCGGGGCGCACTATCACGAAGCGAATGGTCACGAGGTCAGAATCATAGTCCCGGCTGAGGATGGTCCTTTGGATCGGCCTGTGCCCTTGCGCTCATTGCCGCCTCCTGTCAACGGCCCGGCCTCCCACAGCATGTGGGGCGGGGCGCACGCGGTCTATGGGACCTTGGTCCTAGGATCCGCCGATCGATCCCGTGCATCGATCAGATCCGGCCCTGGTGAGCGTCGCGCAGCTCCCTGGCGGTGGCCGCCACCCAGTTCGGTTCGAATCCGAACTTCCGCTGCAACGCCTTGAGGGGCGCCGAGGCCCCGAAGGTCTTCATGCCGATGACCGCGCCCGAGGTCCCGACGTATCGCTCCCACCCGAAGGTCGACGCCTGCTCGACCGCCACCCGCGCCTTCACCGCAGGTGGCAGCACGCGATTGCGGTATTCCTCGGTCTGCTGCTCGAAGATCTCCCAGGAGGGCATCGAGACGACCCGGGAGCGGACGCCCTCGGCGAGCAGCTTCTCGTGGGCCTCGACCGCGAGCGCGACCTCGCTCCCGGACGCGATCAGGATGACCTCGGGATTCCCGCCCGGGGGGTCGGCGAGGACGTAGGCGCCGTGCCGGACGCCGGAGGCCGGCGCGTATCTCGTCCGGTCCAGCGTCGGTAGCGGCTGGCGCGAGAGAGCCAGCACCGCCGGCTCGTGGCGGAGCTGCATGACGTACCGGTACGCCTCCACCACCTCGTTGGCGTCCCCGGGGCGCAGCGTGATCAGCCCGGGAATGGCGCGCAGCGACGCGAGGTGCTCGACGGGCTGGTGAGTCGGGCCGTCCTCCCCGTCCCCCATCGCGTCGTGGGTGAAGACGAAGATCGTCGGCAGCTCCATCAAAGCCGACAGGCGGATGGCCGGGCGCGCGTAGTCGCTGAAGATGAAGAAGGTCCCCCCGAAGGGGCGCAGCTTCGACAGCGACAGCCCGTTCATGATCGCACCCATCGCGTGCTCACGGATGCCGAAGTGGAGGTTCCGCCCGCCCGGGCTCCCGGCCTGGAAGGTCCCGGCCGCTTCGAAGGTCAGGGTGGTCTTGTTCGACGGACCGAGGTCGGCCGAGCCGCCGAGAAGCCAGGGGACGTTCTGAGCAAGCACGTTCAGCGCCTTGCCGGACGCCTCCCGGCCGGCGATGCCCTTCGGGTCCGCCGGAAAGACCGGGAGATTCCGGTCCCATCCCGCCGGCAGCTCGCGCCGCTGCATCTGATCGATCTCGGTGGCCAGCTCCGGATGCTTTCCGCGGTAGGCGGCGAAGAGATCCGTCCACCGGCGCCGGGCCTCGGCGCCCCGCGCGCCGACCCCGGCCGCGAAATCCTCGCGGACGCCATCGGGGACGAGGAACTTCGCGTCCTCGGGCCACCCGTAGAAGCGCTTGCACAGGCGGACCTCGTCCTCGCCGAGCGGCTCGCCGTGGGCGGCGGCGGTGTCCTGCTTGTGCGGCGATCCGTAGCCGATGTGGCTGTCGAGGACGATGAAGGTGGGGCGGCCCTTCGTCGCGCGGAAGACGGAGAGGGCGCGCTCGATGCGCTCGACGTCGTTGGCGTCGCCCACCCGCAGGACGTTCCAGCCGTACGCCAGGAACCGCCCGGCGACGTCTTCGGTGAACGTGATGTCGGTCGAGCCTTCGATCGTGATGTGGTTGTTGTCGAAGATCCAGCAGAGGTTGTCGAGCCCCAGGTGGCCGGCGAGCGAGGCCGCCTCCGAGGACACGCCTTCCATCAGGCAGCCGTCCCCGCACACCGCGTAGACGTCGTAGTCGAAGATCTCGAACCCGGGCCGGTTGTAGCGACTGGCGAGCCACTTCTGGGCGATGGCCATCCCCACGCTGGTGGCGACCCCCTGCCCGAGGGGACCGGTGGTGGTCTCGACCCCGGAGACCCACCGGTACTCGGGATGCCCGGGCGCCCGGCTGTCCAGCTGCCGGAACCGCCGGATGTCCTCGAGGCTCACCGACGGATACCCCAGGCGTTCGTAGTCGGCGTCCACCGCCCGGGTCCCGGTCAGGTAGAGCACGGACCAGAGCAGCATCGACGCGTGTCCGTTCGAGAGCACGAAGCGATCCCGGTTGGGCCAGATGGGGTCCTGCGGGTCGAAGCGCATGACCCGGTTCCACAGCGTGTACACCAGCGGGGCCAGCGCCATCGGGGTTCCCGGGTGTCCGGAGTGGGCTTGCTGCACCGCATCGATCGACAAGGTACGGATCGTGTTGATCGCCAGCTGCGCCGTTTCGGCATCCGTCCTCGACTCAACGACGTGCGCGACGCTCATCGGTTTCTCCTTCAAGGGACGCCGTCTTGCTCAACCGGCGAAGGTGCCGCTCGGCTTGGCTGAAGGTGGCGGCGAGGAATGCCTGGACGAGGTCCCACGCTACCGCCGGCCCCACCGTCCGCCCGCCCAGGCACAGAACGTTCAGGTGGTCGTCCTCGACACCCTGGCCGGCCGAGAAGTGATCGTGGACGAGCGCGGCGCGGACGCCCGGAACCTTGTTGGCGCACACCGACGCGCCCACCCCGCTGCCGCAGATGGCG
>DATKMD010000148.1:0-8451 GCA_035542075.1 Thermoanaerobaculaceae bacterium
ATCCGTTCTCCCCTTCCTGTGTGCCACCAGCGGTGGCAGCCGCCTCTCGCGCTTCTCTCCCGATCAACTCCACCCGCGCTTGGCTGCCCGCACGTTAACACAACGGTGAGAATCGCCTGATAGGCCCGGCTCCTTGCTGAGTCTCTGGACGGGGGGTGGCGCTGAAGTGCCCGACGAGCCCTCAGCGCTTCTCGTTTGGTCCTTGCCCCAGCAGCTCGAGAACCGCGGCGCTCATGGCGGCAACCCCGGTGCGTATCGTCGGCTCCGCCATCGGCGCGTACCGGCCCGAGTGAAGAGCCGGAAGCGGAGTGTGGATGCGCTCGCTCTCCTCCAGAGCACGTGGATCGCTGGTGCCGAGTCGGAACATGCAGATCGGGATGCGCGGCTTCACGAGGCCGTACTCGGCGAAGTCCTCCCCTACCATTTCGGGCCTGAGCGTTTCGAAATTCGCCTCCCCGAGTGCCCGGCGGAAGGCTCCCGCGAGGCGCCGGGTCAGGGCCGGGTCGTTGTAGAGCGCAGGTGTGAATCCCTCGGCGACCTCAACCGTCGGCATCCTGTCGGCAGGGACGCCCGCGCCTTCGGCAACCCCGCGGGCAATCCGCTCGATCTCCCCCAGGATCTGGCGCCGGACTTCCGGGGCGTACGAGCGAACGGTAAGCTGGAGGCGAACCTCGTCGGGAATGACGTTGTAGGTGGTCCCGCCGTGGATCGAGCCGACCGTCACCACCGCCGGATCCACGGGGTCGATGCGCCGGCTCACGATCGTCTGGAGGGCGTTCACGAACTGAGCGGCCATGACGACCGGGTCCTTCGTCATGCTCGGGCTCGCCCCGTGGCCGCCCAGCCCGCGAATCGTCACGTCCACGGAGTCCACGTTGGCGAAAGCGTACCCCTCAACGACTCCAACCTTACCCACGGCAAGCGAGGGCGTCACGTGCTCGGCGATGCAAAAGTCGGGACGAGGAAAGCGGGTGAACAGTCCGGCGCCGAGCATCCCCTTTGCGCCCAGACCCCGCTCCTCCGCGGGCTGCGCGATCATCACGACCGTGCCCCGCCAGCGATCTCGTGTCGCAGCCAGGACGCCGGCGGTCCCCAGGAACACGGTCATGTGGGCATCGTGCCCGCAGGCGTGCATCACCCCGATCTCGCGACTCTGCCCGTCCTTGGCTTTCACCGTGCTCGCGTACGGCAGCCCGGTCCCCTCAACGACCGGCAGCGCGTCCATGTCGGTGCGCACCAGCACCGTGCGCCCCGATCCGTTGCGCAGGACACCGACGACACCGTAGCCGCCGACGTGCGTGGTCACCTCGAACCCGAGCCGGGAGAGTTCCTCTGCCATCCTGGCTGAGGTCTGCTCCTCCTGCAGCGACAGCTCCGGGTTGGCGTGGAGGTACTCGTACAGCCGCAGGAGTTCGGGGAGCTCTCGCGAGATCAGCGCGGGTACTGCACCGGGTTCAGACTTCGTGCTCTGCGCCGGGGCAGATGCTGGCGCGAGAGTGATGACCACTGCCACCGTTATGACTCCGAAAACGGATAAGGTCCCCTTTGCAGCGCTCGTGATGGTCATGGTGTGCTCCGACTCCTTTCGGGAACGACGGGCCGAGAAAACCGCGCACCTCGTGTACCGCGGCGGCGTGCGCCGGAGGGTAGCACGGTGGCTCCGCGCAGAGGGCTGTTCATCCAGCCTTGAAGCCCAGGTTGAATCCCACGCGCGGCGGTTCGTGCTCCGGGTCGCAGCGGTAGCAGGAGAAATCGGACACGCCCTCTTCCCGCAGGAAGTCCTCGTCGATCAGCGCGTGGCCGGTGAAGCTCGCGGGCGTCTTGGCGAAGATCCTGAGGGCTGCGTCGGCCAGAACGTCCGGCTTGCGCCAGACGGACGGAGTCCCGAGCGAGAAATTGATCGTGGCGTAGCTCTCGATGAGCGTGGCCGGCCACAGGGCGTTGCAGGCCACGTTGTGTCCGGCGAGCTCTCCCGCAAGGCCGTGCGCGATGAGTGTCATGCCAAACTTGCTCACGGCGTATGCGATCTTGCCCGTCGCGGCGGTCACGTCCACGGGCGGCGACATCATAAGGATGTGGCCATACTCCTGCGCGAGCATCGCGGGAAGAACCTCGCGGCTACAGGCAAACGCGCCGCGCACGTTCACGCTCATCACCCGGTCGAAGCGGGCAAGCGGGGTCTCAACCAGCGTCTGCCAGTACAGGGCGCCCGCGTTGTTGACGAGGAAGTCGATGCGCCCGAAACGGTCGAGCGTGGCCTTGACGGCGGCGGCCACCGCCCGCTCGTCCCGGACATCCACCTGGACGGGCAGAGCCTGGCGGCCGATCGCCTCGACCTCGGCCGCCGTTGTGTAGATCGTGCCCGGGAGCTTCGGGTTCGGCTCGACGGTCTTTGCCGCAACGACGATGTCGGCACCCTCGCGGGCGAGGGCCAGCGCGATGCATCGGCCCACCCCGCGCGACGCGCCGGTGATGAACGCCACCCTCCCGGCAAACGGCATGCGCGCAGGATACACGACCGTGCGGGAACCGCCGGCGATGAGCAGCCCGGCCGCGGTACGGATGTCTCGTCTTCCGGTGACCTTGCGGGGGAATTGGGCTTATAATCGGCTCATGTCGGGTGGTACAAACAGCCCGAAGGGCCGGTCGGTCCCGGCCAGGGCAGGGGGTAGGCTTGCCGTGGGCCTGCCGTCCCCGCGGACACGTCGTTTCGACCGTGTCAAGCAGGAGATGGTCCGCGACGCGGTGGCCGAGAACCTTGCGACGATCGCTGGGCTGGTGCCGCGCGCCGGTCGGCGCACCGTGAGGAACTCCTGGCTTGGTTGGGCCCTGCTCGCGGCCGTGGCCATCTTCCTCGTGGGCACTCTGAAACCCACCTCGGCGGGCCGGGGAACGCCCCAGCAGCAAGAGACTGCGAATTTCACGCTCGCTGCGCGTCCGGACCAGGCGTCGCCAAATCCCGGGACCCTGCCTGCCCTCGAGGCCCCGCGCGCGATCGACCCTGCACTTTTCCGCCTGGCGGTCAGGCGTGTCGTCGTCGACCCAGGGCACGGCGGCAGTGACCCGGGCGCCATGATGCGGGGCATGCGGGAGAAGGAGATCACCCTCGACATCGCGCGCCGTCTCGCCACGCTGCTGCGGGCCGGCGGGTTTGAGGTCGTGATGACGCGCGAGGGGGACGAGACCCTGACTCTTCACCAGCGAGTGAAAGCCGCGAACGCGGCCAAGGGCGACGTCTTCCTCTCGATCCACGTCAACTCCATTCCGGAGCCCACGCGGCGCGGAGTGGAAACCTACGTCCTCGGTCCTACGAGTGACCCGCAGATCGAGAGACTCGCCGGCGCCGAAAACTCCGTTTCCGGGTACTCCCTGTCCGACTTCCGCAGGCTCCTGGAGGGCGTCTACGTGGACGTCCGCCACGACGAGTCCCGTCAGTTCGCTCAAGCGGTGCAACGAAGGATGTTTGCCGCGCTGCGCCGCGTCAACCCGGAACTCGATGACCGCAGCGTGAAGAAGGCGCCGTTCGTGGTCCTGGTCGGGACCGAGATGCCGGGTGTGCTCACCGAGGTGTCGTGCATCTCGAACGAGGAGGACGCGCGGCTGCTCAGGCTCAGCGAATACCGACAGGACATCGCCGAGGCCCTCGCAGGCGGAGTGCGCGCGTATGCCGCCGCTCGCGGCCGGGATGCCACCGTGGCGCAGGGCGGCCCGGAGCGCAAGTGAAGCCATCGAAAGGCTGGACACTAACGTGACGAAAGAGAAGAATAGCGTTCTCCACCTCGGGATCGATCTCGGGACATCGCGCAGCTCCGTCTCGGCCTCCAACGGCGAGCGCCACGTGGTCGAGAGCTACATCGGCTGGCCAGTTGACATGGTGGCCCGCAAGCTGGTGAAGAAACCCGTGATGTTCGGCCGCGAGGCGCTGGAGAACCGGCCGATGCTGGATCTCCATCGCCCGCTGGAGCGCGGCCTTATCAAGGAAGGCTCCGAGAAGGATGAGCTCGCGGTACGTGAGCTGATCCGCCACCTGATCTCACTCACCAGGCCCCACGACGGTCAGAGGGTTCTCGCGGTGGTCGGCGTGCCCGCGGAGGCCTTGCGGGTTTCCCGCCAGCACCTGCGCAACGCGGTCAAGGGTGTAGCCGACTCGCTCATGATCGTATCGGAGCCGTTCGCGGTGGCGTATGGGATGGACGCGCTCCTGCACACGATGATCATCGACATCGGCGCCGGAACGACCGATTTCTGCGTGATGAAGGGACGCTACCCGACCGAGGAGGACCAACGGACTCTCCTGTATGCCGGAGACTCCGTGGACGAGCAGCTGGCGACCATGATCAGGACGCGCGTGCCCGAGGCGCAGTTCTCGATCCACATGGTGCGGGCGTGGAAGGAGAAGTCGAGTTTCGTCGGAGAGCCCAACGGCACCGTTGAGGTCACCGTGCCGGTGGGCGGAAAACCGACAAACATCGACATCACCACAGAGATGAAGCGGGCATGCGAGAGTCTGCTCCCGCCCATCGTCGAGATCATGGTCGACCTCGTCTCACGCGTCGATCCGGACTATCAGGAAACGGTGCGCCACAACGTCATTCTCGCCGGCGGCGGTTCGCAGATCCCGCGACTTGCGAAAGCCCTTGAGGCCGCGCTGGCCAACGTGGGTGGCGGGCGCGTCACGCCGGTCGAGGACCCCATCTTCGCCGGCGCCAACGGGAGCCTCGCCATCGCCCTCGATGCGCCCGAATCGGATTGGGAGAAACTCCCGGGATGATCACCCGGCGGCCGCAACACGTGCTGGGGGCTTCATGACCATCGGTGGCGCCAAGGTTGCTCTCGTCTCGGAGGTCCTTGACCGCCTGCTCGACGACTACGGAGGCGAGTCCGCCCGCCGTTCCGTTCTCTTCCAGGCCGCTCTCCAGGTCTGCGCCGACGAGTCGAGGCGGGTCAAACAGGGCCAGCCGCCTGCGCCCCTCGAGGTCTTAGCCCAGCGGGCCCGTGCGCTGATCGACTCGCCTCAAAGTCCGCTGGGGCCGGACGCGACGTCGGCGGCCACCCAGCCGGAGGTCCCGATCGAGTTTCCCCCCGTGTCGCTGCCCGCACGCGAGGAGGAGCCGCCAACCCGGCAACCCCGCCCGCCGGTCCGACCGCCGCAGCCGCCGATCGAAGAACCGGAGCTTGCAGAGCCTGTCGGCTCCGCACCGGAACTCTTCATGGACGAGAGCGCCTACGAGGAGTTGCGCCAGCAGCACCGGCGCCTCCCCATTCCGATCCTGCTCGGGGTGCTTGCCCTGCTGGCGGTGGCCGCGGGCACCTACTACGTCTACTCGCGCTACGAATCGGGAAGCCGCGAGACCGACTCCCCTCGAATCGCCGAGTCGTACCCACCACCGAGGGCTGCGTCGGCAGAGACGCAACGCCCCACCGCGAGCCCAGCGCAGTCCCAGGCCGCCGAGCCGACACAGCCCCCGGTGGCCCCGACACCGGTTCCCGAGCGGGACCTGCCCGAGCCACTGGAGCCACGAGCAAGGACGGTGGCGCCGCGGGAAGCGGCTGCGGCGCCGGGTGGACGCCGGGAAGGCGTCCAGCTGATGGTCTCCCCCGACTGGGCCGGGCGGGCCCCGACCTACGTCATCCACTTCTCGTCGTACAGGGAGCGGGAGAAGGCCCAGCGCGACGCCGTCCGGATCGGTCAGCGCTTCGGGCGGCCCGCATACGTCGCCCAGGTCGACCTGCCCAGCGGGGTGTGGTACCGCGTCGTCCTGGGTGACTTCGCGAGCGCGGACCAGGCCCGCACCTTCCACGCCGAACTGGTCGCAAGAGGCACCGCGGACCTGGGCGGCGTCTACAGGCTCACCTCACCGTAGGGACAACCGCGGAGTTGCGACCTGCGGGGCGCGTGTCGCCTGCTATCCTCGCGCCATGCGAGGAGCGATCCCTACCGTGGTGGCTGGTTCCCTGAGGCGGGCGGGCGCGTTGCTGGCGGTGGGTGGATTGCTGTTCTCCTCGTGCGGGCGGAAGGCCCCGGGCGGGGCTGCGACGTTGCGACTCGCGCACTTTCCCAACGTCACCCACGCGCAGGCACTTGTTGGACGTGCCACCGGCGACTTCGAGCGGACCATCGGGGTGCCGGTTCGCTGGACGCAGTTCAACGCCGGCCCCTCGGCTGTCGAGGCGTTGTTCGCATCGGCGGTAGACGCGGCCTACGTCGGCCCCAACCCCGCAATCAACGGGCACATCAGATCGCGGGGCGAGAGCTTCGCGATCGTTGCCGGTGCCGCGTCGGGGGGCGCGGCGCTTGTCGTGCGGGGCGATGTTCACATCGGGTCGGACGCCGACTTCCACGGCAAGGTGATCGCCACACCCCAACTCGGCAACACTCAGGACGTGGCGGCCCGGCTGTGGTTTGCGGAACGTGGCCTGATCTCCAGGGACAAAGGGGGCGACCTGACGATCCTTCCGTTGGCCAACCCCGATCAGCTCCTCATGTTCGCCAAGCGCGAGATCGATGCGGCGTGGACGGTGGAGCCCTGGGTGTCGCGCCTCGAGCAGGAGGGTGGCGGCCGCGTATACCTGGAGGAGAAAGACCTGTGGCCGGGCGGGCGCTACCCGACGGCCGTTCTCGTCGTGCGCCGCGAATTCCTGGCCAATCACCCCAAGATAGTGAAGAGACTCCTCATCGCGCACGTGGAGGAAACGCAAAGGCTGAATGCAGACCCCGAGGCCGCCGCGCGTCTGATCTCCGAGGAGATCAAGCGGGAGACCTCCGCCGTGATGCCGCTGGCGATCGTCCGCTCGGCCTTGAGGCGCGTGGATTTCACATGGGAGCCGCTGCCGCAGGCGCTCGCGAAGTCGGCCGCCGACGCCCACCGGATCGGGTTCCTTCCCGGCGCCCCCGACCTCTCGGGGATCTGGGAGTTGGGGCCTTTGCGCGAGGTCCTGCGGGAGAAAGGGCTGCCGCTTCCGGCCCAGGTGGCCGAGGCGACGCCGCGATGAGCGGTCTACCACCTTCTGGACGACGTGTCGACGCAGGTTCTGGCGCGGCCCCTGCAAGGATCAGCCTGCGCGGGGTAGCCAAGACGTATGTGAGCACCCGTGGCCGCGTCGACGCGCTGGGCCCAGTTGATCTGGAGGTTGCGGAGGGCGAGTTCGTGGTTCTGGCCGGGCCCTCCGGCTGCGGCAAGACCACGCTGCTGAACCTCGTCGCCGGGTTCGAGCCACCAACCGCCGGCGAGATTCTCGTGGGAGGCAGACCGGTCGCTGGCCCCGGCCCCGACCGGGTGATGATCTTCCAGGAGCCGGCACTGTTTCCATGGCTGAATGTGCTGGACAACGTCATCTTCGGCTTGCGGCAGCACACCCATCTCCCGCCAGCCGAGCGGCGTGCCATCGCCGAACACTACCTGGAACTCGTGCACCTGGAGGGGTTCGCCCGAGCGTTCGTGCACGAGCTTTCCGGGGGCATGAAGCAACGCGTTGCGCTCGCGCGCGCACTGGCGCCCGAGCCGCGAGCCCTTCTCTGCGACGAGCCGTTCGGTTCGCTCGACGCCCTCACGCGCGAGCGACTGTACGCCGAGATCCAGGAGATCCATGCCCGCACGCGCAAGACTGTTCTGTTCGTCACGCACAACACCCGCGAGGCCGCGTGCCTCGCGGATCGCGTGCTTGTCCTCACAGCCTGCCCGGCCCGCATCAAGAAGACGCTGGCGGTCAGCCTCCCGCGACCGCGGGACTTCTACGATGCCAGGGTCAGCGGCCTGGCAGGCGAGATCCTGGCCGAACTGCGCAGTGAGATCACCGAGAACGTGGGAAAGAACGATGAGCGGGACCAAGCAGGCGTTTAGAAGCGTCGTGGTGCTGGCAGCGTTCCTCACTGCTGTGCTGCTCCTCTGGCAGGCCGTCTCGAGCCTCTCTGTTCTGCCGAGCTACGCTTTCCCGTCCCCCGCCGGGGTCGGTGCCCGCCTGGCGGAACTCGCAGTTGACGGCTCACTGTGGCCGAGCGTCAGGGCCTCCCTGGTGCGCATGGCGGTTGGTTTCTCCATCTCTGCAGCTCTCGGCCTTCTGGTCGGACTCGCCATGGGCATGTCCGAGACGGTGAGCACCTGCCTGCGGTCGGTGTTCCTGGGCCTCCAGACCCTGCCCTCTGCAGCCTGGGTACCGATCTCGTTGCTCGTGTTCGGGCTCTCCGACACCGCCATCTACTTCGTGATAGTGATGAGCTCAACGGCGGCAATGGCGATCGCCACCGCAGACGGCATCTCCCAAATTCCGCCCGTTCTCCTGCGCGCGGCGCAGACCCTGGGTGCAACCAGGCGCTCGATGAGCACGCGGGTGGTCCTGCCGGCGGCGCTGCCCAGCATCGTGACCGGGATCAAGCTGGGCTGGACCCTCGGGTGGCACGGTGTCGTCTCGGCGGAGCTCATCAAATCCAGCGTTGGGCTCGGCTTCCTTCTG
>DATKMD010000149.1:0-4362 GCA_035542075.1 Thermoanaerobaculaceae bacterium
AGCACGCCGGTGACGGCCGTCCCGCAGGGCATCACGCCGGCGTCGGCCACCGAGCCCGTCCCGTCCGAGGACGCCGCGCGCGCGCTCGCGCAGCTCGCATGGGTCGAGGAGCAGACGACGACCGCGGCCGACTCGATGGCCGTCCTGTCCGCGCTCTTGAGCGACCACCGCTCGACGCAGTTCGCGAGCACGCCGTCGATCTGGCCGGTGAAGGGGATCGTGACGTCGCCGTTCGGCTACCGTGAGGCCCCGATCGGGTCGGGCTCGGAGCTGCATCCCGGCATCGACATCCAGGCGCGCTACGGCATGCCGGTCGCCGCGGGCGGCGACGGGCAGGTGATCTTCGCCGGCCGCGACCCGGGCTACGGGACGCTCGTCATCGTGGACCACGGGCGCGACGTCGAGACGCTGTACGGGCACCTGTCGGCGCTCTACGTGCACGAGGGGCAGCACGTGCGGCGCGGCGACATCGTCGGCGCGCTCGGCGCGTCGGGCCGCGTGACCGGCGTGCACCTGCACTACGAGGTGCGGGTGGCGGGCCGTCCGGTCGACCCCCACCGCTACCTCAACTAGACCCAAGACCGGGTCTTGGGTCCGGGGCGCGAGCGTGCGGCGCGGGTGGGACGCGCGACCGGCGTGCCGCGGCCAGCGAAGCTGGCGCGGCAGACGGGCACGCGCGAGGAACCGGGAGCAGCGGGCGTGGGAACCGATCGTTCAGGCGGGGCCCGCGGGCGTTGACCCTCCGGGACGGCCCCGGTATACCCGGGGTCCCTCCGTTCCCGTCCGCGTCCGTTCCTTCCGTGTGGGGCCGTAGCTCAGTTGGGAGAGCGCTTGAATGGCATTCAAGAGGTTGGCGGTTCGATCCCGCTCGGCTCCACTTTGCCATTCGCGCAGTTAGAACTCATCCAACTCGGCCAAGCTCGCCCCTTCGGAGTCTACTCTGCGCGTTCTCCACGGGCTCCCGTCATCGGGAGCACCTGCCTCTTGTTCCTTTCGTAGCTTCCCCCCTGGGGCGAACGCCGTTGCGCCCGCCGTGCTCACGTTCTACGCATTGCCTCGTGGCGTTCCTGTGGGCACTCGGGAACCTGAACGAAGGAGCTTGACGGTGGCGGAAATGCCAAAGTCCCCGGAAGAACGAATCTTGGTGTGCGTGAGCCGGAGCCCCTCCTCGGCCGAATTGATAAGCGCAGCCAACAGGATGGCAGCCGACCTCCACGCGAAGTGGTCGGCGGTACATGTCGAGCAACCCGGGATGGCGATGCTTCCGGAGGCAGAGCGCAGCCGCGCCGCCGACAACCTGAGGTTGGCTGGGCGACTTGGGGCAGCAGAGACGGTCACCTTGGCCGGCCGGGACGTGGCCCAAGAGATCGTCAACTTCGCGAGGGAACGGAACGTCACGAGGCTGATCGTCGGCAAACCGACGCGCCCCGCTTGGAGAGGCATCCTCTCAGGGAGTCCCGTGGACCGCCTGGTGCGCCTCAGTGGCGACATCGACGTCTACGTGACGACTGGAGAGCCGGTAGCGCAACGCGAAACAGCGTACGTCATCCGACCCAAGGACATCGCCCTCTCGGACTACGGCACCGGCGTCGTGTACCTCATCCTGGCTACCGTGATCTGCTTTGCGATGTTTCCCTACTTCCACCTCGCGAACCTCATCATGGTGTACCTGCTGGCGGTGATGATCACCGCGGTCGGTTGCGGACGCGGGCCGGCGATCCTGACGTCCATCCTGAGCGTTCTGGCTTTCGATTTCTTTTTCGTCCCACCCCGATTCTCGTTCACCGTGGAAGAGAGTGAGTACGTCGTCACGTTCGTGGTGATGGCTCTAGTGGCGCTGGTCATCAGTCACCTCGCTGCCGGGATGCGACAGCAAGCCACGATCGCCCGCTTGCGAGAGCGGGAGGCAGCGGCCATGCACGGTCTCAGTCGCCAGCTCGCCAGCATCCGAGGGGTCGAGACGATTCTACGGCTGGCAGTGCGGTACATCTCGGAGATCTTCGATTGTGACGTCACGGCGCTGCTGCGAGACGAAGACCACAAGCTGAAGGTGGCTGCGGGCGATGTGTCCTCAGTGATCCAGAAGAACGTCATGAGCGAACTGGACGTGGCCCACTCGGCCTACGACAGCGGCCAGATGGCCGGGTGGGGGACTCCGACATCGCCGACGAGTGAGATCCTGTACGTGCCCTTGCGCGCGGCCGACACCACCTTCGCCATGCTTGCTATGCGGCCCAGGGATCCCGGACGTTTTCTGCTCCGGGAGCAATTGACCCTCCTGGACTCTCTGGCCAAACAAGTTGCCCTCGCGTTGGAAGTGGAGCGCGTGTCCGTGCGGGCTCCTAGAGGGATACCCCAGAAGGCCTTCTGAGCGGGGTGGTTCATTCGACGTCGCGACCGCCTCCCACCGGACGCTCAGCAGTCCGACGGACAACCTGAACACCTCTGCCCCCCACCGGGCAGCAGTGTGTTGCCCTCGTAGGGGGCGGGAGACGGATCGTCGCCCGTGCCGTGCGTCTGCCGGCCGCGCCGGAAGCTCAGCTACGGCGGCGCGCAGCCGCAGCGAGACGCGCCGGAAGCGCTTCCCGATGCCGCGCGCTCCTCGTAGGGGCTGGGTCGGCCCGAAGGCGGCGACCCCGTAGACGTGACGCCAGAGCGGTCTCGAAACCCGCGAGACGGCAGGGGAGGAAGATCCGGAATGGGCATGGACGTGAAGACCTGGGTGGCGCTTCTCGTGGCCGCGCTTTGCGAGGTCGGCGGCGACTACGCCATCCGGGTCGGCCGGCTGCACCCGGACTGGCGTCTCTGGCCCACGGCGGCGGGGATGGTTCTCCTCGCGGCGTACGGGATCGCCGTGACGTACTGGTGGGAGGGCGCCTTCGGGAAGCTGCTCGGTGTCTACGTCGCGGTGTTCTTCTTGATGAGCCAAGCATGGGGCGCGGCCATGGAGGGTGAGCACGTCTTCGCGGTTTCACGAATCGCTGGGGGGATCCTGATCGTCGCGCGTGGCGCCTTGATTCAGTGGGGGAGCCAGAACTGAGTCTGCGACCATCCGTGCACCGCCCGGTGCATCATGCACCCCGAGCGGGCCCTGTCGGAGTAGGAACCGCCTGCCGATTGTCTCCGGCGCCGTGGAACGGACTATGCAGAGTATCGGCGACATGAGAGCGATCGTGAGCGCGAGCCTCCTGGTACTGCTCGCGACGGCCGTAGGTGCGGAGGTGCAGGTGATTCGCCCCCCCAAGGCGGTAGCCCTCCTCTGGACGACACCGCACGACTACAGCGAGTGCGCGGGGGCGCTGGAGGCTCGGGGGGAAGAGGTGCCCGCCGTGTGCACGTACTCCGTCGCCGCCGTGGGCCGCAGCGGAACGCGAGTGAGCCGCGGGGAGTGCCAGGGCGAGCCCGCACTCTGCCAGGTCACGGTGCTCGACGGGGACAGGACTGGTGCCACCGGGTGGGTGCCGAGCGCCTACCTGCAGGAACCATCACGAGGAGACACCGGCGATGGACGATGACGTGCGGCGAGGGGACATCCGAATCCTGGGAAGGACGATCTCGGTGGACGAACGCGTGAATGCGCCGGCGATGGCCGCAAGCGGCCTGGTGCTGGTCCTGGTGCTGTTCCTGCTGGCGGCGGTGTACAGCTCGTTCACGATCATCCAGCCCGGCAACGTCGGTGTCGTCTTCAACCGCTTCTCCGGAGCGCTCAAGACGGTCGGGCAGGGTGTGGCCTGGCGCGTGCCGTGGATCACGCAGGTGCAGTCGTACCCGATCGCGCTCCGGACCTACACGATGGTGAGCCGGGCCGACGAAGGGGCGGTGATGGGGGATGACTCGATTGACCTGCCGACGCGCGAGGGGCAGCACATCCGGCAGGACATTTCGGTGACCTACAACACCAGCCAGGAGAAGGCGGGCGACGTCTTCCGCTCCTTCCGGGGCGCGGACATCTCGGAGATCGAGGCCACCTTCGTGCGCCGCACGATCATCACGGTCGCCCAGAACCAGGCCGGCCAGGTGTCGCTCACCGACCTGATCTCGAATCAGCGTGGCCCACTCCAGGAGCACATCCAGGAGACGCTGCAGGTCGAGATGGGAAAGATGGGCTTCAACGTCGACAAGGTGAACCTCGGCGCGAGCCATCTGCCGGACGCGATCGAGAAGCAGATGCAGCAGAAGATGGCGGCCCAGCAGCAGGCGCAGCAGGCGGACTACGAGTTGCAGCGTCAGCAGACGCTGGCCAAGGCCAAGGTGGCCGAGGCGGAAGGCGACGCACAGGCGCAGCTCGTGAAGGCGCGCGCGATGGCCGAGGGCAACCGGCTCCTCCAGGAGACGCTGTCGCCGCTGCTCATCCAGAACAAG
>DATKMD010000150.1:0-5018 GCA_035542075.1 Thermoanaerobaculaceae bacterium
GGGCGGCTCCCGGAGGCGCGGGTGCGGCTGGAGGAGGCCGCCCGGGACCGGCCCGAGAGCGTCCCTCTGCTGCTCGACCTCGCGCGCGTCGCGCAGAAGGCGGGCGACCGCGAGGGGGCCCTCGGCTACCTCGCCCACGCCCGCGCGGTCGAGCCCGGCAACGCGCGCGTCCACTTTCTGTTCGGCATGATCTGCGTCGAGCTCGATCTCGGTGCCGAGGCCTACAACTCGCTCAAGGAGGCGGTGCGGCTCGACCCCGGGAACGCGGCGATCAACTACGCCATGGGGGCGGTCGCCCTCCACCGCAAGGACCCGAGCGAGGCGATCCCCTACTTCCGCAAGTACGCCGAGCTCGAGCCGAAGGAGCCGCGCGGTCCGCTCGCGGTCGGGGTCGCCGCCTTCGAGGCCAGGGACTACGACACCGCACGCACGATGCTGGTCCCGGCGGCGGAGCGGCCGGAGACCGCGGCCGCCGCCAACTACTACCTGGCCCGGATTGCCCGCGCGGAGAACGACTTCGAGGAAGGCGTGCGCTTGGCCCTGCGCTCCGTCGAGGTGAACCCGTCCTACGCCGATCCCTGGTCCGAGCTGGGTCTCCTGTACCTCCGCCTGGGCCAGCCGCAGAAGGCCGCGGACGCGCTCGACCGGTGCCTGAAGATCGACCCGGAGCACTACCTCGGGAACCTGCACCTGATGATGCTCTATGCGCAGACGCACGACCCCCGCGCGGCGGAGCAGCGGCAGCGCTTCGAGGAGATCCGCAAGAAGCGCACGGAGCTCGCCGCCGACTTCCTCCGCCCGATCGAGGTGCGGCCGTACTGAGGCACATGACGAACACACGGCTCGAGCTCGGGATCTTCCTCCTGTGCGTCAGTACAGGATGCGGCCGGCAGAGCGAGCCTGATTGTGTGGCGCTGCCGTGTCCACTCCCGATGGCCATCGTGCTGAGCGTCACCTCCGCCGGGGGCGGACCTGTGCCCGGCCTGACGCTGACGTTCTCGGGTGCGGCGGTGGGATCAGGCCAGTGCGACGCGGGGCCGTCGTCGACTTCGTGTGTCGTACCCGGGATGCCCGGCACCTACGAGCTGCGTCTGACCGCCGCGGGATTCCAGGAGAAGACGCTCACCGTTGCGGTACAAGGCAGCACTCCACCGTGCGGGTGCACTTCGGTCGAGACTCGGCAGCTGGACGTCGTTCTCCAACCGAGCTAGCCTGCGAGCGAGGTCAGGACATGACGGCGATGGATGCCGTCATCGATCGCATTGCCGAGGAACGGCGTAGGATGGCGCCCCATGTCGCGTCTTGAACCGGACTGCCTCGGTACGGGGCAGCGAGGATGCTGTTCCAGGCCAGCGGGTGTGAGTCCCGCCGCGGTAAGCGCCGGAGCGCCGCGTAGCAGGCTCCGGGTACTGGGGAGAGATCCCCATGCCTGAGCGGAGCGTCGAAAGCCCTGGCGGGGCCGTATGGCTCCGCGCGAGGGGGGCGAAGCTGCGGGCCGAATGCGAGAGCGTGAACTTTGCAGCCTCGTGACATAGGAACCCGAAAGGGTGAAGTGGCCGAGCCCGTCATGTCGGGGCGAAGGCAACAGACTGTGCCTGGGACCGGAGGGGCACAGGACACTTCCGGGGTACAGAAGACGGCACGCAGCGAAGGTCTGGAAGGGAACTGGAGAGACCCTACTCCGCGGCCCCCGTCGGGCGAAGGCGGCGCCTATAAGCCGGAGGTGGTGAAGGGGCGCCGTGCGGAGAGGGAGTCCGAGGGGCCCACTGTACTGATGATGCCGCGGATCAGAACCGCGGCGGAGGGAAAGGGCCCTGCTTTGGTCGCGCCGACGGATGGGGGTAAGCGCGAGGGCATGCCCGCGAGGGCCAACGACCCGGCGAACAAAGTGCGACAACTCCAACGGCGGCTGTACATGTGTGCCAAGCGGAGTCGGAAGCGACGCTTCCATGCGCTGTATGACCGGATCTCTCGGGGTGACGTCCTGAGGGGGGCGTGGGAGCGGGTCAAGGCGAATCGAGGCGCTGCCGGCATCGACGGCGAGACGCTGGAGATGATCGAGCAGGGAGGCGTGGAGGAGTTTCTCCGGGAGACACAACGGCGCCTCCGGGCGGGCGGGTACTGGCCGCAACCGGTGAGGCGGCGGTACATACCGAAGGCGGACGGGACGAGGAGGCCGCTGGGAATACCGACGGTACGCGACAGGGTGGTGCAGGCGGCGGCGAAACTCGTGATCGAGCCCATATTCGAAGCGGACTTCAAGGGCTGCTCGTACGGGTTTCGGCCGAAGCGCGGCGCGACCGGCGCGTTGGAAGCGATTCGCCTGGCCGGGAGTCGCGGCTACCGATACGTGGTGGACGCCGACATCAAGAGCTACTTCGACGAAATTCCTCAGGACAAGCTACTCAAGCTGGTGGAGCAACGGGTATCGGATCGTCGGGTAATCAAGCTTCTGCGGATGTGGCTGCAGGCGGGGGTGATGGAGGAAGGCGGGGTGCGGCACCCCATTCTGGGTACGCCCCAGGGTGGAGTGATCTCGCCCTTGCTCGCGAACATCTACCTCGATGCTCTCGATCGGATCTGGGAGCGTCGCTGCCGAGACATCGGGATTCTCGTGCGGTACTGCGACGACTTTGTCGTGCTGTGCCGCACGAAGGCTCAGGCCGAGGAAGCATACCGGCGGCTGGGTCTCATCATGGAAAGGCTGAGTCTGAGGCTGCACCCGGAAAAGACTCGGATCGTCGAGCTTGGGCTCGGCAAGCAGGGATTCGTCTTCTTGGGGTGTTACCTGAGGGTGGTACTGTCGCATTTCAAGGGGCGGGAGTACCTCTTCCGGTGGCCGTGCCCGAAGGCGATGAAGCGCATCCGGGAGCGTATCCGGGAACTCACGGACCGTCGGCGCTGGTCCGGAATGAAGAACATCAAGGAAGTCATCGAGGTCATCAATCCGGTCCTGCGGGGATGGGGCAACTACTTCCGAACGGGGAACGCGTCGCAGAAGTTCCAGCAGGTCGATGGGTACGTGAATGAGCGCCTGGTGCGGCTCATCTATCGCCACCGGCGCCGCTGGGGGCGGCCGTTTCACGATTCGTGGTGGACTCCGGCTCACTTCACGACGCTCGGACTGCACCGATTGGTCGGGACGATCCGCTACCCGACTCAGGTGAATGCCACATGAGAAAGACCATCGGTAAGCCGTGTGCGAGGTGCAGCCTGTACCGGCATCAACCATGCGGGCGAAAGTCCCGCGACAGCAATTGCCCGGTTTGGCTGTCTAGCAGTGCCCGACGGCTGGGAGGGGCGACTCTCCTGGTCGAAAGCTCGGGTAGAAGCCCTCGGGGCCGAGAGGTCCGACCCGTCAGGGGGGCGAGCGAAGTCTGGGGCCGCAGCGGAGAGCGAACATTGCAGCGTCGAAACGGCTTCCCACGAGAAACGGGTCGTGGGGTATCGAGCAGCCGAGCCCGATTCCCGCATGGGCGAAGGCCAATGGACGCCGCCGAAGAAACGGGCAAGTGCAGGTGGCGCCTGCTCCGGCGCATGGGTGGTGGCACCAGGCGAATGGCTGATGACCCAAAGCAGGGAAGGTCTCACGGTCGTGAGACCCGAAGCACAAGCCCAGCGTGGCGAGGCTGAGGGAGATCGTGAGACTGGCGGATCGGGTCGTAGTAGCGAGGAGGCGAGGGACAGCACAACCCTTGCTGAGCAAAGGACCCGTGGGACAGCGGCGTGCGCTGGATGGGCGAGGACATGCCCCGACATGCCCATATGGGCCAACGGGAAACAGCGGTCGAGTAGCCGAAGGCGCACCAAGGGCGCGTCAAACTCGACATCGAGGAAGGGCGCTCCCAGGTGGAACGTGCGGTCCCGCTGTCTTGAAGCCGTACTGGGGAAAACCCGCCGTACGGAATTTCAGAGGGGCCCGACGAAACGGAGCTACGGGGCATGCTAAACGGGCACGAAGCTGGAAACGGCAGATACAGCCAAGCGTGCACCTACGGGCCACCGCGCCTCAGGCCTACTCAACAAATCCGCAAGCACGGTTTGAAAGGGGGACTCAGGAAACGGGCCCGGAAGGGCGCCGCGCCTGATTTCTACCAATGGAGCCGCTCAGCGACACGGACCCCGAGGCCAGGCGCGTGCAGATGGAGCTGCTGCGCCGGGCCTCGCCGGAGCGGCGCCTCCGCCTCGCGCTCTCGCTCAGCCGGAGCGTGCTCACGCTGTCGCGCGAGGGGATCGCCCGGCGGCGGCCGCGCGCGACAGCAGAGGAGATCGGCCTCGAGTTCGTGCGCCTGCACTACGGGCTGGATCTCGCCGACGAGCTGGAGCGTCACCTCGGACGGGGCGGGCCGTGACCGCCCCCGATCTGCTCGCCGCCCTGGCGCCGCTCCTCGATGCCCTGAGACGACTCGGCGTGCGGCACTTCGTCGGCGGGTCGATCGCCAGCTCCGCGCATGGCGTGGCCCGGGCCAGCATCGACGCGGACGTCGTCGCCGAGCTGCGCCCGGAGGACGTGGATGGTCTCCTGTCCTCGCTGGGGGGACTCTACTACGTGCCCGAAGCCCGCCTGCGGGACGCCGCCCTACGGCGAACGTCTTTCAACGTGATCCATCTCGAGACGATGCTCAAGGTGGACGTGTTCGTCTCCCGCGATCGCCCCTTCGACCGGAGGGCCATGGAGCGCGCCCGGCCGGCGGGCTCGGAGGCGGCCGGAGGGGCGCCCCTCGTGCTCGCGTCGGCCGAGGACATCGTGCTCGCGAAGCTCGAGTGGTTCCGACGCGGAGGCGAGGCGTCGGAGCGCCAGTGGGGGGACGTGCTCGGGGTGCTCCGGGCGGGCGGGTCGTCGCTCGACCGTCGGTACCTGGAGGAGGGTGCGCGCGAGCTGGGGGTGGTCGACCTGCTCGCGCGGGCGCTGGCGGAAGCCGATCGGGAATAGCCGGAGCTACAGCTCCTCCACCTTCACCCAGCGCCTCGAGCGGGCGGCCCTCTCGATCGCCTCGAGCGCCAGCTGGTTCCGGACG
>DATKMD010000151.1:0-18461 GCA_035542075.1 Thermoanaerobaculaceae bacterium
CACCGTGCGCGCAGCGGTGCCTTCCTTGCCGACCAGCGTGCCACTCTGGTCACCGCTGGTAGGGCTCGGGGTCTCGATGGGGGTGGGGATCTTCTTCGGCCTCTGGCCGGCGGTCAAGGCTTCGCGCCTCGACCCGGTCGAGGCGCTTCGCTACGAGTGAGTTGCCCCGATCCCCCCAGCCGCGACACCGGTCGCGGCCAACGTTTGCCGGGTCGCTCGGGAGAGAGGCGTGCGGCTGCGGGCGCCGAAGAATCCGACGGAGAAGGATGACGTTATGATGCGTGGATGCGGGGCGTGCCACGGTCGCGGACCGGGGCCGCGACCCCGTGGACGAAAGGAGAGCGGCGATGCAACGCAAGGGCAGCGCGATCTGGAATGGCGACTTGAAGAGTGGCAAGGGAACGATGGCAACCGACAGCGGAGTGCTCAAGGCAACCCAGTACAGCTTCTCAACCCGTTTCGAGAACGGCATCGGCACCAACCCGGAGGAGCTGATCGCCGCGGCCCACGCCGGCTGTTTCTCGATGGCGCTTTCCGGCCAACTGGGGGAGGCCAATCTGACGCCAACGAGCGTTCAGACGACCGCAACCATCACGCTCGAGAAGACCGACGCCGGCTTCACCGTGACCAAGTCCCACCTCGACGTGGTCGCCAAGGTGCCCGGCGCCTCTCAGGCGGCGTTCGAAAAGGCCGCCGCCGCCGCCAAGGCCGGCTGCCCGATCTCGCGCTTGCTCAAAGCGGAGATCACGATGACGGCGAAGCTGGACGCGTAGCCACGCAAGGGCATCAGAGGTAGAGCTTCCAGAACTCCAGCATCTTGTTGAAGAGGTGGATGCGGGCGGGACGGTCGTCGATCGTGTGCTTGCGCATCGGGTAGATCATGAGGTCGAACGGTTTGCCCGCCATGACCAGCTCATCCACCACGGCCCAGGTATGCTGCGGGTGCACGTTATCGTCGCCGCTGCCGTGCACCAGCAGGAGCCGCCCGTGCAGGTCCTTCGCTCGCCTGATGAGCGAAGTGTTCTCGTACCCGCCGGGGTTGTCCTCCGGGTTCTTCATGTAGGTCTCGGAGAACTTCGTGTCGTAGTAGTGCCAGTCGGTGTTCGGGGCGACGGCAATCCCGGCCTTGAACTCGCTCGAGCGGGTCATGAGCAGCAGCGTTGACGTTCCTCCTCCGCTCCAGCCCCAGATGCCCACTCGCGCCGGATCCACCCACGGCTGCGACTTGAGCCAGCGCACTCCGGCCAGGAAGTCCGCCAGCTCGAGGTCGGCCCAGACGTTGCGAGCCACGAGATTCTCCAGCTTCTTGCTGATCCCCGTGGCGCTACGCGGGTCGACGCTCATCACGACGTACCCTTCGCGCGCCAGGATCTGGGCAAAAGGCGCGTTGCGCGCGAACGAGATGTCCCAGGAGTCCCTCACAACCGGGGCCGAGGGTCCACCGTAGACGTACAGGATTGCCGGGTACTTCCTCGCGGCGTCGAAACCCCGCGGTTTGAGCAGCCAGACCGGCAGCGGGAAGCCGTCGTCGGCGGGCGCCGTGGTCAGCTCGGGGCAGGTCCACTCGAGCCCAGCAATGACATCGGTTCGTGAGGTCGCGAGGACAGCCTTGCGGGTACCGTCCGCCCCGTGGAGCGAGAGCGCCGGGGGCGTGCAGTGCGAAGAAAAGGCGTCCACGAAGGCAGAGCGATCGGGGCTCGGCGAGACGACGTGCACCCCGTCCTCCCTCGTGAGGCGTTCGAACCCCGTCCCATCCAGCCGCACCCGGTAGAGGTGGCTCTCCACGGGTGACTTCTCGAGCGCGGTGAAGTACACGTACCCCCGCGCCTGGTCCACGAAAGCCGAACCCAGGGCCTCGCGGTCGAAGCCCTTGGGCCCGCGCACGGACCACTCGCCGGGCGTCAGCGGCGCCACCAACTTTCCATCCGCCTCGTACAGGAAGAGGTGCGTATAGCCATCCCTCTCGGACGACCATACGAACCGGCCGCCGCCGTCGAGAAACTGCAGCTCGTGCTGGTTTACCCACGCGTCGTCCGTCTCGGTCAGGATCCGCCTCGCATGGCCGCTCGCGCGTTCGGCAAAGTAGAGGTCCAGACGGGTCTGCATGCGGGTGGTGGTCTGAACGGCCACGCGCCCACTGTCCGGGAGCCAGGTGACCCGAAGAATGTACTCCTGCGGCATCTCCTCCGAACCGACGAAGACCGTCCTCCCGCTCGCGACGTCCACGATGCCGAGCCTGACGACCGGGTTCGGCCCGCCCGAGACCGGGTAGCGCTGGCGAATCACGTTCGGGACTGCCGGTTTGAAGTCTGGGAAAAAGAACTCGCTCACCGGTGAGTCGTCCGTCCGCAGGAAGGCGATCGCCCCGGAGTCCGGCGACCACCAGTAGCCGGCCTCGTCGTGGTCGAACACTTCCTCCCAGTACACCCACGACAATGCCCCGTTGAGGGTCGTCGCGGAGCCGTCCCTGGTCAGACGTGCCTCGGAACGGGTTTCGAGGTCGCAGACGTAGAGATCGTTCTCCCGCACGAACGCGACCTTGTGCCCATCCGGCGAGAACCTGGCGGCGCGCTCCTTTTCCGGCGTCCTGGTGATGCGCTCGAAGCGTGACGACGCCAGATCGAGCACGAAGAGATCGTCAGCCAGGATGTACAGGGCTTTCGTGCCGGCAGGGTCGAAGGAGTCGGGCCAGCGCAGCGCCGCCGGCGCGTCTTTTGCGCCCAGCAGGGCCTTCAGGCTCGCAAGAGCGGCAGGGGCGTCCACCACGGAGCGGCGTTGGCCCGAGCCGCCGGCGATCCGTTCGAGCGTCCTCTCTCCCTCCGGTTTCCTCCCATCGAAGAGGAGGAGGTCGCCGGTGGTGGTCCAGGTGAACTCCGGAAGCTTGGTCATGTTCTCCCCGTCGTCGCTGTAGATCCACTCGACGGTGAGGCGCTGTTGCCCCTGTGCGAGAGCGCCCGCCGTGACGAGCGCGAACAGCGCGACGAGCGCGCGTGCCTTTGTCATGGTTTTCTCCCCATCCCGGGTTTTCCCTGACGGCTCGGTTCGTAGGGAACGAGCACGCCGCGGATCACCTCGCCGTGGTCGAGGTGCCGGAAGTCGTAGCGGTAGGCGCGATGACCTCCGCGCTCGACCAAGCGCTTGCCGATGACCTCGTAGAAATCGCCCTCGTGCTCGATCACCTGGTTGTCGGCCCACGGCTTCTCGCGGGCGGCGAAGATCGTCAACGCGACCTCTTCGCCGGATTTCCCTGTGACAACCTCATCGGGGCGCTCCGGCCCCAGGAGCGCCTGGTGCCGCTTGCGTCCGGCGGCCCTCGTCACGGCCAGTGACGCGCGCCACGGCAGGGCAACGAACGCCATTCCCAGCATCCGCTCTGAGAACGCCGCGTCGAGCGCGCGGAGGATCCCCTCGACGAAGCAGAAGAGGGTCACCCACGCTGCCGGCGTGAAGAGATAGCTCACGTAGCCCAGAGCCCCCGTCCCGAAGAGGTCACCGTAGGTCAGGGAACCGGGTTTGCGCAGGAGGAAGGTGCCGCCCGGGCCCTGCAGGAATCGCGTGACATAGTTCAGGAACCCGACGCCGAAGAGGCCCGCAGAAACCAGCGCCTCCACCCACCCGCCGAATGCGTGGGCGGCCCCGGAGGCGTAGACGGAGGGCCAGCCGGTGCGCTTTGTACTTTCCGGGAACGTGCTGACGACTAACGCGACAAGCGTGAACCGCAGCCGCTCCAGAAACCCCTGCAGGGCGCGCTGTGCGTGCTTGAGGTCCGGCGTGGTCTGCGGGGCCAACGCACGACCTCCGCCGCGCTCAGCTCGAGACGACCTCCTCGGACACGAAGAAGAAGACGCTCTGGCTGAGGTCTGCGACCTGTTCCTGCAACTCTCGCATCGCGGTCACGCGCTTGATGACCTCGGGGCGCTCGAAGACCCCCTCGAGCCCGCCGGCCTTGGGGAACCAGAACTCGGCAACCCCGTCGAACGCGGCCACGGTCCCGCGCTCAAGCATCACCTGCACGTTGGTCGCGACCGTGAGCGCGGTGCTTATCGAAAAGCGCGTCACGCCCGTCACCTCGGCGACCGCCGCCGCGCGCTCCTTGTACTCCGCCCACAGGCGGCGGAACTCGACGTGGGAGAGCTCGGGCCTCTTTCGGATGCACTGCATGAACTTGATCATCTCGCGTCCTCCCGCAGGACCTCTGCCTGAAAGACCCCTCTAGGATACCTCAGCGTCGCCTCAGACGCTCGCACTCAGGTAGTCACCTTCGGTCCGCACGGGCGTCTGAGGGTCCGCTTCCTGACAGAGAATGGAAGCGGGCGGCCAGAGCCGCCCGCTGTGGTGAGTCGAACATCGAACCGCTGCGGGCTACTTCCCCGCCCGGTTTTCGTACGCGGGCCGTTTCGGCACGACAGGCGGTTTCGCGTTGTAGAGACGCATCACCTCGTCGATCGCCCGGTCAAGCTGCGGATCACCACCGTCCCACATCTTCGCGGGGTCATCCATCACGTCGATGTCAGGCTCCACCCCGTGCCCCTCGACGATCCACTTGCTGTCCAGCGAGTAGATCCCGAAGGTCGGCACGGTGACGTTGCCACCGTCGATGAGGTCGGGGACACCCGAGATGCCGATCAGGCCACCCCAGGTGCGCCGGCCGATCAGCGGCCCCAGCCCCGCCATCCTGAAGTAGAGCGGGAAGCAGTCGCCACCCGAGCCGCTCCAGCCGTTGATCAGCATCACCCTTGGGCCGGGGATCGAGGTCGGTGGCCACTGCCAGTCCATGCCGTCGCGCACCGCCCAGTAGTTGGTGATCGGCCGATTGAGGAGCTCGACGAAGCGATCGGGGATCTGGCCGCCGGCGTTGAAGCGCTCGTCAACGATCACGCCGTCCTTTCGAAGCTGGCCGTTGAACTGGCGGTAGAGCTCCGTCTGGCCGTCCCGTCCAGTGTTGGGCACGTAGATGTATGCGATCTTGCCCCCGGTCGCCTTCTCCACCTTGAGGCGGTTCGCGTTGATCCACGCCAGGTTGCGCAGCCGCGCCTCGCTCTCCAGCGTCTTCACGAGGACGCTCCGGGAGCCCTCCATCGTCGGCTTGTCGTTGACCGTCAGCATCACGTCCTTCTCGGCCAGCCCGTCGAACGCCGCCCAGGGGTCCTGGGTCGTGTCCACCTTGGCGCCGTCAACCGCGAGCAGGTAGTCACCCTCCTTGACCTTCAGCCCCGGTTCAAGCAACGGCGAGCGGACCTCCGCATCCCAGGGCGCTCCGTCGTAGATCTTCTTGAAGCGATAGGCTCCGTTCTCGAGCGAGAAGTCCACCCCGAGCAGGCCGACGCCGCGCTTCTCGGCCTTCTCAAGGTCGCCTCCGCCACGGTACGTGTGCGAGGAGTTGAGCTCTGCGATCAGCTCGCCGAGCACAAAGTTCACATCGTAGCGGGTGACGCATTGGTCGAGCAGCGCCGCATACCGCGTGCGCATCTCGTTCCAGTCCACGCCGTGCAGGTTCGGGTCGTAGAAGTAGTCGCGCTCGAACCGCCATGCGTCGTTGAAGATCTGGTGCCACTCCTCGACGGGGTTGACGGTCATCTCGAGCTCGGATGTGGCGAGCTTCTTCTCCATCTTCTGCTCGGGTTTGGGATCGATGATCGCAAAGTCCTTCTTCTTCGCCACCAGGATCTTCTCGCCACCGGCCGCGATCTTGTAGGCGTCCGCGTCGGCGAGTACGGTCTTCTCCTCACGCTCCTTGAGGTCGTAGAAGACGATTGGGGTCTTCTCCTCGCCGGAGGCGGTGCGTGCCAGCCGGCGGAAGAAGAGCTTGCCCGGGAGAGCCTGGAGGTCGGCGTACCTGCCCGCCTTCGGGGGCAGAATCACGACGCGCTCCTCGAAGTTCGCGAGGTCGATCTTGACAGGCTCGGGCTTGGCGGCCTTGTCGGCTTTCTTCTCGCCCTTCTCGTCCTTCTCGGGCTTGGCCGCCTCCTCCTTGTCGCCGCCTTCGGGTTTCTTCGCCTCTTCCTTCTTGCCTTCGTCCTTCTTCTCGTCCTTCTTCCCCTCCTCGACATCGTTGCGGGCCGCCAGAGGCGAAGGCACGTCCACCCTCAGCGGCACCGCAACCAGGTTGTTCGTGTTGGCGTAGATCCATGTGTTGTCCGCATCGCCGTAGGAGGGCTGGAACGTGCGGCCGGACACGTAGTAGAGGTACGTCCCCTCGGGATCGAACACCGGGGCGCCGTCGTCGTAGAAACCAGAGGTGGCTTGCGTGAGCTTCTTCTCCTGCGTGTCGTAGAGGAAGATCGCCCCGTTCGCTCTCTCGACGTTGCGTGCGAACGCCACCCAGCGGGAATCGGCGGACCAGCTCGGTGTAAACCCACGGAGGTCGCTCTCGAACATGAACAGGCCCTTGTCGATCCTGGTAACAGCACCGGTTGCCACGTCGCACAGGTTGATGTTCATCGCCTGGTCCGCGAACACAAGCTTGGTCGAGTCCGGCGACCAGAAGATGTGATAGCGGAAGCCCGGGCCGAGCTTGGTGACGGTGCGCTCCCCACCCGATCCGTCCGCGTTGCGCACGACGAGCTCGTACTCGCCGGTCCTGTCGCTCCAGTACGCGACCTGCTTCCCGTCGGGGGACCACGCCGGGGAGCGCTCCGCGAAACCTGCCGTCCTCGTCAGGTCGTAGATCGGGCCGTGCTCCGCGGGGATGCTGAAGACGTCGCCCCGGGCCTCGAACACGGCGCGCTTGCCCGAGGGTGAGATGTCGGCCCACGCGACCAACTCCGCCACCTTCTCGAGCTGGGGCTTGATGGTGCTTCGGTCGGTCACGACCTCGACTTTGACCTCGTGCGCCTTCTCTTTGGCCAGGTCGAGCAGGTAGAGGCGGCCTCCGTTCTCAAACACGATGTCGGAGGGCCCAATCGACGGGAAGTGCACGTCGTACTCAGAGAAAGCCGTCACCTGGTGCATCTTGTCGGTCTTCGTGTCGAGTGCCCAGATGTTGTTGCGCTTGTTGGCATCGCGGTCAGAGAGGAAGTAGAGCGTCGCGCCGTGCCACATCGGCTGGCTGTAGCTGGCCCCGTCGTCGCCGACCCGCTTGGAGGCGTGCGTCGTCAGGTCGAAGAGCCAGATGCGGGAGACCCATCCGCCGCGGTACCGCTTCCAGGTTCGGAAGTCCTGACTGCTCGGCACGAAGGCGAGCGTCTTGCCGTCGGGCGAGATCTCGGCGAATTCGCCGTACGGCACCGGCAGCCTCTCCGGCAGCCCGCCCTCGACCGAGAGCTTGTAGAGCTGGTTGAACCTCTGGCTCCCGCTTGCCATCGGCGAGGCGTAGAGGATCGCCTTCGCATCGGGGTACCAGTTCAACATCCGGTCCGTGGACGGGTGGTGGGTTACGCGCTTCGGAACGCCGCCCCCCGCAGGCATCACGTAGATATCCTCGTTGCCGTCGTAGCTGCCCGTGAAGGCAATCAGCGAGCCATCCGGCGAAAAGCGCGGGAACGACTCCTCACCCGGTGGGGTGGAGAGGCGCTCCGCGACGCCTCCGGCCTTCGGCGCGATCCAGACGTCGCCCGCGTACACGAAGGCGATCTGAGTGGCCGATACGGCCGGCTGTCGGGCCAGCCGCGCGTCGATCACGGCCAGAGCCGGAACGGCGGCGCAAACGAACAACATCACGAGGAGAAGAGTGGGCACACGTCTCATGGTCCTGCCTCCCTTGGAATGTGTATCGAGTTGACAGCGCAATTCAGAACCGGGATCGCTACGACACGCGTCGCCGATGGGATCGGAACTCCCACGTCAGCGAGTGGCCAGACGGGGGAACGGAAGCCCGATCGGGAGGCGCTCCAGCACCGTCCCGACCACGGCACCGATGCCGACGACGTTGACGACCAGCCACAGGCTGCCCCCGAGCACTGGAAGCGCGGACAGCGCGGTCATGACGAGGAGCGCGATGCCGGTGCGCGGAAGCTCGCCGCGCCATGCAATGGGCAGCGCGCGGACCCCGGCCCTGCCGATCAGCCAGGCGAAGCCCACGATTCCAAGGAGCTTCGCCAGCAGCAGGAGACCGACGGCGAGGAGGAGACACCCCGCTCCGAGCGGGGTTGTCGTCACCGCGAGCGCGAACATGACCGTGACGAGCCAGACCATCAGGGCCAGGATGCCGATCAGCGGGGTTTGCCAGGGACGCCGCACGACCAGCTCCCCGGTGCCCCGCACGATGCGCGGGAAAAAGAGCAACAACAGGGAACCGACAATCACCCAAAGACCCACCCGCACCAGGGCCAGCCCCCACGCAACCGACCCCGCGAGACGGGACGCATGGGCTGGCGCGCCGAGGCCGCCAAGGCCGACTACCCTCCCCGTGGCGCTGCCGCCGCCAAACACGCTGCCGCCAAGCGCCACGACGTCGCCGCGCACGAGCGCCCCGGGGGCCAGCTCGACGTCACCGCCGACTGCCACCACGTCCCCCACGACCTCGGACGATACGAACACGTCGCCGAGGACCGCCACGACCGGGCCCTGGGTTGGGCGCTCGATGGCGAGCGTCGCGCCAACCTGGGGCGCCGGGGCCATAGCCAGAGCCGCGGCGAGCAAGAGCGCCGTCACGGACGCCCCCCGCCGCGGGTGCGGCCGAGCAGCGCCACGACCGCCCAGCTGCCGCCCACCGCGGCCGCGGCCAGCCAGAGCAGGAGCGAGAAGCCGCCGGTAGCTACCATGGCCCGGGCGGCGTCGGTGCCGCCGCGAGCGGCCGCCAGCGCGTCGAGAGCCGATGAAAGGATCCAGCCGAGGACACCACCTGCCACCCCGGGCAAAGACGACATCACATCCGGGGCGGGGATGCCGCCCGAGAGCACGAGCCCGACCACGGCCAGGGCGAAACCCGCCGCCAGGGGGAGCCACGCCGCGAGCCGCCTGCGCTGCCAGGGCGCCGGTGGCAGGGCCGCGACGATCCGGTTGACGGTCTCTTCGCTGGCCTCCCCAGGGGCAAGCCGGCCGAGCACCGTGAGCAGGGCCGCGTGGGCGCGGCACGAGGCGCACCCTTCGAGGTGCGCCCGGAACTCTCCGTCGCCGCCCCCGGCTTCGAGACTCTGTCGCACTGCCCGGCAGCTCTCGTTCACCCCAAACCCCCCAACTGCCCCAGGTAGTGGCCCAGGGTCTCCCTAAGTACGCTGTGTGCGCGGAAAAGTTTGTTCTTCACCGTCCCCAGGGGGAGCACTTTCAACTCAGCGATTTCGTTGTACGAGAGCCCGACCAGGTGGCGCAAGGTCACCAGCTCGCGGTACGAGGCCGGCAGGCGTTCGATCTCCCGCGCCAGCGCCACGGCCAGCTCCCGGTTGGCGACCTCGCCGAGCGGCCCGCGGCGAGGGTCGGCTGGGTCGAGGCGCATGCCCTCCCCTTCTTCGTCCTCCCCAAGGTCAAGTGAGACAGTAGGTTGCCTCCGGCGGCGGAGGTGGTCGATGGCGATATTGTGGGCGATGCGGAACAGCCACGTTGAGAACCGGTACTGCTCGTCGTACTGGTCGAGGTGACGCCAGGCGCGGATGAACGTCTCCTGGACGAGGTCGCGTGCCTCCTCCTCCACCGACACGATGCCCCCGATGTAGATCCTGAGCTTCGGCTGGTAGCGCCTTACCAGGGTGGCAAAGGCATCCTCGTCGCCCGCGCGGACGCGGGCCAGCACGAGCGCATCGTCGTCGGGCACGGCTCGTAGTGTATCGGGTTTCGCCGGCTCGCAGCCGGGACACGCCAGGGCCGCGACGAGGCGTCCCATGGGATGGCCCCGAAAGCCCCGGGCGAGCTTGTGAAAAGTATTGCAAAGTCTCGCGAACCATGTACAATGCTGCCCGGTGTTCCGGAAGGCGGCCCCCGCGGCGGCCCCGGACACAACGTTTCATCACCCGCCCCGTGCGGGAAAACCGCTGAGGAGAGAGGACATGTCAGGTATCAACCCCTTCGAGATGGCGCAGCGTCAGTTCGACGAGGTCGCGGACCAGCTCGGCCTGGATGCCGGCGTGCGCGCGGTGCTGCGCCGACCCCTGCGCGAGTTCCACTTCCGGATCCCCGTGCGTATGGACGACGGGAGCCTCAAGGTCTTCGATGGCTTCCGCGTCCAGCACAACGACGCACGCGGCCCCGCCAAGGGCGGCATCCGTTGGGCCGCCAACGAGACCATCGACACTGTGCGAGCGCTGGCGACGTGGATGACATGGAAGTGCGCCGTGGCCGACATCCCCCTTGGGGGCGGCAAGGGCGGGGTCATAGTGGACCCCTCCACGCTGTCGGTGACCGAGAAGGAGAGGCTGTGTCGCGGCTGGGTGGACCAGATGTGGAAGAACATCGGCCCCCGCATGGACGTGCCCGCCCCGGACGTCGGCACCACGCCCCAGATGATGGGCTGGATGATGGATGAGTACTCCAAGCTGAGGGGCGAGTACACCCCGGGCGTGATCACCGGCAAGCCCCTGGGTGGCGGCGGCTCCCTCGGCCGGACCGAGGCCACCGGCTATGGCGTGATCTACTCGGTGCGAGAGGCCGCCAAGCACCTCGGGATCGACACCAGGAAGACGACCGCTTCGATCCACGGCTTCGGCAACGTCGCGCAGTACGCGTCCATCGGCTTCATGGAGATGCTGGGCGGAAAGGTCGTGTGCGTCGCGTGCTGGGACCGCCAGGACAAGACGTCCTACACCTTCTCCAAGGACGACGGTATCGACCCGCGCTTCCTGATGTCCATCACGGACCAGTACGGCACCATCGACAAGGGCAAGGCGAAAGCCGCGGGCTACAAGGTCGAGGACGGCCAGGCGTGGATCGGAAAGGACGTCGACATCCTGATGCCCTGCGCGATCGAGGGCGTACTCACGGGCGAAACCGCCGAGAGGATCGGCAAGCGCGTGAGGATCGTGGCGGAGGGTGCCAACGGGCCCACCACGCCCGAGGCGGACGCGGTCATCAAGAAGCGCGGACTCTTCCTGGTCCCCGACTTTCTCTGCAACGCCGGCGGCGTCACCTGTTCCTACTTCGAGAGCGTCCAGAACGACATGAACTTCTACTGGTCAAAGGACGAGGTGCTCCAGAAGCTCGACGACAAGATGACCGTCGCCTTCCACGGCGTGCTCGAGATGGCGGAGAAGAAGAAGGTCTACATGCGCAACGCTGCGTACATGGTCGCCATCGAGCGGGTCGCGACCGCAATGAAGCTCCGCGGCTGGGTGTAGCAGGGTTGTTTTTCTTCACTGCGTGAGCTGTTTCTTGCCGGAGCCACGGTGGCCTGTTTTGTGTTTTCCACTGCGTGGAGGTTTTTCTTGCCCGGCGGGTGGGTTGCCTCTCGGCGCTTGCTCGCCCCCGCTCGCGGCGCGCCGAGACTCCTGAGGCCACGACCCAGCAGCGCGGCCCGGGGCGGGGCCCCTCGGTGTCCGCAAACGACCGCGTCCCCGACACCCCACTCCGGTCCGCACGCTGGGGACCCCGTGGCCTCCGGAGAAATGGCCGCCCCACCCGCCAGGCTATTCAACCCCCACCACCCTTCGACTTGAAACCCTGAAGCTGGGAACGAGAAGCTCTCACGTGCCAGGCCTTCGTTGCCCTTTCGTTTAAGAGGGGGGCGGTGGTGAAATGGACCCCGCGGGCCTAAGGAGCCATCGCGCCTGTGCGTGCGGGCACCGAGCGGGCGTCTCGCGGTGGGGTGCCGCTGGCGCGGCTTCATGCGAATAGCGAGGGGCCCCGCCGCGGGACGTCACTGCTCGGTCGCACGCGCAGGCGGGTCGGAGGGCTGGGCTCGACGCCCAGCCCGAGCGACCGCTCATGGCCCGCGGGGCAAGAAAAAGAGCCGTCACGCAGTGACAAAACAAGAACAGGCCACCGCGGCACCGGCAAAAAAGGCCTTCACGCAGTGAAACAAGAAGCATCAGGCCCGCGGGGCAAAACACAAGCCTCACGCAGTGAACGAGGAGAAAGCCGAGCGCAGGTCACGCTCCATCTGCTAGGATCTACGCACGATGGAGACCGGTACCGCGATCATCCTGCTGCTCGTGGGACTCGTCCTCTCCGCCTTCTTCTCGGGCGTCGAGACTGCGCTCACCGCCCTGCCGTTCGCGCGGGTTCCCAGCCTCGCGAAGGCCGGCGGCCCCGTGGTGCGCTGGGCGTGGCAGCGCTGGCGGCTCCGGCCGCACCGCGTGCTCGTCACGCTTCTGGTCGGCAACACCCTGGTCAACGTCGGGATGTCCGCGATCGCCACCGACCTCGCGATCGGCCTGTTCGGAGACCGGGGAATCGGACTCGCGGTCGGGGTCACGACCCTGGTCGTCCTGATGTTCGGTGAGGTGACGCCCAAGGCCCTGGCGCGCAGCGACCCCGAAGCGCTCGCCCGCCGGGTGATCGTTCCAGTGGCCGCGCTCGAGTGGCTGCTGACGCCGGTGGTGGTACCGCTGTTGGGCTTCTCCCACCTGGCGGCGCGCGCGCGCCGCGTGTCGCTTCAGAAGGCCCCGACGGCCTCGCGCCCGGAGGACGTGCGCTTCCTGCTCTCACTGGCACGCCAGGAGGGGCACCTCACGGAACTGCAATACGGCATGCTGGAGGCGGTGCTCCGCTTCGAGGGCGCCCACGTCAGGCAGCTACAGGTGCCGCGTACGGACGTCGTGTTCCTGCGCGACACGCTGTCGCTCGAGGAGGTGGAGGCGCGGGTGCGCAAGCACGGTTACTCCCGCTACCCCGTTTACCACGAGCGCGACGACAACGTCATCGGGATCCTCCTGGCGAAGGACCTGCTGCGGCCCGAGGCACGCACAGGGTCGTGGACCGCCCTCCTCCAGCCCGCGCTGTTCGTGCCCGAGAGCAAGCGCACGGTCGATTTGCTGCGCGAGATGCGGGACCGCCGCAGCCACATCGCCCTCACCGTCGACGAGTACGGGAACCTGGCGGGGCTGGTGACTCTCGAGGACCTCTTGGAGTTCATCGTCGGGGACATCCAGGACGAGTTCGACACCGCGCAGCCGCTTTGGCGCCCCGAGGGCCCCGGCGCGTGGATCGTGCGCGGCTCGCTGCCGCTGGAGAAGCTCGCCCGCCTGACGGGCAAGCCGGTGGAGAGCGCCCCGGCCTACGTCTCCGTGGCCGGTCTCCTGCTCGAGATCGCCGGCATGGTTCCCTCGGCGGGGAGCCGCTTCCAGGTCGGGGAACTGCTCTTCGAGGTCGTCGAGGCCTCGCCCAGCCGGATCGAGCGGGTGCGCGTCACCGTCTCGGCACCACCGGCGTGACCACCGGGGTAGGCGGCGGGTTGCCTGCGAGCACCGCCATCACGTTCTCCACCACGAGGTCGGCCATCGCGGCGCGGGTTTCGGCGGTGGCGGAGCCCAGGTGCGGCAGCAGCACCACGTCCTTTCGTTCCAGAAGACCGGGGTGGACCTCGGGCTCGTGCTCGTAGACGTCGAGCCCGGCCCCGGCCAGGTGCCCCTCCTCCAGGGCAGCCGCCAGGGCAGCCTCGTCCACGACTTCGCCGCGGCTCGCGTTCACCAGGAAAGCGCCCCGGGGTAGGAGGTGCAGCCGTCGCGAGTCGATCAGGTGCCTTGTCTTGTTGGTGAGCGGACAGTGCAGCGACAGGACGTCCACCTGCGGCAGCAAGGCGTCCAGGTCGGCCACGTACTCCGCCCCCATCGCCTCGAACGGCGGGACGCGCTCCAATGAGGTGTAGAGCACCCGCATCCCGAATCCGTTGGCGCGGCGCGTGACGGCGCGGCCGATCCTGCCCATGCCCACGATGCCGAGCGCCTTGCCCTGCAGCCCGATGCCCAGCATGAAGTCCGGCCGCCAGCCTGTGAAATCACGGTTGCGGACGAGGAGATCGCCCTCCACTACGCGCCGCGTCACCGCGAGGATGAGGGCCCACGTCAGGTCGGCGGTCGCGGCGGTCAGCACGTCCGGGGTGTTCGTCACCCACACTCCCGAGGTGCGCGCCGCCTCCAGGTCCACGTTGTTGACCCCCACGGCGTAGTCCGCCACCACCTTCAGGCGCGGGCAGAGCGTGAAAAGCTCCGCGCCCACCTGGTCGGCCAGCAGGCAGATCAGGGCGTCCGCATCGCCCACGAACGACACCAGCTCGCGACCGGCAAGCGGCGGACCGGGCGGGCGGACCCGCACCTCGTGCCGCTCCGCCAGCAGCGAGAGCGCCTGGCCCGGAAGCGCCGCGGTGACCGCCACCTCACCCATTCGGCAACTCCCAGCCCTCGACCGGGGCGAGGATGCGGACGAGATCCTCCTCGATGCTCCCCGACTTGGGGGTCTCCACGATGCGCCCCACTTCGCTCCCGCCCACGGTCACGACGATCGTGGGCACCAGCTCCAGAACCCCGAAGGGGTAGAGTCTGGCGTCGATGCTCTTGCTGCGGTCCGTACCCACGTAGCGCGGCTCCTCGAACGGCGAGTGCTGCCCGAGCGCCCGGAGCACGGCTTGCAGTCGTGGGATCTGCTCGCGCGAGTCGCCGCACCAGGTGCCCATCGCCACCGCGAGACCGTAGCGCAGCTTGGCGGTGCCGAGCATGTCCACCCACTTCTGCTGCGGCTTGTAGCCCTCCCGCTCCTCGCGCCAGCCGGCGACCTCCCGGTCGAGCCGCTCGGCCGCGATCGGTCCGTACCAGATCGGGTAGTAAGCAGGAAGAGGGCCCTCCCCCGCGTGGGTACGGAGGATCCGGTCGCCCACGCGCAGGCGCTGGCAGACCTCGAGGCCTGCCGCGAGCGCCCCGACGTGCGGGTAGCGGCCAAGGAGGTGCGGACGAGGGGTCAGGGTGACGAAGATCTGGGAACCGCCGGTGTCGGGGCCGGAGAGCGCGATGCCCACCCCACCGCTCTCGTACGGCGCGAGGCTGAGCTCGTCACGCACCGCGAAGCCCGGCCCGCCCCAGCCGTCGCCGCGAGGGTCGCCGCCCTGCACCACGAAGTTCGGCTCCACGCGGTGGAAGGTGAGGTCTTCGAAGAACTTCTTGTCCGAGAGCGAGACGAGGCGGAAGCAGGTCAGGGGCGCCGAGGCGGTGTCGAGGGCGATCTGCAGCGTGCCCCGGACGGTCACCACCTCGAGCCACCTTGACCTGGCCGCCCACTCCACGACCTTGGTGTAGAACGCCGCGTTCTCGCCTGTCTTCACCTCGGGCAACGGCAGCTGAACGCCGCGCCTCAGGAGGGCGCCCCAGGCCGCGCGCGCCACGACCGGTGCAGGCGACCCGACGAGCTTCTCGAGCGCGGACCTCGCCTCGTCCGTCAGCGGATCGCTCTCGCCGAGCGCTGTCACCAGCGCGACCGCCGCATCCGGAAGCTCCTTGCCATCCTCGCGCTCCAGCAGCCGCAGCAGCTCTACCGTGGCCGGGAGCGCCTTGCGCCCGGCCAGGGCCTTCACCGCAGCCGCGCGCACCGCCGGATCCTCATCGGTGAGGCGCTGGTTGATGGCCGCGGTGGCTGCTGGGCTCGCGTCCTCGTGGAGAGCAGCGAGAGCGGCAAGGCGGACCGCGACCTGCGAATCGGCGAGGGCAGAGGTCAGCAGCCGCTGACCCTGGTTCACGCTCGGGAACGCGCGCACCGCCGCCAACCGACGAGGCAGTTCCTTCGAGGCGAACCACTCCCGCACGGCCTGGTCACTCCCAATCTCGCCCAGCCGCGCAAAAGCGATCAGCGCCTCCCCCGAGACCCAGCTCTCGCCGCCGGCCATTGCCTCCTTCAGTTGCTCCAGGCAACACCTGGCGGAGCCCGCGAGCCGGATCGCGGCGACCCTCTCCTGCACCCGGTTCGGGTCGGCGTCGGCGACCAGCGCTTTCAACCGCTCCGCCCCCTGCGGGGGGAGAGTCCGGCCAGGGTCCCTGGTCAGCGCCGCCCCCAGTCCCTGGAGAGCGGCGATCCGCACCCGCGCGTCGGCGTCGGTGACGCCAGCGAGCAGCTCGGTCCAGAGTGCGCCGGTCTTGACCCGTCGGGCACCCTCGAGCGCCACCATCCGAACCAGCGGGTCGGCGTCACCTGCCGCTTGCTTCAGCCCCGCGACGGCCTCCGCGTGCCCGGAGCGCGCCAGGGACCAGGCCGCGGCCAGACGCACCCGCGCGTCTTTTGCCGTCATGAACGTGGTCGCCCGCTTGATCCAGAGCGTGCCCGGAAGCCGCCACAGCTCCTGGAGCACCGCCGCCTGGACCACCGGGGACTTTTCGAGCGACAGCCGCTGCAGCACCCAGAGGTCGCTGCCACTAACGAGGGCCATGCCCACCCCCCAGGCGGCGGCAGCCCGGACGCCGGTGACGGGATCCTGCAGCAACCGGCGCAGCTCCTGGCCCAGAGCCTCGCGCTCGCCTGCCTTCTCGGGCAGCAACGAGGCGAGCCGGCCGGCCCCCTGCGCGGCAGCGGCGCGCACGTCGGCCTCGGGATCCCGGGCCAGCCCGGACAGCAGCGGGACCCCGCCCGGGTTGGCGAGCTCGCCGAGCGTTCGGGCGACCGCCTCGCGCACGCCGGGGTCCGCGTGGTGGGCGAGGGTGTCGAGCTGGACGGCGTCGAAGCGCCGCGCGTCGGCGAGCGCCAGCACCTGGGCCCTGGCCTCCGTGGGTGTCGTCGCGGACTGCGCCGCCGCGGCGCAACAGATGGCCGCCCCCAGGCACGCAAGAAGTCGCCTCATGGCTTTCGCTCCTCACGGCGCCGGTCGCTCGCCGCCTCGTTGTAGCAGACGTAGCAGATGGGCCCGGCTTCGGTGTCCATCTTCTTCCACTCCAGGAGCGGGCCCAGGTCCCGCCCGCACGCAAAGCAGCGGCGAGGATCGTTGGGGTTCCTGTTCGCTTCGCGGGGGTCAGTCATCGCGGGGGTATTGTCTCGCATTCCCCACCCCCCTGCCACCTGACCGTGTGACCTATGGCACTCCGTGGATTCTTCTTTGCCCCGCGGGCCCGGACCTGCGTTCTTGTGTGACTGCGTCACGGCTTTGTTTGCCGGTGCCGCGGTGGCCAGGGTGCGGCCTTGCGTCTCCCCAGCCGCTGCGGCCGCACGCTCCTCCGCCCGCGACCGGAGGGCGCGATCCGCACCGGGGCCCCTCGGCGTTCGCATGAAACGGCGCCGCCGTCTCCCCAGCACGGCTCGCGCATCCGGTTCCCGCGGGCTGCGGAGTGACCCGCCACCCGCGGCACCGGCGGATTGAAAGCCCACCCCCCCGAACAACGTTCTTCTCCTCCCGGGTGGGGGGTATTCAATCCGCCTGGCGGGTGGGGCGGCCATCTCTCCGGAGGCCACGGGGTCCCCAGCGTGCGGATCCGGGGTGGGGTTTCGGTGACGCGGTCGTTTGCGGACACCGAGGGACCCCGCCCCGGGCCGCGCTGCTGGGTCGTGGCCTCCGGAGTCTCGGCGCGCAGCGAGCGGGGGCGAGCAAGCGCCGAGCAAGCGCCCCACCCGTCGGGCAATAAATAAGCCGTCACGCAGTGACAGAAAGAGATCAGGCCCCGTGGACGAGCCGGTCTGCCAGGATGTTGGGCAGACCGGCCGACAGTATCCGCTTGCGCGCCGCGTTGACGTTGTACGAGACGCGGTAAAGCGTGAAGCGGCGGAGCGCTGAGTCGTACATCGCGTATGACGCACGCGGGTCGCGGTCACGGGGTTGGCCCACCGAGCCCGGGTTGATCAGGTAGCGCCGCGCCGGGTCCAGGTCCATCACGACGCGGCTTCCGCGCAGCAGAATGCCGACGAGGCTCTCGTGGCCCTCCTCGACGGTCATCTCGAACATGCACGGCACGTGCGAGTGCCCGAAGAAGGTCACGTTGGCGGGGAGTCTGCGGAATGCGACCTGGGCCTCCATCTCGGAGAACAGGTACTCGTCCTCGTCGATCGGCGAACCGTGGCAGATCGCGACGCTCTCCTCGATCACCGTGGGCCCGACCGGCAGGTTCTCAAGGTAGCGCCGGTTGACCGGGGTCAGGACCTCGGCGGTCCAGAACGCGGACCGGCGCGCGTGCTGGTTGAAGAACGCCGACCCTCCCTCGGGGTCGAGCACAACGCGGTCGTGGTTGCCGCGCACCGAATGGAGCTTGTGGCCCATCGCCCGAAGCCGCTCGATCACCTGGTTCGGCGCGGCGCCGTAGCCGACGGCATCGCCGAGGAAGAGGATGGCATCCCGCCGCTTCCTGGCGGCGTGGGCGAGCACGGCCCGGAACGCCTCCAGGTTGCCGTGGATGTCGGAGAGGATCAGGTACCTCACGCGAACCTCTCGAGCGCCAGCGCCAGGCGGCCAGCGAGCGCTTCGGCGTCCTCACCCGCCTCGGGCCGGATCGTGACGTCGGCGAGCCGGTAGTGGGGCAGCCTCTGCGCGTACAGCGCAAAGGCCTGCTCGGGGGAGCCAAAGAGCGGCCTCTCGCCGCGCTTTCCGGGCAGGCGCCTCAGCACTTCGCCCCACGGCACGTCCAGGAACACCGACACCCCGAGGCGCGAGATCAGGTCGCGGTTGCCCGACTGCGCGAAGGTGCCGCCGCCGGCAG
>DATKMD010000152.1:0-4739 GCA_035542075.1 Thermoanaerobaculaceae bacterium
TCGTTGAGGCAGAGGGCGACGGGGATCCCGGCGACGACCCGTGGAGCGGGCCGCCCGGCCTCGGCCGCGGCCTTCGTGATGCGCGGGACGACGTGTTCCGCGACGGCGCGCTCGTCGGCCATCCACAAGATTGTCCCCGACGCGTGCTCGCCGGCGAGGCGGAGCATTACCGGGCCCAGGGCTGCGAGCAGCACCCGGTTGGGGCCCCAGTCCGTGACGTCCATTGGGCTGTGCACGCGGTACTCGTCGTTCTCGACGTCCACCGAGCCCGGGCCGCCCAGGGCGGCGTTCAGGACCTCGAGATAGTTGCGCATCTGGCGGGCCGGCCGCTCGTACGAGAGGCCGAGCATGCCCTCGATGACCCAGTGGTGTGAGGTGCCCAGGCCGAGCGTGAAGCGGCCCTCGCACACCGCTTGGACCGACAGCACCTCCTGGGCCATGGCGATCGGATGGCGGGTCTGGATCGGCAAGACCGCGGTCCCGAGTTCGATTCGCTTGGTCGCGTGCCCGATGACCGTGATCGCGGTGAGCGCGTCGAAGTCCCCGGGGATCTGGGGAATCCAGAGCGAGGTGAAGCCGTGCCGCTCGGCGGCCTCGGCGTCGGCGACGAGCTGCGCAACCTTGTGGCGATGCCGCCCCTTCTCCGGGCCGATCATCAGGCCGATCCGCATCCTGGTCTCCCTTCGACCTCCAAAGTCGGTTCGTCCAGCGACACTAGCTGAGGCTGGCAGTGCTGGCAATTCGATTCTCATTCTGCGAGAATTGGAATTCAAGGGCGCCGGAGCGATGGGGCAGAGACAACGTCAAGGGTTCGTCGTTCCGCCGATGATGGCGCGGGAATGGCCATGTGGTCGCCTTTGCGCTAGGAGCTGATTTTCCCATGGCAGGCGTGGACGAGTTGAAGCACGGAGATGCACCGGGCTGGCGTCACCGGGCGGTCTCGAAGAGCTTGAAGGCCGCGCGTACACGCGCGGAGCAGCGCGTCCAGCGGCTTCTGGATGCGGCGTTCGCGCTGATCGACGAGAGGGGCACGAGCGAGTTCACAATCCAGGAAGTCGTCGATCGCTCGAAGCAGTCGCTGCGCGGGTTCTACCAGTACTTCGACGGCAAGGACGAGCTGCTCTTCGCGCTGCTTGAGGAGAGCATCCGCGAGGCGCTCGCGGATCTCCGCTCGGCGGTGGAGTCCGAGTCCAAGCCGCTCGAGCGCCTGCGCGCCTTTACGATCCGTCTCCACGAGTGGTGCGTGCCGCTCGGGACGCGCCGCAAGCGCGGCACCCACAACCGCGTCCCGCTCTCGGAATTCTCGTTGCAGCTCGCGCTCAAGGATCCCGAGCGCCTGGCCGCGGCGGTGGCGCCGATTTCGCGGATGCTGGTCGAGCTGCTCGACGCGGCGGCTGCACGCGGCGCGATCCGGGTGAGCGAAACGCAGCGAGCTGCCCTGCTCATCCAGCAAACCGTCATGTACGGCTGGCTCATGAACCGCTTCGTGCAAAATCCCCAGGCACGCGTCACGGCCGAGGACGCCTGGGAGTTCTGCCTGCGCGGCCTCGGCGGCTGACGCCGACACGCGCGCTGCTCGAACCGTGATATGGTCGCCGCATACGCGGAGGCCGGCCTCGAACGCATCGTGATCGCCGTGTCGACGTTGGGCCGCGACGACGCGCTCCGGCATCTGGATCGCGCCGTCTCAGGCTGATTGAGGATGGCACAGTGATCTGACGTGCCAGGCCCAGCCGTCGATGATCGCCATCCTCCAGATGGTGACGTGTCCCGAGGTGGGCGGCGACACGATGTGGTCGAACAGGTACAAGGCCTACGAGGAGCTGTCCCGGGTGAAGTGCTCGTTGACGAACAGCGACTTGCGGCCCGTCACCGGGTGCACGCGCACCACCGGGGCGTCGTCTGGCAGGAGCGCGAGAATCGTCTCGCGCAACTCGCGCACGGCCGCGACGAAGCCGTGACGTCCGCCTCCTCGGGATCCCCGCAGCCTGCATCTTGACGTCACCTCTGCATGACATCATGATGCCCAGATGAGAACGACCCTGACGCTGGATGACGATGTGGCGGCCAAGCTCGCGGAGTTCGCCAGGCGCAAGAGAGTGTCTTTCAAAGAAGCCGTCAACACAGTTCTCCGCCGCGGGTTCGTGGCCCCGGAGGTGCGGCGAGTGCGCACCCGGCGCTTCCGTGTCAAGGTCTTCACCAGTCCCTTCCGCACGGGGATCGATCCGCTGCGGCTGAACCAGCTCTCCGACGAGCTGGAAGCGGAGGAAGCCGCTGCTCGGATGAGACGATGATCCTTCCCGATATCAACCTGCTGGTGTTCGCGCACAACGCGGCTGCGCCCCTGCATGAGGCGGCGCGGCAGTGGTGGGAGGATCTGCTCACCCGGGAGCAGCCGGTGGGACTGCCGTGGGCCGTCACCTTCGGTTTTGTGCGTCTCGTGACTCACCCGTCCGTACTGGTGGTGCCGCTCGATCCTTCCGCAGCCCTCGACCGTGTCGAGGCCTGGTTCGGTCAACCCTGTGTCCAGCCGCTCGATCCCGGGCCGCGCCATCTTTCCATCGTGCGGACGCTCCTCGACGCCACGCGGGTCGCCGGACGATTGACGACGGACTCGCACCTCGCCGCGCTCGCCATCGAACACCAGTGCGAGCTGCATTCAAACGACAACGACTTCGAGCGGTTCCCGGGACTGCGCTGGCGCAATCCGCTGCGCGCCTCCTAGCGGCCCACCTTGAACCGTTCGTGCGCTGTGCACGGGCGCACCGGCGGGTACAACGACGTAGTGGCGAGTTGGCGAGTTGTGGGGCCGGACTCGTCCACGGAATTCGTAACTCAGAGGCGGACGAGCCCTCGCGGCAGCGGCAGCTTGAGATCGGGGTAGCTCACGATCCCAGGAGGGGCCGCCACCACAGCCGGGATGGCGTTGACGGCGGGCATGCGGCCACCGACTGTTTGCCCACGTTTCCCGTGGTCCACTGCACGACTCGAATCGTCACCTGGTCCTCCTATGTTTCTTGCTCAGTCACGGTCAGCGGGCCGGAAGCAGCTTGCGCGCCTGCTTCAGAAGCTCGGCGCGCAGACTCTCGTCGTCGAGGTTCAGGACAAGCGGGTGGACGACGGTGCCTGCAATGACCGATGCGAGCGTCGCCGCCTGAACCCGAGCCCGCGGGTCGGCGGTCCCGCCCAGCAGCACGCGGTTCACGCGCTCCATCACGCGCCGGAACGGTTCGTGTTCCTCGAGGAAGCGCAGCATCACCGGGTCCCGCTGGAGAATGCCTGCCATGCGCCGGCGCTCGACGGCGAGATCAATCATCTCGGCGATCAACAACTTGCGCGCTCGCACGCGCGACCGCTCGGCTTCCGCGACAGTGACGGCCGCCTGCAGACGCGCGAGCACGATCCCGGCCACCGCGAGGATGATCGCGTCCTTGGTATTGTACTGGTGGTAGACGGCCGCCTTTGTCACGCCGATCTCGTCCGCGATCATCTGCAGGGAAGTCCCGCTGATGCCATGCTCGGCGAACAGCACGAGCGCGGCTTCGATGATGCGCCTCTGGGCGGCGGTGAAGGAGGCGGAGCCGAGGGGGCCCGTGGCCTTGGCGGAACCCATCCTGCGACACTAGCCGATCGGCTTGTGTCTTCCTAGCCGATCGGCTAGCCTCGCAATATCCTGAACAAAGGGGGGAGTGGCCATGGCCGAGCAGGACGACAAGAAGTTCGACGAGTTCCTGGCGATTCGCAAGCCGGGGGCCCACCTCGAGGAGGAGGTCGTGCCCGACGACTTCGTGATCCAGCTGGGCGTGGATCTCAACAACTATCACAAGTTCCCGCGCGTCGACGACAACGTCAGGTACCCGAAGACCAACCTCGACATCCGCCAGGAGCTGGACCACGACTCCGGTGCTGAGCTCCCTGACTACAGCGGTCCGTACAAGGCCGACTTGCGCTTCTCGGACTTTTCGAAGGACGCCTTGGCCACCAAGTTCCTGCCGTGGAGCGAGGCGTACATGCAGCTCTGCGTCGACGGTTGGGCACGCGAGGTTGCGAAGCGCTACGGCGCGGAAACCATGGCTGAGATCGAGTGGGCGGCGTGGAGCGGCCAAGTGGTCCCCGAGCTCGAGCGAATGAAGCGGGAGTTTCTACCGCCCGGAACCGTATACGAGGATCCCAATAGCCATGTCCCCGACAACGAGCGGGTGCGGACGCGGGTGATCTACACTGGCCTGTTCACGCCGGACTCGAGCACCGTGAATCTCTCCAAGCCGGAGATCGTCACCTGGTTGCTCGGCAGCCACGAGTACCTGCTCCAGTGCATCGAGGCGTGGGCCACCCAGATCACTCTTCGTTACGGTCTCGACGTGATGTTCGACATCCAGTGGACGCTGTGGGGCGACTCCGTCCTACCGGGTGTGAAGAGGCTCAAGGCCGAATACCTCGGAATCACCGGCAACACCGTCGCCGATTGGATGAAGGATCTCCAGACCGACGCGACCGCCATGCCGGGTAAGGCGTTCGATCTCTCCTTCGAGATGCCCGAACCCGACGTCGGCATCATGACGTTCAACCGCTGCGTGGCCGTCGACCAGTGGGAGTCCATGGGGCGGCCCGACATCCTCCAGAAGAACTGCCATTCCACGTGTCCGAAGTCGATGATCGTGACGACCAAGCTGTACAACCCGAACATGAAGGTCGAGATCCTCGCCATCCCGCCCCGCAAGGACCCTGACCACGTGTGC
>DATKMD010000153.1:0-5424 GCA_035542075.1 Thermoanaerobaculaceae bacterium
TCTCCCGGCCGCACACGAAGCAGGATCGCGACGTCGGCTGGCGGTTGGGCATCCGTGCCTCCCTGGGGACGGCCGAAGTCTAACCCGAAGTTCCGCGGGCCGGGACCGATGATCTCGCTGACGCGGTAGGTCTTCGGAGCAATGTGGAGAGTCGCTTCCTGGCTACACGCCGAGGAGTTGGAGTGCCCGTGCCTGCAGCGGGCTCGGGTCTGTGAGCATGGTGAAGCGACTGGCGGGGTCGGACTTCACGTGGCAGGTGTTGCGGCAGCGAAGGGCGAGCTCAGCCAGGAGGGTCTTGAAGCTGTGGACGGGTGAGCCCTCGGAGGTGCGACGAGTGGACTTCTTGTGCCGGGCCGCGGGCGAAGGCTGTGCGGGGGCGACGGGGTCTCGTTGCTGGCGCTGTCGGTCGAGCTGTTCCTCTTGAAAGAGGAGCGGGGCCCAGGCCTCGCGCATGTGCCATTCGACGTGGTAGGCCAGCATGCACAGAAGGACGTGCGCACGCACATGGTCCTCGGTGCGATGGAAGATCGGCCGTACCAGGAGGTCTACACCTTTGAGGCAGCGGAAGGCGCGCTCTACCAGAAGGAGACGCTTGTAGGTCCTCACCGCATCCGGGGCCGACAGCCGATCGGGTGGTTCGCTGGTGCGAACGACGTAGATGCCATCGAGGTCCGCCTCACGGCGGATCGTTGCCTCCCGCCGCGCCCAGACGAACACGCCATCGTCGATGGTGAGCGTGAAGTGCTTGCCCATCTTGAAGCGGCCGAGGACGCGACCTGCCTTGACGCCGATCTCGGCCTTGCCGAGCGGTTTCTTGGTGCGTCGTTTGACCTCGCGCTCGAGGCGAGCCAGGGCTTTCTCCGTCGCCTGCAGCAGCTCTTCCCGCTTTCTCTTCCGCTCGGTCGACAGAAGTGGATTGAAGCACGCGATCAGCCGCTCTCCTGGGAACTCCGGGGAATGGATCTCGGCAAGGTTCGTTTCGTCGAACAAGGAGCGCTCGAGCTGCCCGCGCTCGACGAGGGAGCGGATCGTGGGGCTGCGTAGCGAGGAGATCCAGCCGAGCCCGGGATGCTCCCTGAGCTTTTCGATCTGAGCCTGGGTCAGCATCCCACGATCACCCACGATGACCACCCGATTCAGTGAGAAGCGCTTGCGCAGCTTCTCGACCTGATCGCCGACGGTGACCGGGTCGCCCGTGCTGCCCGGATAGACCTCGACGGCCAGCGGCCGGCCTTCGTGGTCGGTGAGCAGCCCGTAGAGGATCACGGGGAGCTTCTTGCCATCGCGGTCGTGGCCGAAACGGGCGAGCGCGCAGTGGCGTCCTTCGTAGTAGCTGGTGGAGGTGTCGTAGAGGACGAGGGCACCGTCCTCGAGGTGACGTCGGGCGAGCTTGGCTTCGATCCGTGGCTGCCGCTTGAGCAGCCAGTCCAGGGCTCGGTAAAGCTCGTCCACGTCCACGTCCTGGACCGAGAGCTCTTCGGCCAGCGTGGAGTTGTTCCACAGCCGTGTGGTCGCGAGCTTGGAGCTGGGGGCGAGCAAGCGTTCGGCGATCATGGCCACGACCAGGTCGCGCTCACGCGAGGGCTTGGCGGCGATGAGGTGGTCCAGCTCGACCTTGCGGATCGTGCCGAGGACGGCTTCGACGTGGCCGTGAGGCAGCGAGCTTTCGATGGTGAAGAGGTCTTTGGGGCTGACGAGGGACTCTCCTCGCAGCAGACGGCGCAGGGACTCGACTCTGTCTTGGGGCCAGTCGGACAGGTTGGCGAGGGTGCGCTTTCGGATCTTGCCGGCCTCGCGCCAGGCCTCTCGGAGCAGGACGGCGGGTGGTGAGCCGCGGTTGGGGACGCGCTCCACGTACATGGTAACAATGTATGGTCTGTCATCCGTTTTGTCAACATATTGATGTGCATTACATGGGTACACATTGAAAGGCGCACTGCAGAACAACTGTCATTGGCTCAAGCTACTGGCTACCGTCTCTGGCGTCAGCCTCAGGGGAACTTCGGTCTAACAGGGCCGTTTGGCCGTTTCGCCCGCGCCTGCGACATTGGTGAAGGCCGCGATGCCACTGAAGCGACGCCTCCCTCCCGACGGCCAGAAACCGTCGCTGACGCTCGGGCACGTGAGCCACTTCTACGACCTCTCTCCCCGCCCGCAGCTACGTGCACCGGCACCGGACGTGCCTCGCGCGCCTCGGCGTCTGGCGGTAGCGGGGGCTCTTCGAGAACCTCGACGAGGTCCTGCCCCTCGTCTCCGATCCCGCGAGGACGGTGATCGACTTCGGCGGCGCCGGCTGCCCCCCTCGGCTTCCACTCGGTCGTCGTGGACAAAGGGCTGGCGCGCGGGTCGGCACCGCCACGAGGGCTTCGGCGTGCACACGTGGACCTTCGGGCTGTCCACCGGCCCGGCCCCGACGCCCCTGCAGCCCCACGTCAACATCGACGAAGTGCTCGCGCGGCAGCTCACGGTCGTGCGCGCCGCGTACGTGGGCGACGACTCCATCTACTGCCTCTGCCGGCGCGAGCCCTGGGGACCGAGGTCTTCACTCGACGATCTCGAAGCGCACCGACGCGGCCTGCGTGTTCCGGTCGTTGTCCGGCCACACCGTCCCCGCCCGCCGCTGAAGCATCAGCGCCATCGTGAGGGTCTCCCGTCCCGTGGGCTCCGTCCAACGGCTCTCCGAGTAGTACCGGTACATCAGGTCCCAGCTGGTGTGGGAATGCCGCAGGCCGAACGTGTGCCCGAGCTCGTGCGCCGCCGTCCCCGCCGAGTGCGAGTACTCGACGCCGCAGAAGACGATCTGCGCCCGCGTGATCTCCCCGCTCGTCCCGAGCCACAGCGGCGCGCACGCGCGCGTCCGCGGGCCGCAGCAGGTGTATCCTGGCTCGATCCGAGTCGCCACGGTGAAGTCCGCTGCCCCGCCGACCACGTAGCTGATCCCCACTGCGGGGATGCTCATCGCCGCGGCCGCGTCGCGGTGAGCCTGCATGGCCGCCGGGTCCGCCTGGATCTCCGCCGAGGGTGACACCGCCACCGTTCTGACCCTCGACGCCATCCGCCTCAGGGAATCCTCACTCCCGTCGTCGTTCAGGTAGACGAGCGCCTTCGTGTACTCCCCCGGGTACTCCGACGTGTCCGGCCACAGCACCAGCCGCGACTCCCCCGTCCGAACCGAGGTCTGCCGCGTCAGGTGCCTCGCCGCGGTCACGTCCACCGTCGCTCCGTTCGGCTCGGCCGCCGCCAGCGGCGCCCCCGCCGTGATCGGCGCCCCGGCAACGAGCAGCTGTGCGCTCGCCACCGGCGCGCCCGTCTCGCCGTCGATCAGCTCCACCACCGTCCCCGCCGGCCACCCACTCGGCGGGGAAGGCGTGGGTGTCGTCGGCGTCGTGATCCCGCCGCCCCCTCCTCCGCCGCCACAGCCGGCCAGCCCGACAACGAGCCCCAGCGCCACCCCCGCACGCCGCACCGGGCACCTCCCGCGCGCCGTCAATATACCGTGGGGGCCAAAAGCGAGGTGCTCCTCGGGGGTACTCACGATTCGTTCACTGTCGTCTCAAACACCGCGTCTGAGTTAGCGCGGCCTAATGACCACCAGGCAAACGTATGACGCCGAGCATGGAGCCATCTGAATCATTGACTCTCCGCTTATGCCGGTTTCTTATACGGCGAGCAGACCGCGTCGAGTCTGTCTCCGTCAGCCAGCGAACTTCTCGCACACGGTTCGAGTGGAGGTGTCCTATGCATTCGATCGGGGGCATGGTCGCGCGTGTCTGCGCCATTGCCCTGGCGTTCGTTCTCATGACTCCAGTCGTTCAGGCGGAACAGCCACAGCTCACGATCATCGGAGCGCAGGTCGACCAGCCGGCGGATCTGGCCGCCGGGAAGATCTTGATCGAGGGCCGGCACTTCGTGTACGGCTGTGAGCACCACCCCGTGGTCCGTCTTGTCGGGGAGACCTTGCTGATCATCGGCAGGCCGACCGCAAGCGAAATCGTGGCGGAGTTGCCGGCGGATTACCCGCCAGGGACGTATCTGCTGTCGGTCTCCCGCGGTCGCGGCCGCGAGAAAAACGACAGCTTCGACCTGACCATCGGAGCGGTCGGGCCGCCAGGACCCAGAGGAGAGGAGGGGGATCCCGGGCCTCAGGGCATGCAGGGACCGATTGGGCCGCCGGGACCGAAGGGAGACAAGGGCGACCCGGGGAGGCTTCCGAGTTGCCCCGTCGGTCAGGTGTTGGTCTCAGCAGGGCCGTCGCAGTGGCAATGCAGGCTGCTCTGCAGCGGGAGTCTCGTCGATCCCTTGACCGATCCGAGAAACTGCGGCGGCTGCGGGGTGACGTGTTCTCAGGGGAAGGTCTGCGCTGCGGGCAGCTGCGAGTGGCCAGCCTCGAGCTGCCCTTGCTTCACCCCGGCGGGACTCGCGCAGGTTGCGTCGCAGTGCTCGGTGCCGGCAATCGCGAGCTGCGGGGCACCGTACTCGATCAACTTCTTCTGCGCCCCCGGAGGCAGCGGGGGCACGGTCTTCAACCTGGGCTACTTCGAGGCGATGGCGGGCACCTGCACGACCATTACGCAGGACCCCAAGACCGGCGACCAAGTCAAGAAGACCCTGCCGGTCACGGCCGAGCAGTTCGAGGACTGCCGCCAGGCGATCGTCAGGAACGAGTTCTACCCGGCCAGCTGCCCAAGGTAGACGCGCCGGTCTTCTCACGCCGGCCGAGGCGGACGGACCCGATCGCAGGGGCGGAGTTTCGTCAGGTGGCGCCGAATAGTCGCCGCCGGGGCCGGCTCGTCAGGGCTCGTCGTCGTCCTCCCGGTCCTTGTCCTCGTTCTCCTTGTACATGTACTTCACGTTGTCCTTCATCAGGAGGATGTTGGGGGCGTCGGGCCGGTGGATCTTGAGCGCCACCTTGTCGTACCACTCGATCGTGCCGCGCAGCTCCTCGCCGTCCTTCAGCACGATGACCATGCGCGTGCGGTTGGCCATCTGCTTCAGGTAGTAGTTCCCCTCGGCGTTCGTCTGGTCGGGGGGGATCGCGCGCCGCTGACGGAAGTACTTCGGCGTCGTGAGCGGGGTGTACCGGTGGTCCTTCATCTCCGTCAGGTCCGGACGGATCAGCTTGCGGTTCATGGCCCCGGGCTCCTCGTCTCGTCGCGTGTCGTCATCCCTGCGGCGCATCTTGTTCATGCCTTCTCTCAGGCGGGCGCTGCTCAGCTCGAGCGGTCAGGCTTTCCTGTACTAGTAGCACACGCGTTCGCGTGGACGCAAGGATCGAATGCACGGGGCGCCCGTGAACCTGTGCAAAAAACGGGTCTCACTCGCTGGCGAGGGAGTCGACGAGGAGGTCGAACGCGAGGAGCTTGTTCGCGAACCCGCGCAGCGCGACCCGCGCCTCCTCCGCCTGCCCGGCCAGGGCCGCCGCCC
>DATKMD010000154.1:0-11309 GCA_035542075.1 Thermoanaerobaculaceae bacterium
GTGTCACGGTCCGCCGCTACGCGGAAGCTGACCGTGCACTTGGGCTGGCGATCACCCTGAGCCCGCAGTGGGACTGGCCATACCCCGCCAGGGCGGAGCTCCAAGTGCAATGGCATGGCGACGTCGCCAAGGCTCAGGCAATCCTCGAGGAGGCCAGCCACGTTGCTGGAATGAAGGAGAGCTTCCTGGACACCCGGCAGTGGCTTGCGCTGCTGCGCCGCGACTATCCCGAGATTTTGCGGCTGCTCGAGGAGGAGGAACAGCAAGCCAAGGAAGATGACTTGGAGGAATGTTCGGCCATCTCCTTGCTGCGAGGACGGGTGCGGATGCTGGCGGGCCAACCCGATCTCGCCCGTCGTTCCTACGAGACCGCGCGCGTTGAGCTCGAGCAGTTGGTCCGACAGACCCCCGAACGCGCCGGGTTCCATCGCTCGCTCGGGATCGCCTACGCGGGACTCGGTCGGAGCGCCGACGCCGTGCGAGAGGCGAAGCTCGGCTGTGACCCCATGCCGACGACAAAGTGCGGGATGCCACACACCTGGTGCCTCCAGGATCTGGCCCAGGTCTACACGATGATTGGACAGCCGGGTGAAGCGATCGCCAAATTGGACGAGCTGCTGTCGCGAAATGGCGATTTCACGGCCCATACGCTGCGGCTGGACCCGGCCTGGGACCCGCTGCGCTCGGACCCGCGCTTCCAGGCGCTGCTCACGAAGCATGCGGTCAAGCCCTGAGTGGCTCCCGCCTGTCCACCCTGTTGCGGCTCTTCTAGAACGTGAACTGCACGGTCGAGAAGAGGTAGCGGCCGTAAGGGTCGTAGGTGCCATACATGCCCGTGCCGGAGTCGTTGATGTACGAGCCGGACCCCAGCGGGGGTTCCGTGTCGAGGATGTTGTTGACGCCGAGCATGAAAGTGACGCCGGCCTTGAGCTTGTACGCGAATGCCAGGTCGTAGTAGTTCTGCACCGGGATGTAGTAGGCGTCGTTGAGCTTCAGCGTCTCGATGCTGTCGGGGTTTCCGATTGCGGGGTTGGGGCTGGCCCAGTCGTTCCACACGCCGCCGACCATCCGCCATGCGAAGCTGAGGACGACGGGGCCGGTCTCCCACGACGCAGTGAAGAGATGCCGCCAGTTGGGCGTGGGAACCCCGCACTGGTCGCCGTAGTACTGGACGCAGTCGTACCGGGAGATAACGGTGTCGATCGACTCGCTCAACAGGTAGGTGCCGATGGCCTTGAAGTTGAAGAACGAGCTGCCGGAGACGATGCCGTAGGTGAGGTTCACGTCGATGCCTTCCGAGCGGAGCTTCCCGATATTCTGGTCCGTGATGTCGATGTAGCCTTCCGGGAACAGCCACAGCGTGCCGGCCCGGTCCCGGTGGATCAGTTTGCACAGCGCCGGGTTGCCGGTTGTTGCACAGCTGTTGAGGATGTCGTCGCTGGGTAGCCAGCCGATCGTATTCTTGATCTTGATGTCGAAGTAGTCCAGCGCGGCGGTGAAGCTCGAGCCCGCGGGGGTGACCACCACACCGTAGGTCACGGTGTCCGCGGTCTCGGGGGTCAGGTTCGGGTTGCCGCCGTAGGTCACGTTGCGCCCGCCGCCCGGGTTTTCGAGGACGTGGCCGTACTGGACCGCCGTCAGTCCAGTGTTCGCGCACTGCGCCTGCGTGTACAGCGGCGTCTCACCCGCGCACGGATCGGTGCTGCCACCGAGAGCTCTGCCCTGCGGCGTGTACAGCTCCACTACGTTCGGCGCGCGGTTGGCGCGGGCGTAGCCGGCGCGGAGCATGAGGTTCGCGGACGGCGCCCACACTGCCTCCGCCTTGTAGCTGGGCCACTGCCCGTTGACGTTGTAGTCGGACCAGCGGTACGCGAGGTCCACGGTCAGGTTCCTGGCCCCTTTGGCGCCCTGCACGAGGGGGAACAGCCCCTCGAGGTAGAGCTCCTTCACGGAGTAGTACCCGCTGACGGGGACCCGTGCCATGGCTCCCCCCGCCCCAATGCCTGCCTGGTACGCCGCGTCCGGCTGCCAGCTCAGGTACTCCTTGCGGTAGTCGACGCCGACCGCGACCTGGACGCCCTCCGTGGCGCTCGGGAGCGCGATGCCGGCGTCCTTGAGGTCGCCGTGAAGCTCGCCGTTGACCATCTGCGTCCGGGTCTCGCCGATCGAGATCAGCGGCAGCGAGAGGTAGTCGATCGCGGCCTGGGTCACCCCGCCGACCTTGAAAATGTCCCAGGGGACGCAGCCGGCGTTGCCGGACCGGCAGTGCCAGGTGGCCGGGTCGTTCGGGTCGCCGTCCACGATCAGGGCGTCCTGCAATTTGTTGCTGTTGAGCTCGTTGACGTACTGCTCCGGGATGCGGGTCTCGGCCTGGAGGCCCCACACGTCGTAGCTCCAGGCGTTGCTGATGTCGCCCTTCAGGCCGCCGACCACGCGGTACGCGGTGTGGTTGAGGTTGTCGACGCGGGGGCCGCCCTCGACGCTGCGCCTGAGGATAGTCACGTTCGCCATGTCGTGTGGCCCGTAGCCGGAGTCCACGCAGATCTTCTGGTACTGGTCGGCGCTCAGCATCGGGTTGTCGCAGTTGAGCAGGGTGGTGTTACCGAAGTTGGCCGAGGGCGCGATCTGCGCGTTCGTGGTGTCGTCCATCAGCATGACGTCGAGGTAGCCGTGGAAGTGCCTGTTCCACTCGTAGTCCACGAAGCCGCCGCCCAGCCACTTCTGGTCGGGGCGCTGCATGTAGTTGTAGGGCGCGTAGTTCCACGTGTCGGTTGACCTGCGACGCCTGAACGTGTTGCCGGGCCCGGACGTGTCCAGCGTGTAGCTGCCCGTCAGCGCCGTGTAGTCGGGGTTGAAGACGATGAACCAGCCGTTCGGGGTCGCGGGCGAGCCGCCGCACTCCGGGCCGGTCGCGCCCAGGTCGGCGACCGAGCAGTTGGTGTAGTCGCGGCGGTCCTTCTTCACCGCGGAGGTCGTGCGGTACTCGACGTAGCCGGAGGCGTGGCCCTTGCCATCGGCAAACGAGCCGCCGAGGCCGACGTTGACGTCGAGCGCGCCGCCGTCCCAGGCCTGACCGGCCGGGTACGTGAAGCCCCTCTCCGTGTTGATCCGGGCGGCGACCGAGTTGTTGTTGTCGTGGTGGAAGCTGCCGAAGGTGATGCCGCCGATGAGGCCGTTGAAGTCTCTGTTCAGGACGAAATTGACGACGCCCGACACGGCGTCGGCGCCGTACACGGACGACGCGCCGCCGGTCAGGATGTCCACGCGCTTCACGAGGAAGGCCGGGATCATGTTGAGGTCGGCGCCGAACGCGCCGGGGTCGCCGGCCGGCATCCGCTTGCCGTCGATCAGCACGAGCGTGCGGACCGAGCCGAGGTACCGCAGGTCGACGGTCGCCGTACCGGACGCGCCGTTCGAGACCGTGGAGTTCTGCGCCGCGAACACCTGCGGCAGCGTCTGCAGCAGGGCTTCCAGGCGGGTGAGGCCCCGGTAGGTGAGCTGCTCGGGCTCCACCGTCGTGACCGGGGCCATCGCTTCCAGCGTCGGCCGGGGTATCAAGCTGCCGGTCACCGTGACCTCCTCCGCCACCTTGACGACCTGCGACATCACGGCATCCACGGTCGAGGTCAGATCGCCCGAGATCTCGACGGTTGTTTCAACTTTCTCGAACCCCGTGAGCTCGAACCCGACCGTGTAGGGCCCCGGCGTCAGAAGGTCAAGGGTGTACTTGCCGCTGACCGTGCTGGTTGCGGTCCGCGCACCCTGGAGGTTGGGCGAGGTCACCGTGACGGTCACCCCGGGCAGCGGCAGCCTGCCGTCGGTCACGTGACCGGTCAGCGCGCCGATTGGGATCTTCTGGCCCGCCGCTGTCCCCGCAAGCAACAGCGCAAGCGCGACCGCAAGGCACACGTTTCTCGTTCTCATGGCGGTGTCCTTCCGTTGACGACAGGCTCACGCAGGGTGTTCGGGCTGTGACCGCCGGCCTCCGGGTGACGCCGCCAACGCAGGTTTCCTCCTGGCCCGACGAGGGGGAACCCGGACGGCAGCCGCGCCGCAGTGGGCAAAGCCATACCGACGTCTTCTCGGAAATTCTGCGCTCAATATAGGCCCGCGATTCGCGATTCACAAGCCAGACAGGCACAACAAGTTGCCCGAGTCGCCGGGTCGCCAGCAGGCGGACACCATGAAGCACCGTTCGTCGCAGGGCTATCTCTAGGCTGTAGAATACGATGTCAGAGGGCAGCGCGACAGTGCAGGTGGGCACCCGTCTCGGCCCGTACGAGATCGTCGCCCCGATCGGCGCGGGCGGAATGGGTGAGGTCTACCGCGCCCGCGACACACGGCTCGGGCGGGACGTCGCGATCAAGGTGCTCCCGGCGGATTTCGCTCGCGATGCAGAGAGCGTCCGCCGCTTTGAGCAGGAGGCCCACGCGGTTGCCGCGCTGAACCATCCAAACATCCTCGCCCTGTATGACGTCGGCTCGGCGTCTGTGTCATTGCGAGGAGCCGAAGGCTCCGACGCAATCTCGTCCGATACCCCGGGACTGCTTCGCCCCGCCGAGGCGGGGCTCGCAGTGACAGAGGATGCCGGCGAGGTTGTCCACTACCTCGTCACCGAGCTCCTGGAAGGTGGGAGCCTGCGCGAACGGCTGAGCGACGGTGCGCTGCCCGTTCGCAAGGCAGTTGAAACGGCGGTCCAGATCGCGCAGGGCCTTGCCGCGGCCCACGAGAAGGGCATCATCCACCGGGATCTGAAGCCAGCCAACGTGTTCGTCACCAGGGACGGTCACGTCAAGATCCTGGACTTCGGGATCGCGAAGCTGACACCACCGCGCAGCGTGGCGGAGCAGGCGAAAGCCACCACCGTGCTGGAAGGGACCGACGCCGGTACGGTGCTCGGCACGGTCGCCTACATGTCACCGGAGCAGGTCCGAGGTCAGTCCGTGGATCACCGCACCGACATCTTCTCCTTTGGATGCGTGCTGTACGAGATGATCTCGGGACGGTCGCCGTTCCGGAGGGACACCGCTGCCGACACGACCGGCGCGATCCTGCACGACGAGGCACCGGAGCTATCGGCGAGCGGGGTGGGTGTCCCGCCGGCCGTCGAGCACGTGATCCGAAGGTGCCTGGAAAAGGTGCCGGACGAGCGGTTTCAGTCGGCGCGCGACCTCGCCTTCGCGCTCTCAGAGGCCTCCGGGCCGACCGCGACGGGTCCTGCCCCGATCATGGGTTTCTCTCGCGCCTGGCGGAAGCGCGTCCTCATCCCGGTTGCGATCGGGGTGGTGGCTCTCCTCGCTGTGGTGACTTTGCGCTCCCTCCCCCGGGGTTCCACGGCCCCGCCTACCGCGACTGCACCCTCGATCGCGGTCCTCCCCTTCACCAATCTCTCCGGCGACAAGGAGCAGGAGTACTTCTCCGACGGGCTGTCCGAGGAGCTCATGGGTCTCCTCACGAAGGTGAAGGAGCTCCACGTGGCCGGGCGCACGTCCTCTTTCGCCTTCAAGGGAAAGGACGCCAAGCTTGCCGACATCGGTCGCGAGCTGCACGTGGCGACGGTGCTGGAGGGGAGCGTGCGCCGGTCGGGCGACCGGCTGCGGGTCTCGACGCGGCTCGTCAACGTGGCCGACGGGTACCAGATCTGGGCGGAGAGCTACGACCGGACGATGACCGACGTTTTCGCGGTACAGGACGAGATCGCGGGGGCGGTGGTGGCGGCGCTGAAGGTCACGCTCCTGCCGCCGGAGCGCCCGGTCGCCTCACAGCGCCAGACGGCGAACCCGGAGGCCTACACCCAGTACCTCCTGGGTCGTCATTTCTACAACTTCAGTAACCCGGATGGCTCACGTCGGGCGGTTGAGGCCTACGAGAACGCAATTCGGCTCGATCCGGGTTACGCCGCGGCCTATGCCAGTCTCGCGGTCGCGGAGGTCGACTTGGCGGCCCAGTCCGACAAGTTGGCCGAGATGGAACAGTGGGAGCAGAAGGCGCGTGCGGCGGTAGAGAAGGCGATCTCGCTCGACCCGACGCTGGCGGAGGGCTATGCAGCGCGGGGCTACCTCCGCAGCAGCGCTTTCCCCCCTGACTGGCCCGGGGCGCAGACGGATGTTGAACAGGCGCTCTCGCTCGATCCGGGCAACGTCGATGCGCACCTCGTTGCCAGCTGGCTCCTCACGACTGTAGGTCGTCTGCCGGAGGCCACTCTGGAGGCGAGGAAGGCAATCGATCTCGACCCGCTCTCAGGAACGGCGTGGCAAAACCTCGGCGTGGGCCTCTGCTCTAGCGGCGACTTCCCGAATGCGCGGAAGGCCCTGACCCGGGCGATCGAGATCAGTCCGGATGACGTCATCAGCCACCGGTTTCTCGGGTTCACGTACCTTCTCGAGGGCAACCCGAAGGACGCGCTCCTCGAGTTTTCGCGAACGCTTGAATATGGGCGTCTCACGGGCGCGGCGATGGCAGAACACGACCTCGGGGACGCGAGGGCATCGCAGCAGGCTCTGGACGAATTGATTGCCAAGTACACCGAAACCGCTGCCTACCAGATCGCCGAGGTCTACGCATGGCGCGGTGAGAAGGACAAGGCGTTCGGGTGGCTCGACCGCGCCTACGCGCAGCGCGATTACGGTCTTTGCCAGCTCAAGTCCGACCTGCTTCTCGCCAAGATACGCTCCGATCCGCGTTTCGGGGATCTTCTGCGCCGCATGAATTTCCCAACGGGCACGGGTCAATGATCGGCTCACGCCTCGGCCCGTACGAGATCGTCGCCCCGATCGGCGCGGGCGGGATGGGTGAGGTCTACCGCGCCCGCGACACACGGCTCGGGCGGGACGTCGCGATCAAGGTGCTGCCCGCCGAGTTCGCGAGTGATCCCGAGCGGCTGAAGCGTTTCGAGCGCGAGGCCAAGGCCACGGCGGCACTCTCCCACCCCAACATCCTCGACGTCCATGACGTGGGCACCTCTGAGGGCGTGCCGTACTTGGTCGAGGAGCTGCTCGAGGGGGAGTCGCTCAAGGCGAGGATCGCGAGGGGGGCGATCCCAGTGCGGGAGGCGGTGGGGATCGCCGTACAGTTCGCGCACGGGCTGGCGGCCGCGCATGCGAAGAACATCGTCCACCGCGACCTCAAGCCGGAGAACGTGTTCCTCACGAGTGAGGGGACGGTCAAGATCCTGGACTTCGGCCTCGCCAAGCTGGTCGAGAGCGTGCCGCTGGACGAGGCCGACACGCTCACCCACGCGCCGACGGGGGCGACGGAGGCCGGCCGTGTACTGGGTACAGTGGCGTACATGGCGCCGGAGCAGGCCCGGGGGATGCCGGTCGACCAGCGGGCGGACGTGTTCGCGTTCGGAGTGGTGCTGTACGAGATACTGGCGGGGCAGCGGCCGTTTCGAGGGGACACGGCAACCGACACGCTGGCGGCGATCATCAAGGATGAGCCGCGGCCGTTGCCGGCGAGCGTGCCTCCGCAGTTGGCCACGATCATCAAGCGCTGTCTTGTGAAGGATCCAGCGCATCGCTACCAGCGTGGCAGTGAGGTGGAGGCGGCGCTGGAGGCGGTGCGGTCGGGCGAGGTCGGCGTGTCGTGGCCCGCGTGGAGGCAGCTTGTGCGCCGTCGTCCGTGGCTGGTGGCGGCAAACGTGGCCGCGGCGCTGGTCGTGCTGGCACTGGCAATGAACGTGGGCGGTGTGCGTGGGCGGTTGGCTGGGGGCGCCGCGGCGGGGCGGATCGACTCGCTGGCGGTGCTGCCGCTGGAGAACCTCTCGGGCGATCCGGAGCAGGAGTACCTCGCCGCCGGGATGCACGACGCACTGGTCACGAACCTCGGCCAACTCGCCGGTCTCAAGCGAGTCATCGCGCGCGGGTCGGTGCTCCGCTACAAGGGAACGAGCGCGGCGCCGAAGGAGATCGCGCGGGAGCTCAACGTGTCCGGCCTGATCACCGGCGCAGTGCTGCGCTCGGGAGACCGCGTGCGGGTCACGGCCCAGCTGATCGACCCCGCGACCCAGGCACAAGTGTGGGCGCACAGCTACGAAGCCTCCTTGCGGGACGTGTTGTCACTGGAAAACGACATCGTGGCGGCGATCACGCGCGAGATCAAGCTCACGCTGAGCCCGCAGGAGAAGGCACGCCTCGCGACGGCGCGGCCGGTCAACCCCGAAACCTACGAGGCGTACCTGAAGGCGATGTTCCACCTGTACAAGAAGACGCCTGAAGGGTACGCGAAGGGCATGGCACTGCTCCAACAGGCGATCGACACGAACCCGGCGGATCCGCTGCCGTACGCGGGGCTGGCGCTGGCGTACCCAATCCTCTACCACGGTCCGGGCGGGACGGTACCGCCCAACGAGGGTTTCCCGCGGGCCCGCGCCGCCGCGCTCAAGGCGCTGGAGCTCGACGACGACCTCGCGCAGGCGCACCTTGCGCTCGCAGCCATCAAGACGTACCACGACTGGGATTGGCCGGGCGCCGAGCGGGAGTTCAAGCGCGCGCTCGAGCTCAACCCCAATCTGCCCGAGGCGCATGCGCATTACAGCTGGTACCTGCACCTGTTCGGCCGGATCGACGACGGGCTCGCCGAGGCGAAACGGGCAGCCGAACTGGACCCGCTGACGCCCGTCTTCGCGGCGTGGGTTGGTTGGATGCATGCCAATGTCGGCGAAAACGACAAGGCCGTCGAGTGGGCCCGCAAGGCGCTCGAGCTCGACCCGAACGACACGGACGGGCTCTACGTGCTGGGTAGCGCCCTTGCGGGAAAGAAGATGTTTGAGCAGGCGATCGAGACCGGCAAGAAACTGGCGGCGGTGAACCCGGACTGGAAGTACGGCCTCGCGGAGTCGTACGCTGCGGCCGGGCGCAAGGACGACGCGCTGAAGCTTGTCGCGGAGATGGAGCGGGAAGACTTTGCGAAATTCGGTTTCTTCCTTTTCGGAATCCAGGCGGCGCTTGGCAACAAGGAGGAGACGTTCCACGCCCTCGAGGCGGCGTTCGGCTACCACCACATCTTCCTCCCCTGGGGTTTCTACGACGACCAGTGGTTCCCCTGGCGGTCCGACCCGCGCTGGCAGGAGTACCGTCGCCGCCTGAACTTCCCCGCAACGGGCAAGGACTGAGAGGTTCCCGAGCGCCGAACGTCGGGCGTCAGACCATCTCAAAAGCGGCAGTGATGTGGGGGAGCACCGCGGGGCGGTGGACGAAGCGCAGACCGCGGAGGGTGAGGAGATTTCAACTCCTATCGGATGATTCAGGCCTTGGTGGATTTCTTGAGCAGGTCGCGTATGACCTCGGCGTCAGCGATGTCCTGCGCGCGGCCGGTCGCCTGTTTGTTTGCTAGCATCGCTTCAAGCCCTATCACCGGAACTTCGATGTCATCCAGGTGGAGGCTCTCGCGATCACCCCACGCCTGGTCGAAAGCTACACCTTCGATCGAACACACGAGGCCGACGCGTCGGGGCGGGACGCCGATCTGAAACACCGTCCGGAGGTCGGTGAAATCGTCGGCAGTGACATCCTGAGTCGGCGCACCGAACGACGCGAGCGCGCGCAGGATTCTCTCGGCGTTCTCACGCGTCGGTTCGACCCAGACATCCATGTCCTTCGTGGCGCGTGGGTGGCCGTGGAACGCCAGCGCGTATCCGCCTACGAGGAGGAAGTGGACGTCAGCGGCGAGCAAGCAGGACAGCAGATCTTTGAAGTCTGGGTTGAACGGGATCATGGTCCCTCTGGAGTGCCCACTGCTCCTGGCTCAGCTCCCAGGCGAGGCGGACGCCTTCAACCCCGGACGGCCCGACATCGGCCGATCCGTGCTCGCCGGGATCCCGCCTCGAGAGGCGGACCAAGGCCCCCTGTCGTCTGACCTCCATGGATGAATTTTACCACCCAAGGCCAGCGAATGGCAGGCGCAACCCGAGGTGTGACAATGGAATGAGAGCTCGCTGCGAACTGCGGACCAGGAACAACGAACCTCGGACCCCAGTCTCCTAAACGATCTCGAACGTGGCGGTGAAGTGGGGCAGGACCGCCGGGCGGTGGACGAAACGCAGGCCGCGGATCTCGCGGCGATGCCGGAAGAGCTCGGTGATCCCCTCGACGACGTAGTCCATGTGGCTCTGGGTGTAGACGCGACGGGGGATCGCGAGGCGCACGAGGTCGAGGGCGGGCCACGTCCACGCGCCGGTCTTTGGATCCTGCGTGCCGAACATCACGTTGCCGATCTCGCACGCCCGCACCCCGACGTGCTCGTAGAGCGCCACCGAGAGCGCCCAGCCGGGAAACTGCTCGTCCGGGATGTGGTCGCAGAACTTGCGGCCGTTGAGGTAGACGGCGTGGCCGCCGATCGGCTTGAGTAGTGGCACACCCGCCTTGGCGAGGTGGTTGCCCACGTACGCGGTCGAGGCGATCCGGTACTTGAGGTACTCCTCGTCGAGGATCTCCTCGATCCCGATCGCGAGCGCCTCGAGGTCGCGCCCGGCGAGTCCGCCGTAGGTGATGAACCCCTCGGTCAGGATGAGCCGCGTGCGGATGCGCTCGGCCCAGTCGTCGGAGTTGATCGAGATCACCCCGCCGATGTTGCCGAAAGCATCCTTCTTCATGCTCATGAGGGCGCCGTCGGAGAGCGCGAACATCTCGCGGGCGATCTGGAGCGGGGTCTTTTCCGCGTACCCCGGCTCGCGGAGCTTGATGAAGTAGGCGTTCTCGGCGAACCGGGCGGCGTCCAGCAAGAGCGGTACTCCGAAACGGTCGCACACCGCGCGGGCAGCCACCAGATTGGCCATGGAAACCGGTTGCCCGCCTCCTGAGTTGTTGGTGACCGTGATCAGCACGAACGGCACGCGCTCACGGCCGACGTCCGCGAGGCAACGCTCGAGGGCGGCGAGGTCGATGTTGCCCTTGAACGGGTGCTCGAGTTCGGGGTCCCGCCCCTCGGGGATGACCATGTCGCGCGCCTCGGCGCCGGCGTCTTCGATGTTGGCGCGGGTGGTGTCGAAGTGGGTGTTGCCCGGAATCACGTGACCGGGCCGCACGACCGCGTGGCACAGCAGGCGCTCGCTGGCGCGCCCCTGGTGAGTTGGGATCACGTGCCTGTGGCCGAAGATCCCCCTCACCGCGTGCTCGAATCGGAAGAAGCTGCGCGCGCCGGCGTAGGACTCGTCACCCTCCATGACCCCCGCCCACTGGTGGGTGCTCATGGCGCCGGTGCCGGAGTCGGTCAGGAGGTCGATGAGCACGTGCTCCGCCCTTAGCCGGAACGGGTTGTAGCCGGCCTCCCGGATCAGTGCCGCGCGCTCCTCGCGGGTGGTCATGCGGATG
>DATKMD010000155.1:0-14218 GCA_035542075.1 Thermoanaerobaculaceae bacterium
TGACCCCTGACCCCTGACCCCTGACCCCTGACCCCTGACCCCTGACCCCTGACCCCTGACCCCTGACCCCTGACCCCTGACCCCTGACCCCTGACCCAGGCCGCCACGGGCGCGTTCCGGAACTCGTTCTCCTGCCGTCCCTTCCTCGTTCGTGGCAGGTGAGTCCGCCCGCGACTGTCTCCCCGTTTGACACCGCAGTTCCCCGGCTGAGACGCTTCCCCCTGCCCTTACAATGGTTTGGTGACTGAGACGCTCCCCCGCTTCGAGGACATCCTCGAGATCGTCGCCGGCTATAACCCGGAGTGCGACGAGGATCTCCTTAGGCGCGCCTACGTCTACTCCGCGATGGCCCACCGCGGGCAGGTGCGGGTGTCGGGCGAGCCTTACCTCGTGCACCCGCTCGAGGTCGCCCGCATCCTCGCCGAGATGCACCTCGACGATGTGGCGATCGCGACCGGGCTGCTGCACGACCTGCTCGAGGACACCTGGGTCAGCGACGAGGAGCTCGAGGAGCAGTTCGGGGAGCACATCACCGGCCTCGTGAAGGCGCTCACCAAGATCACCACCATGGAACAGTCGTACGCGGCCCGCGCCGCGGCTCAGGCGGAAAACGTCCGCCGGATGCTGCTCGCCTCGATCGCGGACGTGCGAGTGATCCTGGTCAAGCTCGCCGACCGGCTCCACAACATGCGCACGCTGGGGTACCTGCACGACGAGGCGCGCCGGCGCATCGCCGCCGAGACCATGGAGATCTACGCCCCGATCGCCCATCGCCTGGGCATGGGCCGCATGAAGGCGGAGCTCGAGGACCTGGCCCTCCTTCACCAGCACCCCGAGGAGTTCCGGCGTCTCACGGAGCAGATGCGCCAGCGCGAAGCGATGGCCGCGGCGCTGATCGCCGAGATCCGCTCCACGATCGGCAAGGTCCTCGAGGAGAACTCGATCCCCGCCGAGGTGCGCGGCAGGATCAAGCACATGCACTCCATCTGGAGCAAGCTCCGCAGGCAGGGGATCGGCCTCGAGCGGGTTTACGACTTCCTCGCCTTCCGGCTGCTCGTGGACACGGTGCCCCACTGCTACGCCGCCCTCGGCCTCATCCACCAGCTCTGGCGCCCCGTGCCCGGCCGGATCAAGGACTACATCGCGATGCCCAAGGCGAACGCGTACCAGTCGCTGCACACCTCCGTGATCGGTCCGGAAGGGCAGCCGTTCGAGGTGCAGATTCGGACGCGGGACATGGACGAGATCGCCGAACGGGGGATCGCAGCGCACTGGCTCTACAAGGAGGGGAAGGAGCCCAGTCAGGACGCGGAGCGCGTGTCGTGGCTGCGCGGCCTCGTCGAGGGGCACCAGGAGAACCCGCGCGACTTCCTCAACTCCCTCAAGCTGAACCTCTACCCGGAGGAGGTCTACACGTTCACGCCGAAGGGCGAGGTGTTCGCGTTCGCGCGCGGGGCGACGCCGATCGACTTCGCCTACCGCGTCCACACGGAGGTGGGCCATCACTGCGTCGGGGCGCGCATCAACGGCAAGCTGATGCCGCTGCGTACTCCGTTGGCGAACGGGGACATCGTCGAGATCCTCACCTCGCCCAACCAGGCGCCGAGCCGCGACTGGCTCGAGATCGCGGTCACCGCACGAGCCCAGAACAAGATCCGCGCCTGGCTCAACCGCGGCGAGAAGGACCAGGCCGTCGAGGCGGGCAAGAAGCTCCTCGAGCGTGAGTGCCGCAAGATGGGATTGTCAGTCAAGCAGCTGCGCGACGAAGACCAACTGGCGCAGATAGCCGCGGAGCACGGCTACGGCAAGGAGGAGGACCTCTTCGCGGCCATCGGTTTTGGGCGCATCTCCCTGCGGGATCTCCTGGCCCCGCTCGTGCGCACGCGCCCCGTGACGCCGGTGCCCCTGCCAAGGGGACGGGCGGCAGCCGCACCCGAGGCGGCGGTCATCATGGTGAAGGGCCAGCGGGACCTCCTCACCTACCGTGCGCAGTGCTGCAACCCCCTCCCGGGCGACGAAATTGTGGGCTACATCACACGCGGGAAGGGTGTCGCGGTCCACGCGGCGAGCTGTCCGAACGTGCGGAAGCTCCTCTACACGACGGAGCGCGAGGTCGACGTGGAGTGGGGGAGCGTGACGGGCGCGTTCTCCGTGCCTGTGCACGTGACCTTCGAGGACAGGCCGGGCATGCTGGCGGCGATCTCCCAGGCGGCGAACGGGGAGGACGCAAACATCCGCAGCTGTCATCTCGCGACCCAGGAGGGCCAGCTTGGCACCGCCGACCTGGTCGTGGACGTGGACGGTCGCGGGCACCTGGAGAAACTCCTCGTTGTGCTGCGCCGCCTTCCTGGCGTCACGACAGTCGAGGTGGACGCCACAACGCAACAACGCCACCTGCGCATCTTGTGACGCAGGTGGCGTGATACCGAACCGGCTTTTCTTCGCGTGTTCGAGAGAGCAGAACCGCGCCGACTAGTGGCTGGCTTTCACGACCTTCCCCGAGCGAAGGCAGCGTGTGCACACCTTGATGCGCTTCGTCTGTTCGCCGACGACAACGCGCACGACGCGCAGATTCGGTTTCCACAGCCGTTTCGACACGTTGTGGGCGTGACTTATCTGGTTTCCATTCATACTTTGTTTGCCGCAGATCTCGCAAACCTGAGCCATCGAGCCTCCCTCCCTCGCCTGAGGGCGGCGTATTCTAACACTCGGTACCGAGATTGCCAAGGTCGCAGGTGGCTAGAGTATTCTTGACAAAGAGGTTGAACCTGCTAAGATTAGTCACAAAAGGATGCGAGGAACACATCCTCCTTAGCGCGGACGATCAGAAACGAACGGAGGAGGCGGGAAATCGTGCTTCTACGAAAGAAAAAAGGGATCGTCGGGCTCGATATAGGCTCCTCTGCGGTCAAACTCGTGGAGCTCAAGGGCAGCAAGGGCGGCAGGTTCTCGCTCCTCCACGCCGGTCACGCGCCCCTGTCCCCCGAGGCGATCGTCGAAGGCACGGTGATGGACTCCTCGCTCGTCGTCGAGGTGGCCCAGCGCCTCATCCAGGAGCAGAGCGTCAAGAACGCCGGCGTCGGGGTCTCGCTCTCCGGCATCTCCGTCGCGATCCGCAAGATCCAGGTGCCGGCGATGTCCGACGCGGAGCTCGCCGAGTCCATCCACTGGGAGGCCGAGCAGTACCTCCCGTTTGACGTCAACGAGGTCAAGCTGGACTACGTGGTCCTGGGTGGCGACTCGGATACCGTGGACGTTCTCCTGGTCGCGGCGAAGAAGGACCGCATCGCCGACTACACCGGGATCATCTCCCAGCTCGGGAAGGTCCCGGCGCTGGTGGACGTGGACGTCTTCGCCCTGCAGAACGCGTACGAGTACAACTACGGGGTTCCCCAGGACAAGGTGCTCGCGCTCGTGAACATCGGCGCCCACATCATGAACGTGAACATCCTGGCGCGGGGCCAGTCGGTGTTCTGGCGCGACATCGTCTTCGGCGGCAACGCCTACACCGAGGCGATCCAGCGTGAGCTCAACCTGACGCGGGAGCAGGCGGAGGCGGTCAAGACCGGCGAGCAGCTCGGCGACCACACGCCGCAGACCATCCTCGGGGTCCTCAACGGCGTCAGCGAGGACCTCGCCGCCGAGCTGCAGAAGACCTTCGAGTTCTTCTACACGACCTCCAGCCACGACCACGTGGAGGAGATCGCAATGGCCGGCGGGGCGTGCCAGGTGCTCAATCTCGACGGTGTGCTGAAGGAGCGGCTCGGCGCGCGGGTGGAAGTGATGAACCCGTTCCGCGAGATCTCGTACTCCGAGAGCCAGTTCCCTCCTGAGTGGCTCAACCGCCATGCACCTGCGATGGCCGTCGCGGTCGGCATGGCCCTGCGGACCACCGGAGACTGATGCCCATGATAAAGATCAACCTCCTCGTCGAAGCGCGTGCGGAGAAGGTCGCGCGTGCGCCGTTGATCTCGCTGGGCGCCGCCAAACTCAACAACTACGTTCTCCTCGGGCTGATCGTCCTGGCCCTCGCATTCGTGGGACTGAGGTACTGGAAGCTGACCTCCACGCTCGCCTCGATCAAGGCCGAGATCGCCACGAACCAGCGCGAGTTCGAACGGCTCAAGCCGATCATCGCAGAGGTGGAGAACTTCAAGAAGAAGAACGCCGAGCTCAAGCACAAGATCGAGGTCATCGAGCAGCTCAAGCAGAACCAGTACGGGCCGGTGCGCGTCATGGACGAGGTGAGCAAGGCGCTGCCCGACCTGACCTGGCTCACGACCATGAGCCTCAACGGCAACACGCTCAACCTTCAGGGGCAGGCGCTGAACGAGAACGCGGTCGCAAACTTCATCTCCAACCTCACAGCGAGCCCGTTCTTCGCCGAGCCGAGCTTGAAGATCATGTCGCAGGATGAGAAAGGTGTCTTCACCTTCGATCTGTCCTGCACGTTCACGCAGACCCCGCGGGAGGCGGCGCCCGCCGCCGCCGCGCGGAGCTAGGGGGGCTTTGCGACATGGCAGGCCTCGACCTCGAAAACCGGCCGTGGTACTTCGCGGTGATCCTGGGGGTGGTGATCGCGGGTGCCCTTATCTGGGCCTTCGAGAACTACCTCTTCAGCGATATACAGAAGGATATCAAGGCGCGCACGAACGACCTTCAAGTTCTCCAGGGCAAGGTCCGGGAGGGCAAGGCCGCCGAGGCCCGGCTCCCCCAGTTCCGGGAAGAGGCCGAGCGTCTCGAGACCGAGCTGAACCGCCTGCTCCGCATCCTTCCCACCGCCAAGCAGACCGACGAGCTGATCAAGAAGCTCAAGTCGCTGGCCGAGAGGGGCAACTTCCGCATCGTGTCGTTCCAGCCCGGGGGCTTCATCAAGAAGGACTTCTACTCGGAGTGGCCGCTCTCGGTGCAGCTCCAGGCGGACTACCACGAGCTGGCGATGTTCTTCGACCGCCTCTCGCGGTTCTCGCGGATCATCAACGTGGAGTCCCTCTCCCTGTCCGGCCTGAACAAGAAGGGGTCTTCATACACCATCACCGCGGGGTTCACGATGAAGACCTTCATCTACGGAGAAGTGAAACAGGAAGGAGTTCGGCAATGAGCAGGGGAGCGTTGGCACTCGTTCTTCTGCTGGTGGCGCTCGTTGCTTTCGCGCAGGCGCCGCCGAAGGCGACCCCGGCACCGGCGGAGAGCCCGATCGACACCTCCACCGTCGAGCGAATCCTGCGCGGCGACGAGGCCGTCGAGGCTGGCCAGGGCTTCACGTACGACCCGGCCGGGAGGCGCGATCCGTTCCGCTCCCTGCTCGCTCGGCAGGCGAAGGAGGAGTTGGGCGTACGCCCGCCCGGGCTGCGGGGAATGGGCATCGAGGAGATCCGCCTGGAAGGCATCCTGAAGATTCCCGAGGGTTTCGTGGCCATGATCCAGGGAACCGACAACATGAGCTACCTGATCCGGCCGGGTACGGTTCTCTTCGATGGCACCGTCGAGTCGATCGAGATGGGCAAGGTCGTGTTCCGGATGCAGGTGGCCGATCCGAAGAGCCTCAAGCCCTATCGCGAAGTCGTGCGCACGCTTCAATGATCTCTTGGGGGTTGCGATGATGGCGACAGGTACTCGCTCGTTGATAGCGGTGGTGGCGGTCGGGGTGCTCGCTGCCCTCCTGATTCCGGGTGTGGCCACCGGACAGCCGGCAGTCTCGATTCTCGGCATGGCGTGGACCACCACGCCTGCGCCGGCGCTGGTGATCAGCGCGTCGGGGCCCCTGACCTTCACCAAGACGCAGGCCGAGCCCGGAGTCGTGGTGCTGGAGTTCCCCGAGGCGGTCCTGGCTACGCCCCTGCCGGCGGTCTCGGAGCCCACGGCGGGATTGCGGCAGGCGACGCTGTCCACCATGGACGAGGGGGGCAAGCAGTGGGCCCGCCTGCGGGTCGAGGCCGACACCGAGGCCACCGTCAGCGTGGCCGGTCTGCCGTCCGGCGTCGAGGTGCGGGTGGAGAGACCGCAGCAGGCCCCGCGCACCGGTCAGCCCGCCGAGCTGAACGACGTGATCGCGGTGGCCGACAGCACCGGCGTGTCGGTGCAGCTGAACGGCCAGGGTCCCATGGAGGTGAAGACGTTCAGCCTCGAGAACCCACCCCGCGTCGTCGCGGACCTCAAGGGCGTCGTCAGCCGCGTGACCCGCCGCGTGCAACCCGTCGGCGTCGCGGGCGTCAAGCAGGTCAGGGTGGCGCAGTTCGCGACCTCGCCCGAGCCCGTGGTGAGGGTGGTGGTGGACCTCGATCAGTCGATGCCGTACCGGGCCGATTCCACGGCGCAGGGTGCGCTGTTGCGGGTGGGCGGCGAGCCCACGGCCGCCGCAGCGTTGCCGGCGCCGCAGCCCGCCGAGGTCGCCCAGGCCGCCCCGCCGCCGCAGGAGGTCCCGCCCCCGGCCGCTCCGGTCGAGCCGGCCCCGCAGCCCGTCGAGAAGCCGGCAGAGAAGCCAGCTGTGGCTGCGGCCGTGCCCGTCACGATCGTGAACGAGCCGGGCCCGCAGAAGCAGGAGGCCCCCCCGCTGGCGGCGCCGCCGGTGGAGCAGCCCAGGCAGGCGCCCGCGGCTGAGTCGCCGTGGACCACCTCGCAGGCGGCGATGGCCGAGCAGGCCGGCAACCAGGTCAACGTGCTGACGACCGGGACCAAGGAGGTCGAGAGCCAGGTGGCGCGCTTTACGGGCGAGCCGATCTCCCTCGAGCTGAAGGACGCGGACATCAAGGACGTCCTGCGCACCTTCGCCAAGATCACGGGCCTGAACGTCGTCGTTGACCCGGACGTCTCGGGCTCGGTCACGGTCAACCTCGAGAACGTCCCCTGGGACCAGTGCCTGGACATCATCCTGCGCATCAACCGCCTCGGTTACGCGGTGGAGAACAACGTGCTCCGCGTGGCCAGGATGGAGAGGCTGACCTCGGAGAAGTCGCAGGCGGCGGCGTTCCGGAAGGAGTCCGAGAACGCGGCGCCACTGCGCACGATCACAAAGACGCTCTCCTACGCCAAGGCGGGCACCGTCAAGAGCCTGCTGACCTCCCAGGGCTTCATCCTCTCGGACCGCGGCTCCGTGGTCGTTGACGAGCGCAGCAACATGCTCATCATCCGCGACGCCAGCGACCGCCTCGAGGGCATCGTCAACCTGATCGACAGCGTGGACCAGCCCAACAAGCAGGTCGTGATCGAGGCGCGCATCGTCGAGTCCACGCGCCAGTTCGCCCGCGCGCTGGGGATCGTGTGGGGCTTCACCGGCAGCGCCGACGCTCAGCACGGGACCACTACCGGCTGGAAGTTCCCGAACTGGGCGACCGTCACCGGCACGTCCGACTTCGGCGGCGCCGGTGTGGCGCAAAACATCTCCGGCCTCGGCGTCCTGAGCTTCGCGTTCGGGGACATCCTCGATTCGTTCAACCTGGACTTCACGATCAACGCCGCCGAGAACGACGGCCTCGCGAGGGTCGTCTCCTCGCCCCGGGTCACTGCGCAGAACAACGAGAAGGCGCACATCCAGAGCGGCACCATGCTGCCGATCCAGACGGTGGCGAACCAGACCGTCACCGTGCAGTACGTGGACGCAACGCTCTCACTCGACGTGACGCCGCAGATCACGGCCGAAGGCACGGTGCTTCTCGACATCGACCTCAAGAAGCGCGAGCCGGTTTCCGGCGTCAACATCGCCGGCGGCCAGAACGTCCCGATCAGCACCCGGGACGCCAAGACGCGCGTGATGGTGCGGGACGGCGGCACGACCGTGATCGGCGGCATCTTCAAGGTCACCGAGAACGAGCAGAAGAACGGGGTACCCGGCCTGAACAAGCTGCCGCTGATCGGCTGGATGTTCGGCAACCATGCGACGGTCAATCAGCACGACGAGCTCCTCATCTTCATCACGCCGCGCATCGTGAAGTACTAGGGGGAAGCCATGAGAACACAACGACTGGCAGTCTTTGCGCTGATCGCGCTCGGTGCGCTGGCAGTGGTTGGATGCTACGGGGGCAACGACTCCGCCAACACAGGAGCGCCGGTCATCCTCTCGGAGACCATCCAGAGCGGCCCGGCGGACGTGAGCGTCGCGAGCGGTGCCGACGTGTTCATCGAGAACCTGACGATCACGTCGAAAGCCAAGAGCCCGTCGGCCACGCTCTCCTCGCAGGCCGACGTCCTCCTCACTCAGTGGGTGATCACGCCAAGCCGCACGGACGGCGGCACCGTGGCTTCGCCCCAGTGGCAGAACTACTACAGCGTGTACGTGGCCGCGGGCGGCAGCGCCACCGTTCAGAACTACCGCATCTTCCCCGCCGAGTATTTCCAGCAGGCGCCGCTGTACCAGCTTTTCCCCCAGAACGGCGGCTACGACAAGGAGACCGGCAAGACCAACATCCGGCAGAGGCTTCACATCGAGGTGTTCGGCAAGACCGTCGCGGGCGAGGCCGTGAGCCTCGCCTTCGACGTGAACCTGAACTTCTTTTACTGATAAAGAGGAGATGCGGGAGACGACCATGATGCGAAACTCCAAATACATCGCAATGGCACTCGCGGCAGTCGTGCTGCTTGCAGGCTGCAACTCCAAGAGCCCGACGGCACCGAAGCCGACCGCGGTCCCGGCCTTCAACATCTCCCTCACTCCGGAGACGACCACCGCAAAGGCCGGTGACTCCGTGCTCGTGACCGCGCGGGTCACCTCCGGCAGCGCGAGCGCCGCGGACGGCACCGCGGTGAACTTCGACGTCAGCGGCGGCCAGTTTCCGCCCAACGGAGCGACCACGGCGGTGCGCACCACCACCGGCGGCGGCACAAGCATCAACGTCACAGCCTCCACTGCGGGTACGGCCACGATCCTTGGGCGCGTGCCAGGAGACTCCGATAGCACCACGGTGACGTTCACCGGAGTCGCGCTACCAACCCCAACCCCGACCTATGAGCCGCAGATCTTCGCGCTCACGCCCAATGCGGGCCCCTTCGAGGGCGGCACACAGGTCACGATCTCGGGTGTGGGTTTCTGGGAGCCGGTGCAGGTGCTGTTCGACACCGGCAGTAGTGGCAAATTCCAGGCCCAGGTCGTGTCCACCAGCTACACCAAGATTGTCTGCATCTCGCCCAGCATCACACCGACGGCACCGACTGACATGGTCCCGGCTACTGTCACAGTGACCAACATCGGGAACGGCAAGGTCTCCAACACGGCGGACTTCCGCTACGGTGTGACGATGTTCATCTCGAGCTTCACGCCGATGGACGGCCCGGCGGACACGCCGACCACGGTCACGATCTTCGGCCAGGGATTCGCGGCGCCGGTCAACGTCGTTGCCACGGCGGGCGGCCAGTACCAATGGGATGTTCTGTCCGTTGCCGGAACTGAGATCGTGGCCAGGAGCAAGCCACTCCCGGATAGCGCGCGGCAATGCACCGACGTTGCGGCGACCCTGAGCGTCACCAACGTGAACTCCAACACCTCCTTCAGCACGGATAATATGGTGCCGCCCCAGGCGTTCACGTACCGGGCGATCCGCCCGCTCATCAGTTCGGTGCAGATTGACGGCGGCGGCAACTACGTGCAGCAGTACGTGCCGGTGGCGGTGCCGCCGAGCGTTTTGGCGTGCTCGACGCCATGGAGCAGCCACAATGTCACGGTCCGCGGCTCCGGCTTCCAACAGGGGATGACGGTGAGCTTCGGAGGCCTGACGCCCGTCCCTGCGACGTTCGTGGACGCCAACACGCTGACCTTGTCCTCGCTGCCAGACTTGAGTTCGATCAGCCTCAATCAGATCGGGTGCACCACCGGCGCAGGGGCATGTGGAAACCGGTTTGTCCAGACCCAGGTGAGCGTCTCGGTGAACAACCCGCACAACGGTTGTTCCGACACCCTCAACGGGGCCATCATCATCAACCCGTGCGACACTGGGTGCCTTATCACTGGCCTGACGAGTATGAGCCTGGGTGCCGTGGTCGGAACGCCGCAGGTTGGTTCTCCGTTCATGATCCCGCTCACGTTCACGCCGAGTCCATTGACCGCTTCTGCCACGGTGAACCTGACATACGTGGGCTTCGCCGCATCCCCGGGGAGCGTGACGATTCCTCCGTCCTCCAGCCCCTACCCGATCATCGTCACGCCAACGTTGGCCGGCTCGGGCAACATCATCGCGTCGGTGGGTGGCGGATCGTGCACGGTGACGGCCTCCTCGGGCCTCATCACGGTCATCGCGGCCGCACCAACGATCAGCAACGTGACCCCCAACAACGGCCCGGCGGCGGGCGGCACCTCGGTGACGATCACCGGGACCAACTTCCAGGCCGGAGCGGCCGTGACGTTCGGCGGCGTGGGCGCGACCGTCACGAACGTTACGAGCACCACGATCACCTGCACGACGCCGGCAGGCGCCGCGGGCGCTGTGAACGTGGTGGTGACGAATCCGGATGCCCAAAGCGCGACACTGGTGAGCGGTTTCACCTACACCTAAATCCGGCCAGGCAACAAGAAGATCGGGGCCACGCGACGGCGCGGCCCCTTTTCTTGCCCGGAAACGGTAAAATGAGCCGATGACCGAGAGCGCACGCAGGATCGCGGAGCTGCAGCGGGAGCTTGCCGCCAACCCGGCCTCGCGGCAGTTCTACCAGCTCGGGGAGCTGCTGCGCCGCGAGGGGAGGGGTGCGGAGGCCGCCGAGGTGCTGCACTCCGGGCTCGCCCATCACCCCCGCTACGTGGCCGCCTGGGTTTCGCTGGGCCGGGCCTGCCTGGACGCCGGGCAGGCCGTCGAGGCCGTCCACGGCCTGGAGCAGGCGCTCGCGCTCGACCCGCAGAACCCGGTGGCGTGGCGCCTGCTAGGGGAGGGCCACCTCGCCCTGGGCGAGCGCCCGGCGGCGCTGGAGGCGATGAGGCACTGCCTGGAGCTGGTGCCCGGCGACGAGGTGCTGCAGTCGGCGGTGGACGAGCTCGCGACCCAGGTGGGTCCCCCGACGCCGCCCGAGGAGCCCCACGCGGCGGAGGCGCAGGATGCCGCGCTGATCGAGTCTTCCGAGGTTTTCGCGCGGGCCCAGGAGGTCGAGGAGGCCACCCCGGAGCCGGAGCAGCTCGCGGAGCCGTTGGACGCGCTCGTCCGGGAGCCCGAGGCGGCGCCACCGACCCCCGACTTCGCCTTTCCGGCGGAGGCGGAACCGCTCGCGTCTCCTGCGGACACGCACCGGCTGACCGTACCGATCGCGCCCGTGCAGCCCCCGGCGCCGCCTGCGGCCGATCAGGAAACTGCCGAGGCACTGTTCGGGGAGCCCCCAGCGCAGCTTGAGAAGGCCCCGGAGCCGGCCCCGCCCGTTCCCGAGGCCCCCGCCGAGGAGCTCCCCGTCCCGAAGCCGGCCGGGGAGGCGGAGCTTTTCACCGTGCCGGAGGCCGAAGCGGGACTGGTGCTGCTGCGCAAGGTGCTGCAGGCCCCGACCCCCGAGCCTCGCCTTGAGGACGCGGCCGTGCAACCGCCGGCCTCGCTCACGCTGGCGCGCCTGTACGTGCAGCAGCAGGATCTCAACGAGGCCGTGCGGGTGCTCGAGCGCCTGCTGGAGCGCGACCCGGGCAACACGGAGGCCCGGGACCTGCTGGCGCTGGTGCGCGACATTCAGGAGCCGCTGCCCGGAGCGCCGCTCAAGCTGTCGTCCCGGGAGCGCAAGATTGCGGCGTTGCAGCGCTGGCTGGCTTCCCTTACACTTGGCCGGGAAAGAGCGACGCGATGAGCTTTGCCGAGGTCCTCGCCGAGGTGAGGAATTGTGCGGGAGTCTCGCTGACCGCCATCTCCGACCGGGACGGCATCCCGGTCGAGAGCTGGGGCGGCGGGCCGGGCGAGTCCGAGGAGCTGATCGCCGAGTTCTCGACGTTTCTGAAGGAGGTCACGACCGCGAACCGCGAGCTCCAGCTCGGCGATCTCGAGCAGATCGTGGTGGCGGCCGACCGCAAGATCGTGCTGATAACCAACATCACCGGAGCCTATTTCTTGATGACGGTCGTGGGCCGCGACGGCAACCCCGGCAAGGCCCGCTTCGCCAGCCGCGTCGCGGCGGTCCGTCTGCGCCAAGAGTTTGCCTGAGGGGAGTGGCATGTTCACCTTTGAAGAGCTGGTCGAGCTGATTCGTCTCGTCTCCGAGACGCGCATCGGAGGGATCGAGGTCGAGAAGGACGGGATGCGCGTGCACATCGTCGGCCCGCCGGCTGCGCCTCAGTACGAGCGCACCGGCACCCCGCTGCTGCCTCCGCAGCTCGCGGCGGCTGGCCAGTTCGTCGGCAACCCGATCGCGCTGCCGGCCGGGGGGGCCGCGCCCGCGCCGCCCGCCGCCCAGGCTGGCCAGGGCGAAGAGGAGGGGCTGTCGTTCGTGAACTCGCCGATCGTGGGGACGTTCTACCAGGCGCCGAGCCCCGACGCCGACCCGTACGTCAAGGTCGGCGACGTCGTCTCCAAGGGGCAGGTGCTGTGCATCGTGGAGGCGATGAAGCTCATGAACGAGATCGAGGCCGACACATCGGGCACCATCGTGAGGCGGTACCCCGAGAACGCCCAGCCCGTCGAGTTCGGGGAGCGGCTGTTCGCCATCCGGCCCTGACCGCATGATCTCCAAGGTCCTGATCGCCAACCGCGGGGAGATCGCCCTGCGAATCATTGCCGCGTGTCGCGAGGCGGGCCTCGCGACGGTGGCGGTCCACTCGGAAGCCGACCGGGAGTCGCTCCACGTCCGGATGGCCGACGAGTCGGTGTGCATCGGGCCTGCCTACGCGAACGCGTCGTACCTCAACGTCACGGCGGTCATCGCGGCGGCGGAGATCACGGGAGCCGACGCCATCCACCCCGGCTACGGTTTCCTGGCGGAGAACGCGCACTTCGCGGAGATCGTTGAGGAGTGCGGCCTGACCTGGATCGGACCTCCGCCGGAGGCGATCCGCGCCATGGGGGACAAGGCCAACGCGCGCCGCACGGTGACCGAGCGCGGCGTCCCGGTGCTGCCCGGCTCGAGCGAGCCGGTCACCTCCCGGGACGAGGCGGTGACGATCGCCGAGGAGATCGGGTTCCCGGTGATCCTCAAGGCGTCGGCCGGCGGCGGCGGCAAGGGGATGCGCGTGGCCCGCGACCCCCGCGAGCTTCGCCACGTGTTCGACACCGCGCGCAACGAGGCCGAGAAGGCGTTCGGGGTGGGCGACGTCTACCTGGAGAAGTACCTGACAGCGCCGCGCCACATCGAGGTGCAGGTGATGGCCGACACGCACGGCAAGGTCGTCGCCCTGGGCGAGCGCGAGTGCTCGATCCAGCGGCGCCACCAGAAGCTGATCGAGGAGGCCCCCTCGCCGGCGGTGGACGCGGAGCTGCGGGAGAAGATGTGCGAGGCGGCGGTCGCGGCCGCCGCAGCCGTCGGCTACGTGAGCGCCGGCACCGTCGAGTTCCTCTACAACGACGGCGAGTTCTACTTCATGGAGATGAACACCCGCATCCAGGTCGAGCACCCGGTGACCGAGGAAGTTACGGGGATGGACCTGCTTATGGAGCAGCTGCGGATCGCCGGCGGCCTCGCGCTCTCGATCCGCAAGCGACCGAAGATGATGGGGCACGCTTTCGAGTTCCGCATCAACGCCGAGGACCCGGTGACGTTCGCCCCTTCGCCGGGCACGATCACCGAGCTCGCGTTCCCGGTCGGACCGGGGGTGCGGGTGGACACCCACATCTACCGCGGGTACGTGGTCCCGCCCTACTATGACTCGCTGATCGCCAAGCTGGTCGTCCGCGGGCCCAGCCGGAAGGAGGCGATCGCGCGCGCCAGGGGCGCGCTCGGGATGTTCCTGATCGGCGGGGTGCGCACCTCGATCCCGCTCCACCTGCGTATCGTCGACGACCCGGACTTCGCGGCGGGCCGACTCTCGACAGCGTTCATGGACCGGTACGCGGGACGGGAGTAGCCCTGCGGGGAATGCCGTGGGGGGTGGATGCGGGTTTTCCTGATCGGTTTCATGGGAGCGGGCAAGACGACGACGGGGAGGGCCCTGGCGAGACGCTCCGAGGCGCTCTTCTGGGACCTGGACGGACGGGTGGAGGCGAGCCTGCGCATGGGGGTGGCACGGGCGTTCGAGACGATCGGCGAGAGCGCCTTCCGCGCGGAGGAGGCGCGCCAGCTCGCGGCCTGCGCGCGCTTCCCGGCGCTGGTCGTGGCTGCCGGCGGCGGCACCTTCGCGCAG
>DATKMD010000156.1:0-17642 GCA_035542075.1 Thermoanaerobaculaceae bacterium
TAGCCTCCGGCTACACTCCGGCGCGGGCCGCTCGCGCGCCTTGCGATAGGCCCAACGGCGGCGGCGCCGCTGCCGCGGGCAGAAACACGCAGTCCGCGTCATTTGCACATCGCTGATCGTCATTCCCGCCCCGGATCGGAGTCCGGGGCAGGCTCCAGCGGGAATCCAGTCTGTTCAGGCCCTCCGTCCAGGCGGAGTCCATCTTGGACCACGAACCACCGACCAGGGACCACGGTCTCTCAGGCAGCGGCGGGGACGGGAACGATCGCGCGCAGCGCCCCGACGAAGGCTTGCATCTCCTCGGGGGTGCCGACCGACACGCGAAGCCAGGTTGGCATCGAGGGGAACTTCCTGCCGACCAGGATCTTCCTGGCCTTGAACGCCTCGATGAGCGGGGCAACGTCACGCCCAATTTCGATCATGACGAAGTTGGCCTCGGAGGGGATGAATCGGCGACCGTCCGCTGCGAGCTGCCCGGTGAGCCAGCGCCGGGTGTCGTTCATGCGCCGCTTCATCCTCGGCACGAGGTCCGCATCGGCGAGGCTGGCGAGGCCGGCCGCGAGCACGGCAGCGTTGGCGTTGGAGAACGACGCATGGCGCACGATCGCCTGGATCAGGTCTTTCCGCGCCACGGCGTAGCCGAGGCGCATTCCGGCCAGGCCGTAGATCTTCGAAAACGTTCGCACGACGATCAGGTTCGGATGCGCGGCGAGCAGGTCAAACCCGCTGCGGTACGCGGGGTTCTCGACGAAGTGGTGGTACGCCTCGTCGAGGAGCACGGGCACCGAGGGCGGGACGCGTGAAAGGAACGCATTCAGCTCCTCGCCGGTCACGATCGTGCCGGTGGGGTTGTTCGGGTTGCAGATGTACACGAGCCCGGTGGCGGCATCGCAGGCCTCGGCCATCCGCGGGAGGTCGTGGCGGAACGAAGCGTCGAGAGGCACCTGGACCGGCTCTGCCTTCGTCACGCGGTTGTATGCGATCACCGCCTCGAACGTCGGCTCCGCCGCCACCACGCTTTTCCCCGGGGTCAGGAACGCGCCGTTCGCCATGCGCAGGATGTCGCCCGAGCCGCACCCGAGCACGACCTGCTCTGCGGCGACGCCGTGCAGCCTCGCGAGCGCGTCGCGCATGTCGTCTTCCTGATAGTCAGGGTAGCGGCTGGCGACGCTCTGGGAGCGGGTCATCGCCTCGCAGGCCGCCGCCGACGGACCGTACGGGTTCTCGTTCGAGTTGAGCTGGACGATGTCCTTGGGAAGGCCGGAGCGGATCCGCGCCGCAGCGGTTCGCGGAATCGGTCCGATCTCCAGCAGCACCGCTCCGGCTGCGACACCCAACGCCGAGCCAAACCCACGCCGTGTCATCCCGGTCGCACCCATGAACGTTTCCTCCCTCTGCGCTGCCGTTCCCCTCGGGGGCTTCACCGAGTTTACGGCGGTGTGGGCGAAGCGGCAACCGCGCGTCCTACATGCGCAACGGGCTTGGACCTCTACTGCACTCGCAGTGCGTGGTGTAGTCTTACGTGAAGACGATGGCACACCACACCGTGAGGTCGGGGTACGCGAGCCTCGTGGAACGGCTCAACCGTTTCCCGCAAGGCGCGCCTCCGTCCGAGACGCTCTTCAAGATCCTCTCCGTGCTCTTCTCCGAGTCCGAGGCGGCGCTGGTCGCCCTGCTCCCCATCAAGCCGTTCACGGCGCCCGACGCAGCCGCCGCGTGGAAGATCCCCGAGGCTGAGGCGCACAGGCAACTCGACGCGCTGGCCGACCGGGCGATCCTCCTTGACGTCGAGAACAACGGCCACCGGCAGTACACACTGCCGCCGCCGATGGCCGGTTTCTTCGAGTTCTCGATGATGCGCGTACGAAAGGACGTCGACCAGCACCTCCTGGCCGAACTCTTCTACCAGTACCTGAACGTGGAGGAGGAGTTCATCCGGGAGCTCTTCGCCACCGGTGAGACGCACCTCGGCCGGACCTTTGTCCACGAACCGGCGCTCCCGGCCGGGAACGGGCTCCACGTTCTCGACTATGAGCGTGCGAGCGAAGTCATCAAGACTGCATCCGCCATTGGTATCGGGACGTGCTACTGCCGGCACAAGATGGCCCACCTCGGTCGCTCCTGCGACGCCCCGATGGAGATCTGTATGACGTTCAACACAACGGCGGGGTCGCTCGTGCGCCACGGCTTCGCGCGCAAGGCTGACGCCGCCGAGGCGCTCGACCTGCTCGGCATCGCGTATGCCCGCAGCCTGGTTCAGTTCGGCGAGAACGTCCGCGAGAGCGTCAACTTCATCTGCAACTGCTGCGGGTGCTGCTGCGAGGCGATGATCGCCCACCGTCGCTTCTCGGTCCTGCACCCGGTGCACACCACGAACTTCATCCCGGTTTTCGACGCGGAGCTCTGCAAGGGGTGCGGGAGGTGCGTGAGCTCGTGCCCGGTCGAGGCCGTGAGCCTGGTTTCCGCACATGACCCCGGCCATGCCAAGAGGAAGAGGTCCGTCCTCGATGAGGATCTTTGCCTGGGGTGCGGGGTGTGCGTGCGGAGCTGCCCGCAGGGGGCCGTCACGCTGCGTTCCCGGCCGCGGCGCGTGATCACGCCGGTGGATTCCGTCCACCGCGTCGTCGTGATGGGCATCGAGCGGGGAAATCTCGCGGAGATGATCTTCGACCGGCACTACCTGGCAAGCCACCGAGCGATGGCGGCGATCCTCGGGGCGATCTTGAGGTTGCCGCCCGTCAAGCGGGCGATGGCGAGCCGCCAGCTGCACTCTCGTTACCTGGAGAACCTCCTCCGTCAAAAGGCCGTGCGGCGAGCGGCGCTCGGAACACGGTCAGGATGACCTCCGACTAAACTCCACAGGCGCGCACACTGCCTCGGATACCGTGGGATCCTTCGCTCGGCTCAGGATGACTCTCGGTCCGCCGCAGCGAACCGAGAGTCAGTTGACCGCTTGGGGGGCGACGAGGGAAAACTGCCTGATCTGGACCTCGAACGTCTCATCGCTGGCCGTGCGCATCTGGTAGCTCCCCTGCATGGTGCCGAAGGAGGTCGGAAGCGGGCAGAAGCTCGTGTACTCGAACGTCGCGCCGGGTGGAAGGAGCGGCGTCTCGCCCACCACGCCCGGTCCTTCCACTTCCTCCACGTGCCCGTGACTGTCGGCGATGATCCAGTGGCGGCGCATCAGCTGAACAGTCTCGTCGCCCGTGTTGGTGATTCGGACGCGATATGCGAACAAGAAGCTGCTCTCCGCGGGCGCGCTGCGTTCGGGAAGGTACATGGGCACCACTCGGACTCGGATCCCCCTGGTCGTCGTGTCGCTCATCCCTCCGGCATTATGTCACCCCGTCGCGAGCGAGGAATGAGTCGCTGCCGCCGCGGTGCTACAATCCGCCGCCGTGAAGAGCAGCACCGCTCGCAAGCGCCCAGTGAAGGTGGGTCTGATCGGCCTCGGCTGCGCCAAGAACCTGGTGGATGGCGAGGTCATGCTCGGACACCTCGTGGAGGCTGGCGCCGAGATCGCATCCGACCTGGACGCCGCCGAGGTGGTGGTAGTCAACACCTGCGGGTTCATCGAGGAGGCCAAGCGGGAATCGGTCGGCGCGATCCTGGAGATCGCGCGGCGCAAGGGGAACGGCCAACTGCGGAGGCTGGTCGTGGCCGGGTGCATGGCGCAGAGGTACGCCGACGACCTTGCCGCGGAGGTTCCGGAGATCGACGCGTTCATCGGTCTTGACGAACTCGAGCGGGCTCCCGAGGTCGTGCTGGGAGGGGCCGGGCGTTGTCATCTTCCCGACCAGCACGGGGCGGTGGCGCTCTACGACCACACGGCGCCGCGCCTGCTGACTACCGGCGGCGTCTACGCGTATCTCAAGGTCGCCGAAGGCTGCGACAACCCGTGCACCTTCTGCCACATCCCACGGATGCGGGGGCGCTTCCGCTCGCGCGCGCTCGATTCACTGGTGGAGGAAGCAGCCCGCCTCGAGGAGGCCGGGGTGCGCGAGTTGGTCCTGGTGGCGCAGGACACGACCCGCTACGGCGAGGACCTGGGGATGGGCCGCGCCGGGCTGCGGCGCCTCCTGGAGGCACTGCTCGCCGGGACCAGCCTCCCCTGGATTCGCTTAATGTACGCCTACCCCGCGACGCTCGACGAGGCGATCTTCCCGCTCATGGCGCACGAGAGCCGGCTTGTCCCGTACCTCGACATTCCGCTCCAACACGCTTCCCGCAAGGTCCTCAAGCGGATGAAGCGGGGCGGGGACGCGCGCGGCTACCGGCAGCTGATCGCCCGGGCGCGGGAGACCGTCCCCGGGCTCGCGGTCCGCACGACGCTGATCGTGGGTTTCCCTGGCGAGGAAGAGCGGGAGTTCGAGGAACTGCAGCGGTTCGTCGAGGAGGTGCGCTTCGATCACGTCGGGGTGTTCGCGTACTCGTACCAGGAGGAAAACCCCGGCGCGGCTCTCGGCGACCCGGTTCCGCGCCGCACGAAGGAGCGCCGCCGCCGGCTCCTGATGAAGCAGCAGGAGCGCATCAGCCGTGCCACGCACCGCTCGCTGCGCGGGAAGGATATGCTCGCGATCGTGGATGGCGTGAGTCCCGAGTCGGAGCTCCTCCTCGAGGGAAGGCTGCAGAGGCAGGCGCCCGAGGTGGATGGGCGGCTGTTGTTCTCCGAGGGAACCGGACGGCCCGGCGACATCGTGCGCGTGAAGATCCAGAAGACGTATCCCTTTGACCTCGTCGGCGACATCCGCGAGGTGACGAACCCGGCGCCGTCTCGCCACCGCGCCCTCTTGCCGTCACTACCGTCCCCACGCCTGACCACAGGTGGCCGGTAGCCAACGTCCATGGAGATCCTGCGAGATCCGGCGCCGAGCTCCGACCTTCCCCACTCTGGGGTCGTCACGATCGGCAACTTCGACGGTGTCCACCGCGGCCACCAGATGCTGCTGGAGGGCGCGGTCCTGCGAGCGGCGGAGCTCGGTGCGCCCGCCCTTGCACTCACCTTCGAGCCTCACCCCGAGAGGGTGCTCCGACCCGAGTCGGGGCTGAAGCTGGTGACGACGCGGGCTCAGAAGGCCCAGCTGCTCGAGCGTCTCGGCATCACCACCCTGGTGGAAATCTGCTTCGACCGTCGTTTCGCCGCCACCCCCGCGGAGGAGTTCGCGCAGGATTTCCTCTTTCGCCGACTGGCACCGGCCGAGGTGCGGCTCGGAGCAGACTTCCGTTTCGGCTCGCGTCGCCTCGGGGACGTCAAGTTTCTTTCCGTCATCGGCCGCGAGCTGGGTTTCTCGGTGGTGGGGGTGGAGCCCCTGCTGGACGGGGGCGAACCGATCTCCTCGACGCGCGTCCGCCGCGAGATTGCACACGGCCGCGTCGAGGAAGCGTGGCGGCTGCTGGGCCGACCGTTCTACGTGGACGGAAATGTCTACCGCGGCGAACGCATGGGCCGCCAACTCGGCTTCCCGACAATCAACGTCGAGGTGGAGAACGAGCTGCTGCCGGCCCACGGCGTCTACGTCACGGCGGTCGACATCCCGTCTTTCTCGCGTGTCTTCCCCTCCGCGACCAACATCGGTGTGCGCCCGACGGTGTATGAGAACTACAAGGTAACCGTGGAGAGTCACGTGCTGGACTTCACCGGCGACGTGTACGAGGAGCCGGTGCGCCTGTTCTTCCTGCGCCGGCTGCGCGACGAGATGGTGTTTCCGTCGAGCGTCGAGCTGGTCGCTCAGATCGGTCACGATGTCGAGACCACGAGGCTCTACTTCGCGAAGCACGGGCTGTCTGAAATTGGGCTGGTGCGGCGATGATCCTTCCGATGGTGCTCGTGCTCGCCCTGGCCGGAACCCTGTGGGGGGCCACCTTCCTGCTCCTCTGGCTTGACCGCTACCGGACCGAGCCGGTCCTTCGACTCGTGCTGCTCACCTGCTGGGGGCTCCTGTGCGCGCTGGCGCTCCACGTGACGGGGCCGGTCACGGGTTTCGTCGTGGGCCTGGATTCGACGCTCGGCACGCTCACCACGTTCCCGATCGCGGCCGGGATCGAGGAGGAGCTGGTCCTCGCGCTCGGCCTGGCGGCGGTGGCGGTGAGCCACTACCTGGATGGCCCCCTCGACGGGGCGGTTTTCGGAACGGTGACCGGCCTCGGTTTCGGCGCCCTTCAGACCGTGGCGGCGCTCCACGCAGGCTGGGCTCCGGCGAGCCCCTTGTTTCCGCTCTTCCTGACCTTGATGCGCGCCGCCGCGACTGCGGCCGTGGGGTCCAGCATCGGCTTCGCCAAGCTCGCGCTCCGTGCGTTGCCGCGGGTGGCGTGCGCTCTCGCGGCTGTCCTCGCCGCGGGCCTGGCTCAGTGGGCGCTTGTCGCAGCCGCGAACGGTGTGTGGAACACATGGGGTGCCCGCAACACCGCGGCCAACGTCGTGCTGGTGCTGGTTACCTTCCTCCTGCTTGTGGGAGTGTTCCAGGCTGCGCTGGTGCTCGAGCGGGGAGTCGTCGCCCACCAGCTCGCGGACGAGGTGGCGCTCGGGGTTCTTCCGCCATGGGTTGTGAGCGTGCTACCGAGCTACTGGCGGCGCATCCGCTCCGACTGGTGGCGGCGGAGGGATGAGCGCCGGGAGATCGCCCGGCTCCTCACCTCGCTCGCGTTCCGCAAGCACCAGCTTCGCGGCCTGTCCGAGGAACGCGCACGTCTCTACGGTCTCGAGGTCGGAAGATTGCGCCAGCGGTCACGCACCCTGCTCGCGCTCCCTCCGGATGCGCAACCGGTCGCGGGGAACGGGGAATGAGGCGCCGGGCCCGGGTCCCGGGCGTCTTCTGCCTGTGCTAACGTCTGAGCCGGGCAGGACCGCGCGGGCGAGAGATCGCCGACGCGGGCCACCAGGGGAGAGAGCGTGAATAGTCGGGGAAACCACGTATTCACCTCGGAATCGGTGACCGAAGGTCACCCGGACAAGGTGTGCGACCAGATCTCGGACGCGGTCCTCGATGAGGTGATCAGGCAGGACATCGAGGCGGACGAGAACGAGCAGGACCCGAGAAAGAAGCGCCTCGGCTCGTCCCGCGTCGCCTGTGAGAGCTTCATCACCGTGGGGCTGGTCATCGTGGGTGGGGAGATCACCACCGACGGGTGGGTGGATGTCCAGGAGTTGGTGCGCACCCTGATCCGGGACATCGGGTACACCGACGCCAGGTACGGTTTCAACCACGCGACCTGCGGGATCCTGAACGCGATCGGGCGGCAGTCGCCGGACATTGCCCAGGGCGTGCAGGTCGGTGGGGCGGGGGACCAGGGGCTGATGGTGGGCTACGCCTGCGACCAGACCCCTGAGCTGATGCCGATGCCGATCACGCTCGCGCACAGGCTCACCCGGCGGCTAGCCGAGGTGCGGAGAAACGGCGTTCTTCCGTTCCTGGGACCCGACGGCAAATCGCAGGTGACCGTCGAGTACCGCGAAGGCAAGCCCTACCGTATCGACACCGTTGTCATCTCATCCCAGCACACCGATGACATTCTCGACCAGACCGGGAAGACGATCACGGAGGCGGCGCGCGCGGAGATCATCGAGAAGGTAGGAAGAGCGGTGTTGCCGGCCGACCTCCTCGATGTCGGGGGGCCGACTCGTTTCCTGGTCAACCCGACCGGGAGGTTCGTGATCGGCGGCCCGCAGTCGGACACCGGGATGACCGGGCGCAAGATCATCGTCGACACCTATGGCGGCTGGGCGTCCCACGGCGGTGGGGCGTTCTCGGGGAAGGATCCGACCAAGGTGGACCGCTCCGCGACCTACATGGCCCGCCACATCGCCAAGAACATCGTGGCGGCGGGGCTGGCGCGTGAGGCGCTCGTACACCTCGCCTACGCCATAGGTGTGGCTGACCCCGTCTCGGTGATGGTGGACACCGCCGGCACCGGGGTTCTCCCCGACGAGCGCCTCACCAAGGTTGTCCGGGAGGTATTCCCGCTCACGCCACGCGGGATCATCGAGGAGCTCGACCTGTTGCGGCCGATCTATCGGATCACGGCAACCTACGGCCATTTCGGCCGCTCGGAGCCCGAGTTCCGGTGGGAGAGCCTCCACCACGTGTCCGCCCTGAAGTCAGCCGCGAAGCGCATGGCCTAGACGTCGAGCGTGATCAGGGCGGCGAGTCGCCGAACTCGCCGCCGTGGCCGCAGATCGTGGTAGGTGGCGGCCTTGACTTCAAGATCGGGCCTGCGGCCGGGCGGCAGGGGGGCCACCGCCAAACGGGCTCCCCCGGGCCGCAGCTCGAAGCCAACGGCGAGCTCGCGCCGCGCGTACAGGTGGAACAGCGCCTCGTTGACCGCCCGCACGAGTTGCGACGGGAGATCGGCCGGCCACCGGGCGATCGGTGCCCAGCGCCGGGCGGTCGGAGAAGGGATCCTGCCCAGCGCGACGGTGCAGGCAGCGGCGAGCGCGTTACGAATGAGCTCTTCCTCGTCGGCACCCCAAACGGCGACGCGCACGTCCGCGCGGTGCGCCAGCGTCCGGAACCGGGGGCGGCTCACCACGCCAGTTTAGCCAATGGCACGTGGGTGGCTTAGACTGGGGACCGTGCTCCGGGGCAGATACGTGCTTCAGGTCGTGCTGGCGGCGGCGTCGCTGGCCGCTGCTCTCGTCCTGGTCAGGGGTCGAGGGGTGTCCGGTGAGGTGCAGGCGGGGGCCCTGGCCCGCGCCGCTCTCGCGCGCCTGGGGTACGAGCCGCTGGGCGAGCCCAGCGCGACGTTCGAGGGGGACCAGGAGCTTGCCTGGGCGCTGGAGCGTGCGGAGCCCGGACCGACCGGGGCTGCCCTCGCTCGCGGCGAAGGGGGCGCGGTCCGCTGGCGCGTGGTGTTCCCGGGGGGCGGCGAGGCTCAGGTCACGGTGGATGGCACGGTCTGGTCGCTGCGACGGCCGGTCCCCTCCGACCCGGGGCCCGACCTCTTCCCCTCGATGGCACGGGCGCTGGTCGAGGCCGCGGTCGCCAAAGCGGTGCCCGACCCGACGGCGTGGCGACTGGTGCGCGCGCAGAGCTGGAGGGAGGGCGGCCACATCTGGGAGCGGGGCTGGTTCGTCGGCGGTGCGGGCAGGCTTCCCTCCGGGTGGCGGCGAGAACTCGAGCTCGAGATGGTGGGATCCACCGTCATTTCGTGGCGGCGCACCGTGCACCCGCTGGGGACCGACCTCGGCGTCGTGACCGGCCGGATGGCCGAGCTGCGTCTGCTGCGCCGCCCCGCCCTCCTCGGCCTCGGGATCCTGGTGGTAGGCGTGTTCGTGGCGGCGGCAGAGGCCGTCGCCTACCGAGAGTCCACGGCGATCGTGCGTGGAGTTGCGTACGGGCTTGTGACCGCTGCGGTCGGAACATTCGCCTCCGACAACCTGGTCGCGGCGCCGATCCAGGGGGCGGTTCTCGCGGTGGTGGTCGCGCTCCTGCCGGTCTGGACGGAACTCCCGCCCACCCGACTGCGGCTCGGGCCGGCGGCCGGCGTGGTGCTCGCCGCGGTGGCGCTTGCGGGTAGGGCCGCCATCCTCACCTGGGGAGGTTGGACGCCGGTGACTGCGCCGGTCCCGGGGGACATCGGCGTGAGACGGCTGTTGGCGGACGCGTGGACGCCTGCGCTCGTGGAGGAGCCGCTGCTGCGTGGGGCGTTGCCGGCGCTCGCCGCCCCGGTGGTCGGGTGGTGGGGCGCGGCGCTCCTCGCGGCGCCGGTCGGTGCGGCCCTGCACCCGCTGCCGACGGTGCCGCTGGCTGCGTCCCTCGCCCTCGAGCTCGTGCTGCAGGTGGGCTTGGCTGCCGTGGCTCGCTATGCCGGGGTCGGGGGCGCTGTCCTCGCCCGTGGTACCTGCGATGCTCTCGTGAGGCGGGGTTCGTTCCCCGTCGGGTCCGACTGGGACCAGGCGGCGCTCCTGGGCGTTGTCCTCGGCACGGTTCTGCTCCTATGGCCGCGACGACGCGAGTGAGGCTGATGCTTGGCGGGGGCCTGATCGTGCTGTTGGCCCTGCTCGCCCTCTGGGTCCCGATCACGCCGCGGTTCCCACCTGCGTGGGAGTCGCCCACACGTGCGGCGGAGCGCGCGGAACGCGACTTGCCGGCGCTTGGCGTGCTCTGGGGCAAAGTGCGCGGCTGGAACCGGGTGGGCCTGGGTTGGACAGTGGTCTGGCAGCCATCCCACGGGATGTGGCTGGTTTCGGCGTGGGTCCCCGACGGTCCTGGTGAAATCAAGTGGCGGATCGACGCCGCACCCTGGCTCCCCGGCGTGCGGCTCTCGCGGGAGGCGGCCGAGCTCGTCGTGGGAGGCGATGGTCTCGAACAGCCACGCGAGCGGCTCGGGCGGCGGGATTGGCAGGTGGGGGGGAGCCGCCTGCTCGGTGCGCTGCCGGCAGGCGGCGAGCTCCCGTCTGCCCCGTCGCAACGCTGGCCGCTCGTGCAGGGTGTGCTCGTCGGGCTGCTGCTCGCGGGTGCGGTCTCGCGGCACCTTGTACCCGGGGTTCCGAGCCGAGGCTGGCGTCGGGCGGTGCTGTGGGTTGCACTGCTCCTCCTCACCGCGCTTCCGGAGCTCCCCGCGCTCGCCACGGCGAATTTTCAACCCGGCGTACGCCCCTGGGTGGCAGAGCTGGCCTTCGGCGCCGCCGCGACTCTTCTCCTGGGTTCGCTGGTGTATGCCGCATTGCGTTTTCCGGCGACCGTAGGGAACGCCCCCGTTGGGTGGCTGCCGGTGGCGCTGGCACTGGGAACCCTTGCGGGCCGTTTCGAGCCCGCAACGTGGCTCGCCGGCGTGTCGGGGCTGACGCTCTGCCTGCCGATTCTGGTGGCTGTGACCGTGATTGCAGGGTGGCTCGCGGGGCTCGCCGGAAACGGGCTGCGCGAGCTGTTGCGGTTCTCGGCACTCGCGCGGATCCTCGGCCTCTCGCTGCTTGCCGTCGCGGGGGTGACGCACGGCGGGCCGTGGACCGGCGCGGCCCTCGCCGTCGTGGCTGCAGCCGCCGTCGAGAGGGGCTGGGGGACGTGGATGGGCGCCGGCGTAGTCTGGGGTTGGGTGTTCGGGAGCGTCTGGGCCCTCGCGAGGTGGGACGCGGCGCAGTGGGACGGACTGACGTTCCTGCTCCTCGGCTGCGGCGTCGTGGCGGTCGCCCATCTCGCACGCGGGCACGGGAAGGGTGACGCCACCGTCCCGGGGGTGCCGTGACGCCACGCACCGGGCCCGGACAGTGCTTCCGGGCTAGAATCGCGCCGTGAAGCTTGCGTTGTTCCTCGCTGGGCGCTTGCTCAGGCGCCGCGGGACCGCGCTGCTGCGGACCAGCGCGCTGGCAGCGCTGCTGGCCGTTGCCCTCGGCGCGGCCTCGCTGGTGGTTGTCCTGGCACTGATGAGCGGCTACACCGGGGCGTTGCGGTCGGGGGTACTGGCGGCCGGCGGTCACCTCGTGGCCCTGTTGCCGCCCGGCCTCTCGCATGAGCAGGCCGTCAAGGCTGAGACCATGGTCGCTGCGGTCCCCGGCGTGGCCGGGGTCGGCGAGGTGGTCTACCTGCCGGGCATGCTTTTCCCCCGCGCCGGTGGCGATGCCGAACTCGTGAGCGTAAGGGCGGGCTCGCGGCCGGCCCCGTTCGTGCACCTGCCGGCCTCGGGGACGACCGGACCCCTCGAGCTGGCGGTGGGACGGGGCGTGGCGCGCAGGCTCGCCCTGTCCCCGGGCGATACGCTCACCCTCCAGGTGGTCGCAGGCGGCACGCCGCGTGCGGTCGCGGTGCGAGTGGGGCAGGTTTTCTCGACCGGTTTCTCCGAGCTCGACGAGCGCTTCGTGATCACCGACCTCGCGGCCCTGCGCGGGCGGGTTCCGACGATCGCGGGAGGCGGCCTCGAGGTCTGGCTCACGGATCCCGAGCGCGCCAACGCGCTGCGCGACCGCGTCGAGGAGGCGTGCGGAAGAGGCGCGCTGGTCGCCACGTGGCAGGAGAGGAACCGAAACCTGTTCGCGGCCCTGCGTTGGCAGAAGATCTCGCTGGGACTGGTGCTTTCGCTGGTACTGGGGGTCGGAGCCTTCGAGGTGGCCTCGGCCCTCGTTGTACTCGTCACCGAGAAGCGCCGCGAGCTGGGCGTGCTGCTTGCCCTCGGCGGGCAGCCGCGCCTTCTGCGCCGAACGCTCCTGGTGGCCGGGGCGGCACTTGGGGCCGCCGGGGTGCTGGCCGGCATGCTCCTGGGTGTGGCCCTCGTGCTGCTGCTCTCGCTCCTGGGGGTGCCGCACTTCCCCCCCGACATCGCGAGCATCTACATGGTGGAAAGAATCCCGCTGCGGCTGCTTCCAGGGGATCTCGCGGCGGTGCTCGCCCTCAGCCTGGTGGAGGTCGTACTGGCCGCGCTGCTGCCCGCACGGCGGACGTCCAGACGTGAGCCCGTTGAGGTGCTGCGTTGGGTTTGAACGGCGACAGTCTTTGGGAAGTGCAGTGGCACCCGGCGGGGGGTGGCAGGTTCCGACGGCTGGTGCTGACCCGGCGCGGCCTGCGGCGCACGTTCTGGGCGCTCGCGGGAGTCGCCCTCGTGGTGCTTCTGATCATGGCCGCCCTCCCACTTGGCCTGAGCGGTGTTCTCACCTCGTTCACGGTGGACGCCGCCCGGCGCGAGAACCGGGCACTTCGGCTCCAGACGGAGGCGCTGCGCGAGGAGGCGTTCAGGGTGTCCGACCAGCTACGCGAAGACGTGCAGCGCGCGCGCCGCGTGGCGTGGGTGGTCGGCGCCCCGCCGCAGGTGTGGGAGACATCCTGCCCGGCGGTGCCCCTTCGCGATGCGGGGGACGAGACCATGATCCGGTGGCTGGGCGACCAGGGGATCCGTCTCGGCGTGCTGGCGGAGGCGCTCGCGGCTCCCCACGACGCGCTGCCCTGCCCTCTGCCCGCGCTGCCTGTCGCATCCCCGGTGGACATGCACCGGGCGGTCCCGGTTGCGCTCTTCGGTTGGCGGGTCTCACCCTTCACCGGCAAGACGATGGCCCAGTATGGGATCATGCTGGCCGCGCCCCAGGGAGAGCCCGTGGTAGCGCCGGGCAACGGCAGGGTCGTGTTTGCCGGCAGCGTGCATGAGCGGAAAGCGAACGAGTGGACCCGCTTCGGCAACCTCGTCATCGTCGACCATGGCGGCAGAGTGGTGACCATCTACGCGCATCTCCGGGACGTGCTTGTGAAACGGGGCCAGGCGGTGATGCGTGCGCAGCGCCTCGGCTCGGTCGGCCAAACGGGCTGGACGCGCGTCCCGGCGCTTTACTACGAGGTCAGGTGGCCCCTGGGTGAGACGGCGAGGCCGATCGACCCCGGGCTCGCCGCTCCGGCCATTCCCGTGGAGGATCTGGACGCACGCTTGGCCGACCCGTCGGGTGGGCTGCCGAGCGGGTTCGCGCTGCTCGACCACCTCATGGGTGGCCGCGCGCCGCGGGCCCGCACGCCCCGGCCTGCGCCCGGGCAGGTCGCACCGTCGGCCCCGCCGTCGATCGACAACTGAGGTCCACGTCCCACCAGGGAAGAGGCGAGAGCGCAAACCGCGAGGCAATGACAAGGGCGTGAAGCGACTCCGCGTTCCTCCTCCCGCTCATTTTTCCGCCCCGAACCCTTCGTGTTGCCGCCCCTGCGCGGTGGTGATAGGCTTCACAAGCGGCGCGCCGGCGCCGGGAGGTCGGGATGACCCAGACGACCCTGAAGCGCACGCCTCTGTACGAGTGTCACGTCGAGGCCAAGGCACGCATCGTCCCCTTCGCCGGTTTCGAGATGCCGGTCCAGTACGTCGGAGTGATCGAAGAGCACCGGGCCGTGCGCTCCTCGGTGGGACTGTTCGATGTCTCCCACATGGGCGAGGTGGAGGTGACGGGCCGGCGGGCGCTCGACTTCGTGCAGTACGTGACGTGCAACGACGCCTCCAAGCTGACGGTTGGCCGAGCCCAGTACTCGGGGCTCATGACGCCGCGCGGGACGTTCGTGGACGACCTCCTTGTGCACAAGGTGGCGGACGATCGGTATTTCCTGGTGGTCAACGCAGCGAACACCGACAAGGACTACGCGTACCTGTGCGCTCAGGCTGCCGGTTTCGAGAACGTGGACGTCCGCAACCGGTCTGACGATTTCGCGCAGATCGCGATCCAGGGGCCGCGGGCCCTCGAAGTGCTCCAGAAGCTGACTCCCGCCCAGCTTTCCGAGATCAAGTACTACCGCTTCGTGGAGGGAACCGTCGACGGTGCCCCCGCGATCATTGCGCGCACCGGCTACACGGGGGAGGACGGGTTCGAGGTCTACGTGGCGCCCGCGGATGCCGCACGCATCTGGCGCAAGCTGCTCGCGGCGGGCAAGGAATTCGGGATCATGCCCGTTGGTCTCGGCGCGCGCGACACCCTTCGCTTCGAGGCGTGCATGGCCCTCTACGGGAACGATATCGACGACACGACCACACCGCTCGAGGCGGGCCTCGACTGGATCGTCAAGCTCGAGAAGGAGGGGTTCCTGGGCCGCGAAGCGCTGGTTCGCCAGAAGGCGGCGGGGATCAAGCGAAAGCTCGTCGGTTTCGAGATGAGGGGCCGCGGAATCGCCAGGCACTCCTACCCGATCTGGTCGGGTGGCCGGGAGGTTGGAATCGTGACGTCCGGGACGCACGCCCCCACGGTCGGCAAGGCGTTGGGGATGGGGTACGTGCCGGTCGAGCTGTCCGAGCCGGGATCGAAGCTCGAGGTCGAGATACGCGAACAGAAGATCGCGGCGGAGGTGGTGGAGACGCCTTTCTACCGCCGCGCCCGCTAGCCCGGATGAAGAGAGGAGCGTGAAATGGCACATCCCTCGGATCGCATGTACACCAAGACCCACGAGTGGGTGCAGGTCAAGGGGGCCGAGGCCACCGTCGGCATCACGCAGTATGCGCAGGAGCAGCTTGGCGACGTCGTGTTCGTCGAGCTCCCGGCCCTCGGGAAGCAGGTTGCGAAGGGTGGGGTGCTCGGCAACATCGAGTCCGTGAAGGCAGTCTCTGAGGTGTTCACCCCGGTCGCCGGCGAGGTGGTCGCCGCCAACGGGGAGCTCGAGGGCCACCCGGAGCTGGTCAACCAGGATCCTTATGGGAAAGGGTGGCTCGTGCGCCTCAAGGCAGCCGGAGCCGCTGAGGGGCTCATGGATGCTGCGGCCTACCAGAAGTTCGTCGCCGAGGAGACTCACTGATGCACCGGTACCTTGCTGGTGATGATGACCGCCGCCGGATGCTGGCGGCGGTCGGCTGTTCGTCGGTCGAGGATCTCTTCGGCTCGATCCCTCCCGAGGTGCGATGCGGCGAACTCGCGCTCGCGCCGGCGCGCAGCGAGGAGGAGGTGCGGCGGGAGTTCTGGGCGCTCGCCGGGAGGAACATCGCCCCCGAGTGCACGGCGAGCTTTCTCGGTGCCGGTGTGTACCGCCACGTCACACCTGCGGTCGCCGACGCGCTGCTGCAGCGCGGCGAATTCTTCACCGCCTACACGCCCTATCAGCCCGAGGTGAGCCAGGGCACGCTGCAGGCGATCTTCGAGTTCCAGACGTTCATCTGCCAGCTCACCGGCATGGAGGTCGCGAACGCCTCGTTGTACGACGGCGCCACCGCGGTGGTCGAGGCCGTGCTGATGGCGCACAGGCTGCTGCCGGGCAGGCCGAAGGTCATCGTGGCGGGCCCGCTGCACCCTGACTACCGCGCGGTCCTGGGCACCTACTGCGAGCCGCAGGGGCTCACACTGGTCACCGTTCCCTGGGATGCGCAGGGGAGGGTGGATGCCGCCGCCCTGGCGTCCGCGGTCGGAACCGATGTGTGCGCGGTCGTCGTGCAGTCGCCAAGCTTCTTCGGCGTGGTCGAGGACCTCCCGGCGATCGGCGCTGTCGCGAAGGGCGCAGGGGCCATGGCGGTCCAGGCGGTCACCGAGGCGACCTCGTTGGGGATTCTCGCGCCGGGCGGCACGTTCGGCTTTGATGTGGTGTGCGGCGAGGCGCAGGCGTTCGGCATCCCCGCAGCGTTCGGCGGCCCGCACCTGGGCTTCTTCGCAACCAGGCAGGCGCACATGCGCCAGCTTCCCGGACGGCTCGTGGGCGAGACCGTGGACACGGACGGCACGCGGGGCTACGTCCTGACGCTCTCCACCCGCGAGCAGCACATCCGGCGCGCCAAGGCGACCTCGAACATCTGCACCAACCACGGGCTGATGGCCCTGGCGGCGACCATCGTTCTGTCGTTGCTCGGCAAGAGAGGCGTTCGCGAGGTTGCGCTCGCCTCCCACGCGACCGCGGAGTACCTGAAGGCCGGGATCAGGGGACAGGGGACGGGGAGCGAACTGAAGCTGGCGTTTCCGGGGGCGCCGACCTACGACGAGTTCCTGGTGCTGCACGACGACCCCGATGGGCTGCTCGCGCGCATGAAGGAGGAGCTGATCCTCGGTGGCGTCTCCACCATCCCATTTGGTGGTGGCCTGCCACGAGGCTTCCTGGTCGCCGCCACCGAGCACAACACGAGGCAGGAGTGCGACCGGCTGCTTGACGCGCTGCGGAGGCTGGCATGAGCGCGGGGCGCGATCTGAGGCGACGCGAGGGACTGATCTTCGAGCGCTCTTCCCCGGGGCGGGTGGGTTACCAGTTGCCGCCCCTCGAGGTTCCGGCCGGTGATCCGGCCCGTTCAATCCCCGGGCATCTCGTGCGCGGCGAGATCGCCGACCTCCCAGAGGTGAGCGAGGTTGACGTGGTGCGCCACTTCACGCGCCTCTCGAAGTGGAACTACAGCGTGGACGAGGGGCTCTACCCGCTGGGCTCGTGCACGATGAAGTACAACCCGCGGATCAACGAGGAGGTCGTGCGCCTCGCCGGTCTCGCGCAGCTCCACCCGCTTCAGCCGGAGGACCAGGTGCAGGGGGCGCTCGCCCTCATGTGGGAGCTGGAGCAAGCGCTGATCGCCGTGACTGGACTCGTGCGCGTGACGCTCCAGCCGGCGGCCGGCGCTCACGGCGAGCTCACCGGCATGCTGATGATCCGCAAGGCGCTGGCGGACCGGGGCGAGAAGCGCAGGGTCGTGCTGATCCCCGACTCCGCGCACGGTACCAACCCGGCCTCCGCCGTGTTCGCGGGCTTCGAGGTCGTCGAGGTGGCCTCCACGCCGGCGGGCACGCTCGACCTCGCGGCGATCGGCAGACACCTCGAGGGTGGCGACGTGGCCGCGCTCATGGTGACGGTCCCCAACACTCTCGGTGTCTTCGAGCCGGAGATCGTGAAGGCCGCCCGGGTGCTGCACGAACGTGGTGCCTTCCTCTACATGGACGGTGCCAACCTCAACGCGTTCGTGGGGATCGCACTGCCCGGCAGGATGGGGGTGGATGCGCTCCACATCAATCTGCACAAGACGTTCTCCACGCCGCACGGGGGCGGCGGTCCCGGGGCAGGCCCGGTGGCTGTCTCGGAGGCGCTCGTCCCGTACCTGCCGGTGCCCTTGGTCGAGAGAATCGGGAACCGGTTTACCCTTTCCGGCGACCGCCCGAAGAGCATCGGGAAGGTGCGCGGGTTCTACGGCAACTTCGGCATGCTGGCGCGGGCGCTGGCCTACATCCGCTCGCTCGGGCGCGACGGCCTCAGGCTGATGGCCGAGGGCGCGGTCCTCAACGCCAACTACATCCGCAAGGGGCTCGA
>DATKMD010000157.1:0-9814 GCA_035542075.1 Thermoanaerobaculaceae bacterium
GTCGGCACGAACGTCTTCATTCCACTCTCCACATCGCCTCTGCGTGCGGGCACAGAACGACCGCCCGTGCTCCTCACAGGGGCGAGAAGGCTACCAGAGGGGTGTGTTGCTGTCAAGGATTGCGGGTGCCGGCGCGGTCCCGCGCAGCGGCGATGGTAGCATCCCCCCGACGCCTCGCCCGGAGGTCCGAATGAAACCGACAATCTGCGTCCTGATCCCGATCCTGACCGCGGCCCTTACCGCGTCCGGCGCCGTCCCGGCGCAAAAGAAGACGCCCGCCGGTACGGAACGGAGGGCGGCGGCAACGCCCGCTCACGAGACACCCGCGAGGGTCGAGCACCTGAAGGGCTTCCGCTGGCGGCCTGTCGGACCGGCGAACATGGGCGGCCGGGTCAGCGACATCGCCGGCCACCCTACGGATCCGGCCACCTTCTACGTCGCGCTCGGCACCGGGGGCCTGCTCAAGACCACGAACTACGGCACCACCTGGAGCTTCGTCTTCGAGGACCAGCCCGTGGCCTCCGTGGGCTCGGTGGCGATCGCGCCCTCCAGGCCCGATGTCGTCTGGGTCGGCACGGGCGAGGGCAACAGCCGCAACAGCTCCTCGTGGGGGAACGGCGTCTACCGGTCCACCGACGCTGGGAAGACCTGGCAGAACCTGGGCCCGGCCGAGACGCACGACATCCCCCGCCTCGTCGTGCACCCGAAGGACCCCGACACCGCCTACGTGTGCGCCCTCGGCCACCTGTGGGGAGAGAACCCCGAGCGCGGCGTGTTCAAGACCACGGACGGCGGCAAGACGTGGCAGCACTCGCTGAACCTTGACAGCCGCACTGGATGCGTGGACCTCGCCCTCGACCCGGAGAACCCCGAGGTGATCCTCGCCGCGGCCTATGCGCGACGACGGACGGCGTGGTCGTACGAGTCTGGCGGATCCCTCGGCGGCATCTACCGCTCGACCGACGGCGGCGCCCACTGGACGAAGCTCGCGGGCGGGCTACCCGCCCAGACCGGGCGTATTGGCCTCGACGCCGCCCCCTCGAAACCCGGCGTGTTCTACGCCGTCGTCGAGTCGGACGAGGGCGGAAACAGCCGGCCGTGGGATCTTGCCTCCCGTTCCGGCGGGGTCTTCCGCACCGATGACCGCGGCGAGAAATGGACGCGCGTCTCGAAGCTGGCGCCCCGCAGCTTCTACTTCTCCGAGATCAGGGTCGATCCGAAGGACGACCAGCACCTGTGGGTGCTCGGCACCGACCTCCACGTCTCGAAGGACGGCGGCGCCACGTGGAGCCGGCGGGCCGCGGCCCGCACGCACGTGGATCACCACGCACTCTGGATCGACCCGCTCAACCCGCGCCGCCTCCTGCTCGGGAACGACGGCGGGATTTACGCCTCGTGGGACGCCAGCGAGACGTGGACGTTTCTCAACAACATCGCCACCGGCGAGTTCTACAACGTGGCGGTCGACCTCAAGACGCCGTACACGATATGCGGCGGGCTGCAAGACAACGGCACGTGGTGCGGGCCGTCGGCCACGCTCACCCAGACCAGCGTGCAGGAAGAGGAATCCGACGAGACCTTCAACATCACCAACCAGGACTGGAAGTTCTACACGGGTGGAGACGGCTTCCACGTGGCCATCGACCCGACCGACCCAAACATCATCTACTCCGAGGCCCAGAACGGGGAGATCAGCCGGCTCAACCTCGCCACCGGCGTGCGCAAGCGACTGAGCCCCGAGGCCCGCGAAGGGCAGCAGGTCTACCGCTTCAACTGGAACACGCCGTTCTTCATCTCCCAACACGACACGTCGGTGTTCTACCTCGGCGGCAACGTGCTCTTCCGCCTCAGCGACCGCGGCGACAAATGGCAGGCCATCAGCCCGGACCTGACGACCCGCGACCCGAAGAGGATGGCAAGCGCGGGCTCCGGGGCGGAGACGTTCTGCACGATCGTGACGCTCTCCGAGTCCCCACGGGACCCCCAGGTGATCTGGGTCGGCACGGACGACGGGAACCTCCAGCTGACCCGAGACGGAGGCGGGAGCTGGACGAACGTGGCAGGCAATCTGCCGGCCGAGGTCCGGGGACTCTACGTGTCACGCGTCGAGGCGTCCCACTTCGACGCCACCCGTGTCTTCGTTGCCGTGGATGGCCACCGCTCGAACGTCTTCAAGCCGCTCCTGTTCGAGAGCGACGACTTCGGCGCGAGCTTCCGCGCGCTCGGTGCGGGCCTCCCAGCGGGCGGACCGGTCAAGGTCGTGCGCGAGGATCTCGCGAACCCCGACCTGCTCTTCTGCGGCACCGAGTTCGGCGCCTTTGCCTCGTTCGACCGGGGTGCCCACTGGATACCCCTCAAGCAGGGGATGCCCACGGTCGCCGTCGAAGATCTCCTGATCCACCCGCGCGACCGCGACCTCATCGCCGGAACCCACGGGAGGAGCATCCTGGTCCTCGACGACATCGGGGCGCTCGAGCAGACCACGGCCACGGTGCTCGCCAAGCCGTACCACCTCTTCCAACCGCGCCCCGCACGCGCGTTCCTCTACCTGCCCTACGGCGGGATCTGGGGGGACGGCTTCTTCACGGCCAAGAACCCGGCGTTCGGCGCGGCGATCCAGTACTGGGTGAGGGAGTACTCGCCAGACGAGGTGAGCATCGAGATCGCGGATGCCCAGGGGCGGACCGTGCGCAAGCTCAAGGGTCCCGCCGGCCCCGGCTTCAACCGCGTCACCTGGGATCTCCAGCCCGAGAAGGAGGAACGACTCGGTGAGGGCGGCTGGGGTGCCCAGCCCGAACTGGTGCCCCCGGGCGAGTACACGGTCACGATGAAGGTCAAGGGTCTCGAAGACCAGAAGGTCAAGCTGCTGGTGACGGCGCTGGAGGGAGTCGGGAAGTCCCCGCTGGCGCCGTGAGGCCGCCGGGCAAATGTCCCGGCTGTCATAGACTCTCGAGGCCGCCGCGAGGCGGCAAGGAGGTTTCCGTGACGAAAGGCTTCAGGAGTGCCCTACCTCTGCTCGCGGGCGCAGTGCTGCTCGCGGGCTGCTCGACCGCACCGACCGCCCCGAAGACGGCTCGCCCCGCGTACCCCGAGGCCGCCCGCGGACCGGTCGTTGACGACTACCACGGTGTCAAGGTCGCCGACCCCTACCGCTGGATGGAGGACCTCGACTCCGAGCAGACGCGGGCGTGGGTCGCGGCCGAGAGCACGCTCACCGAGTCGTACCTCGCCTCCATCCCCGAACGGGACGCCATCCGCGCGCGGTTGACCGAGCTGTGGGACTACGAGCGCTACGGTGTGCCGTTCACCGAAGGTGGACGGACTTTTTTCACGCGCAACAGCGGGCTGCAGGCCCAGAGCGTCCTGTACGTCGCGGACGCGGAGGGCGCAGAGGCACGGGTGCTGCTGGACCCGAACACCCTCTCCAAGGATGGCACCGTGGCCCTTTCGGCGACGTCGGTGTCCGACGACGGGCGCTGGCTGGCGTACAGCGTCTCGGCTGCGGGATCCGACTGGCAGGAGTGGCGCGTGCGAGACGTGGCAAACGCCAAGGACTCCGATGACCGCCTGGAGTGGACCAAGTTCACCGGCGCGGCGTGGACCAAGGACAGCAAGGGGTTCTTCTACGGCCGGTTCGACCAGCCCCCGGCGGGTGCCGAGCGCAAAGCTGCGAATTACTATCAGAAGCTCTGCTACCACACCCTGGGCACGGCGCAGTCCGAGGACCCGATCGTCTACAGGCGCGACGATCACAAGGACTGGGAGTTCTCCCCCCAGGTCACCGAGGACGGCCGCTACCTGGTGATCGCCGTCCACGTGGGGACCGACCCGCGCAACTTGGTCTTCTACAAAGATCTGCAACAGGCCGATGCCCCCGTCGTGGAGCTCATCAGGGAGTTCGACGCCGCGTATGACTTCGTGGGCAACGATGGAACCACATTCTTCTTCCGCACGACCTTCTCCGCCGACAACGGGCGGCTCATCGCTGTCGATCTTGCGAACCCCACGCGCTCGGCCTGGCGCGAGATCATCCAGCAGCGCGCGAGCGCCCTCCGCGATGTCTCCCTCGTGGCCGACACGTTTATCGCCAGCTACCTCAAGGACGCCTCGAGCGCCGTGCTGCTTTACGGCATGGACGGCACACCCCGGGGAAAGGTCACGCTCCCCGCTCTCGGCACGACCCGTGGGTTCGAGGGCAAGCGCAGCGACACGGGGACGTACTACGCCTTCACCAACTTCTCGACGCCCGGGACGATCTACCGGTTCGACGTCGCGACCCGCACGAGTACCGTATTCGGTCAGCCGAAGGTCAAGGCCGACCTCGGCGCATTCGAGACCTCCCAAGTCTTCTACACCAGCAAGGACGGCACGCGGGTCCCGATGTTCCTCACGTACCGGAAGGGTCTCAAACGTGACGGACACAACCCGACCCTCCTGTACGCGTACGGAGGCTTCGATATCCCCGAGACGCCGATCTTCTCGGTCCCGAACCTGGTGTGGACGGAGATGGGCGGGGTCTACGCGCTCGCCAACCTGCGCGGCGGCGGCGAGTACGGCAGGAAGTGGCACGAGGCCGGCATGCTCGAGCACAAACAGAACGTGTTCGACGACTTCATCGCGGCCGCCGAGTGGCTGATCGCCAACCGCTACACATCACGTGATCGCCTCGCGATCTTCGGCGGCAGCAACGGCGGCTTGCTGATCGGCGCCGTGTTGAACCAAAGACCCGAACTCTTCGGCGCTGCGGTTCCCGCCGTCGGCGTCATGGACATGCTGCGGTTCCAGAGGTTCACCATCGGGTGGGCGTGGACGTCGGAGTATGGTTCATCCGACGACCCCAAAATGTTTCCGGTGCTGCGTGCGTATTCCCCGCTGCAAAACGTCAGGAACGGCGCGTGCTACCCGCCGACACTGATCACGACTGCCGACCACGATGACCGGGTGTTCCCCGCGCACTCCTTCAAGTACGCCGCGACGCTTCAGGCCGCCCAGGGATGCGCCAACCCGATCCTCATCCGCATCCAGACGCGCGCCGGGCACGGCGCCGGCAAGCCGACGGCCATGCAGATCGCGGAGGCCGCCGACCGCCTCGCGTTCCTCACCAAGACGTTGAAGTTGTCTTCCCCGACGTTTTGAGCCTCGGAAGAGAAGCGGGGGAGGGCCGGCCTCCCCCGCTTGTTCTCACGCCTCAGTCCTCAAGCCGCGAGCCTATTTCTTCAGCCACTGGTCAAGCCAGCCCATGACGGTCTCGTGCCATTGGATCGAGTTGGCCGGCTTGAGCACCCAGTGGTTCTCGTCCGGAAACACCATCAGCCTCGACGGGATCCCCCTGCGCTGCAGCGCGGTGAACGTCGAGAGCCCCTGCGAGTAGGCGATCCGGAAGTCCTTCATACCGTGGACGACCAGCATTGGCGTCTTCCAGTTCTTGACGAACTCGACCGGGTTCTGCCGGGAGTAGTTCTCGGGGTTGACCCAGGGCAGTCCGCGGTGCTCCCACTCCGGGAACCACAGTTCCTCGGTGTCGAAGTAGGCCATTCGCTCGTCCAGGTTCCCGTCGTGACAGACCAGGCACTTGAAGCGGTCGGTGTGGCCCTCGATCCACGTGATCATGTACCCGCCGTAGGAGGCACCGAGAGCCCCGACCCGATCCTTATCCAGGAACGGGTACTTCCCGAGCGCGTAGTCCAGACCTTTCATGAGGTCCTCGTAAGGCGCGCCGCCCCAGTCGTCGTTGATGGCGTCGGTGAACGCCTGCCCGTACCCAGTGGAGCCGTGGAAGTCCACCATCACGACCGCATAGCCCGCCCCTGTGTATGCCTGGGGATTCCAGCGGTAGTGGAAATCGTTGCCGAAGCTGCCCTGCGGACCGCCGTGGATCAGGAACGCCACCGGGTACTTCTTCGCCGGATCGAAATCTGCCGGGTAAACGACGTAGCCCCACACCGTGTCGGTCTTGGCGCCCTTGAAGGAGAACCGCTCCGGTTTGCCGAAGCGGGCCGCGGCCACCCGCGTGTCGTTGACGTGCGTCACGCGCCTCGCATCACGTCCTTCGAGGGAGACCGTGTACAGCTCGGTCGGACCCTGCAGAGAGTTCATCCCGTAGAGGATCCTGCCACCAGCGCATGGCTGCGGATCGCTGCACGTCCCCTCGCCGACCAGGATGCGGGCGTTGCCCGAGGCCACATCCACCGCGAAAACCGCGCTCTGCCCCACGTGCTCCGCCGTACACAGCAGTTCCTTCCCGTCCGGGGTCCACACCAGCGAACCCGGCGAGCGGTCTCCATAGGCGGAGTCGTCGGCGCGAAGCGTGACCTTGCGCTCCGCCCCCGTCACCCACTCACGCAGCACGATGTCGTTGCGATCCGCCTCGTAGCCGGGCCGGCTCATGGCGAGGTAGGCAAGTGTCTTGCCATCCGGGGCAAATGAAGGCGTACCGTCGGCTGCCGGGTTGGTCGTGAGCCGGCGGGGACCCTTGGAGCCGTCCACCGCGGCCTCGAACAGATCGAAGTTCGTGGACCAGGCTTCCTCGCGCCCGACGTCCTTGGCCGAGAACACGATCGTCGTGCCGTCAGGAGAGATCGTGTAGTCGGCGCTGCCGCCGAACGGCTTGCTCGGGCAGTCGGTGTCCATGGCCGGCATCAGGTCGCGCGCCGGGCCGGAGGGTAGCGGGTAGACGAAGAGGTGGTTGCGGGTGCCGTCCTCCCACGCGTCCCAGTGGCGCACGAACAGCCGGTCGAAGACCATCCCCGAGGCCTTGCTCTTCTCCTTCTCGTCGAGGGACTCCTTGGTCTGCTCGGGGGTCTTGCCCGGATAGACCGCCATCGAGAACACCAGGAAGCCCCCAGTGGGTGCGACCTCCAGGGCGTCCACGTCGAGCGGGAGGCTTGTGACCTGTTCCGCCTCCCCTCCATCCACCGAGATGCGCCAGACCTGGGACGAGCCGGACCGCGTGGACACGAAGTAGATGCTCTTTCCGTCGCGGCTCCAGCGCGGCTGGGTGTCCCCGGCCTCGTGGGTCGTCAGGCGGCGCACCCAGGAGCCATCTACAGCAGCCAGGTACAGGTCGCTGCGCCGCTTGTTCTTCTCGAGATCGGTCACGCTCACCACGAACGCGACGACCCTCCCGTCGGGGGAGACCCGCGGGTCGGAGATCCGGTCCATCGCCAGCATGTCGTGAACCGAGAAGGGGTGCGTCTCGGCCGCTTGCGTGGTCCCCGCAAGCAGCCCTAAGAGGAGAGTCAGCGAAAGCAGCCGTAGCATGTCGTCCTCCCGCCCGCGGGCGCGGGCCGTCCGGTATCGTACACGGAAACGAGCGCGCCGCCCCATCATGCCGGCCGGGCGGCCGATCGCGTAGCATTGGCGCATGAGTGATGCGGGTGTCGGGAGGTTTCTCGTGTTCCTGGTCGTTGCTCTCAGCGTCTGGACCCTGCTGCACATCTACGTTCTGTGGCGCCTGGGCGCCGTGCCCCGCCTGGACACGCCGCACGCGCACCAGTGGCTCGTGGCCGTCGCGGCGTTCCTCTGGCTGAGCTTCCCCCTCTCACGTCTCCTCTACAGCCAACATCTGGGCGCGGTGGCTCGACCTCTCGAGTACCTGGGCACGGCCTGGATGGGCACGCTCTTCCTGCTCTTCGCCGCGCTGGTGATCGTGGACGTAGTCACCGCCGGCGGGTTTCTGTTCACAAAATTCGCGCTCGTGATGCGGGGCTGGGCGCTGGTGGTTGCGGCAGTCCTCTCGGCCATCGCCCTGGCCCAGGGCGTGCGCGATCCGGTCGTTCGCGACTACGAGGTCCGCCTTGCCGGGCTGCCCGCCGAACGCGACAAGACCGTTCTGGTCGAGATTTCGGACATCCACCTGGGAACGCTCATCGGCGAGCGATGGATGGCGCGGCTGGTCGAGCGCGTCGAGGCGATGAAGCCCGACATCGTGGTCGTGGACGGCGACCTGGTGGACGGCAACGTCCACGAGGTCGAGCCCCTGCTGCCGGTCCTGAAGCGACTGCAGGCCCCACTCGGCGTATGGGCGGTCACGGGAAACCACGAGTGGTATGCAGGGATCGACCGCAGCGTGCGGCTCTTCGAGGAGGCTGGCTTCACGGTCTTGCGGGACCGTTGGGCCGAGGCCACCCCGGGCCTGGTGATGGCCGGCGTGGACGACCTGACGGCGCGCCGTCAGTTCGGGTTGCTGGACCATCCGATCGAGAAGGCGCTCTCCGGACGGCCGCCAGGCGCCACCATCTACCTCTCGCACTCGCCGTTGCGGGCCGACGTTGCGGCTGCGTCCGGCGCCGGCCTCATGCTCTCGGGCCACACCCACGACGGCCAGATCTGGCCATTCGGCTACCTCGTGAGGTTCTTCTACCCCTTGCTGGGCGGCCGCTACGAGGTCGGTGGAATGCAGGTGATTGTTTGCCGCGGCACAGGCACCTGGGGACCACGCATGCGCTTGTGGCTCCCCAGCGAGATCGTCAGAATCATCTTGCGCGCACCCTGACTCGCCCGCCGCGCCAAGGTCGGGCGGAGGGGCGGAATAGGCGCTTCGCCGCGCAGGTTCTCCCTCGGCAAAGGGGGATCCAATGCGCAAGCGTCTCTTTCTTCTCGCTGTCACTGCAGCTCTTCTGTCGGCCTTCTCCGCCGTCGCCCAGGAAAAGCCGGGAACCGTGGCCATGGTGGGCACCCTCACGGCCAAGGACGGCGATTACCAGAAGCTCGAGCAGGCGCTCAAGACTCACTACCAGTGGCACCGGAGCCAGAAGGACGACTACTCCTGGTTTGTCTGGGAGGTGATCAACGGTGACCGCGTCGGGAACTTCATGATCGGCAGCCTCGGCCACCACTGGAAGGACCTCGACGCCCGTGCCGACTTCGACAAGGCTGACGACACCGACTTCTTCGCGAACGTCCTACCTTCGGTCTCCTCGGCCTCGTTCGCATACTATGCCTTGATTCCGGAGGCGAGCCGGCCGACCGGCAGCAAGGAGCCGCCGCCGATGTCCCAGCTCACCCACTACTTCGTCAAGCCAGCCGGGCTGGCGGAATTCAACGACGCGCTCAAGGAGATCAAGGCCGCACTCGACAAGGCCAACTACCCCGTCCACTCGAACTGGTACCGCCTGGTCAGCGGCGGCAAGGGCCCAGACTACGTGCTTGTCACCGCCCGCAACAGCTTTGCCGACTTCGAGCCGCCCGAGAAGGGACTCGAGGCCGTGCTCACGGAGGCGTACGGCGCGCCGAAGGCTGTCGCACTGATGAAGCAAGTCCTCGCCAACACGGATCATGTCTACACAGAGATCCTCCGCTACCGGCCGGACCTCGGCTACATCCCGGCAGCCCAGTGATGCCGGCCTGGCCGCGCCCACCGCTCGGACGCGGCCGGGCTTCCTTCCCCTCCGCCTAGCCTGGTGCGGCCCAGGTTCGCAGGAAGGCCAGCAGCTTGGTGGGATCGTGCCCCGGTTTGTTGGGGTCTCCGGTTTCAAAGATGTCGCTCGACTGCGTGTGCAGCACCTGAAGCCGCGATGAGAGCACGAGCAGCGACGGGAAACCGAGCTTCTCCGGGTTCCCGAGGTGGGTCATCGCCTCCGGGTTCCTGTTCTCCTTCGAGTAGTTCAGGTGCACGACCTCGTAGCTCTCGAGCTCGCGCCGCAGGCCAGCGTCCTCCATCATCAGCGTGTCGAGCGCCCGGCACCACTTGCACCAGTTGCCGCCGACGATGACCAGTAGGCGCCTGTTGTCGGCGGCAGCCTTCCTCCCGGCCGCCTGCAGCTGCTTCCAGCCGTCCAGGGACGGGTCGTACGGTCCGGTCGCCGGCGTCGCT
>DATKMD010000158.1:0-5730 GCA_035542075.1 Thermoanaerobaculaceae bacterium
CTCGCCCCGCCGGGCGCCAACGGTCTCGATCACCGTCGCCGGCGCACGGGCTGCGGAGGTCGCGCGGGCCCTGGGCGAGCAGGGGATCCTGGTGTGGGACGGCGACTTCTACGCGGCACGCGCGATCGAGGTGCTGGGCCTCGCCGAGCGGGGGGGCGTGCTGCGGACCGGGATCTCGATGTACAACACCCGAGAGGAGGTCGAGCGCCTCCTTGAAGGGGTCAGGAGGCTCTCCGAGCGTTGAGTGGGTTCGTCACCCGTTGTCCCTGGGGCGGATGGCGTGGCCGTATCATGGTGGCTGGATCCGTGGCTTCAAAGGGCTGGAGGCAATGATGCGGCGACGCGTAATCAAGCGCTTTCACCCCCCCGGGACGACACCCGGCACCCTCACCCCGCCCGTGGAGGGTGCCGCCGGCCCTTCCCGGCTGTCGCTCTTCACGTACAGCCCGGAGAGGCTCAGCGAACCCCCGGTCGCGGCGCTCTCGCAGGTGACCGCTTTGATCCCGGCGGGAGAACAGGCCTGGCTGAGGATCGTCGGTCACGAGACGTCGGTCCTCGGGGAGCTGGTGTCCCGGTTTGGTGTGCATCCCCTGGTGATCGAGGACGTGGCAAACGTGGGACAGCGCCCCAAGGTCGAGCAGTTCGACCGCTACCTGTTCATCGTCGTCGACGTCCTTCGTTTCGGAACCAACGGCGCACTCGGCGAGCAGCAGGTGAGCCTGCTCCTGTTCGAGAACCTGCTGATCACGGTAGAGGAGCACGAGAGCGATCTTTTCAAGCTCGTGGTGGAGCGGCTGCGGGCCCAGGGGGGGAGGATGCGCCAGCTGGCCGTGGACTACCTGGCCTACGCGCTGGTTGACGCCGCCGTGGACTACTACTTCCCGACGCTGGAGCAGATCGGCGAGCAGATCGACGTGGTGGAGGACGTGCTGCTCGACAAGCCCGACCGCAGGAGCTTCGAGGAGCTCCACCGGATCAAGCGGGACCTGCTGCGGATTCGCAAGGCGACGTGGCCGCTGCGCGAGGCGGTGGGCGCACTCGTCCGCACCGATTCGGAGTTGCTTCGCGAGGGCACCAAGGTCTGGCTGCGGGACGTCTACGACCACACCGTACAGGTCATCGACATCGTGGAGACGTTCCGCGAGATGACGCAGGAACTGGCCGACCTCTACCTCTCGAGCGTCTCCAACCGGATGAACGAGGTCATGAAGGTGCTCACGGTGATCGCCACGATCTTCATGCCCCTGACGTTCATCGTCGGGATCTACGGCATGAACTTCCAGCACATGCCCGAGCTGGCCTGGGTGTGGGGCTACCCACTCGTGTGGGTGGTGATGCTCCTGGTCGCCGGAGGCATGGTCTGGATGTTCAGGCGCCGCGGCTGGCTCTGAGGGACAGGGAACAGGGATCAGGGGACAGGGGACAGGGAATGATGGGCGAGATTCCGACGAGACTGCAGAACCTGCTCTTAGCTGACCTCTGACCCCTGACCCCTGTCTTCTCAGTCCAGCTTGAAGCCCGCGAGAACCGTGACCTGCCACTCGGAAGGCTTGCCGTCCCGGATCGAGCCGCGGACCTCCTTGAGCTCGAACCACGAGAGGCCGCGGAGGGACTCCGAGGCCTTGGCGACTGCGACCGCCACGGCCTTCTCGATGCTCTCGGCGGAGCAGCCCACCAATTCGATCTTCTTGTAGACCTTCTCACTCATCGTGTCCTCCCCCAGACCACGCAACCGCTATTCTCACGGGGCCGACCCCAGGTTGCAACCGGGGAATACTCTGACCACCCGCCTGCGCTATAGTGAGCGAACAAGAGCTGTCAAGAGCGGCAGTTGGATGTCGCAAGGACGACAGGGAGGGAATGAACATGGCTTCGAGCACACCACCGATGGCGCCTCCGCCCGCGCAACCCGCGCCCGGAGCACCGGCGCCGAAGAAGGGGACCAGCCCGCTGGTCTGGATCCTCGCCGGGTGCGGCGGGCTGATCGTGATCGCGATGCTCGTCCTGCTGGCGGGGGGCTACTTCGTTGCCCACAAGGTCAAGGGGTACGCGGAGATTGCGAAGAAGAACCCGGCGATGGCGGCGGCCAAGATCATGGTCTCCGTCAACCCCGACCTGGAGATCGTCTCCGAGGACGACGACAAGGGAACGATCACGGTGCGCGACAAGAAGACCGGCGAAGAGATCACCATGAACGCCGAGGACATCAAGAACGGCCGCCTCAAGTTCAAGAACAAGAAGGGGGAGGAGGTCACCTTCGAGGGCAGCGCCGGGTCCGGCAAGGAGGGGTTCAAGATCAAGACCGACAAGGGGACGATGGCCTTCGGCAACGCACCTGCCGAGGCGCCACCGTCATGGGTACCCTCCTACCCGGGCGCGAGCGCGGTGGCCTCGAGCAGGGAGAAGACCGATGAGGGCTTCACGGGGACGTCCTCGTTCCACACCAGCGACTCCGTGGAGGCTGTGCTCGCCCACTTCGAGAAGGAGCTGAAGAAGGCCGGCTTCAACGTCGAGCGGACGAAGACGGGAGAGATGAGCGGTCTCGGCACGATCAACGCGAGGGGCAGCGGCGACCGCACGATCAACGTCGTCGTCACCCGTCTCGCGGACACGACGCAGGTCATGGTGCAGTACGCCGCCGGCGAAGGGAGCAAGGACTGAGTTCGCGAACTGGAGTTCTGTCTGGGGGCCGGCCGCTGACGCCGGCCCTCTTCGTTTCGGCTCGGATCAGTCCGCGAGCATGGCGACCAGGGCGATGGCCGCCATGCCGCAGGCAGTCGCGAAGACATCGCGCTTGCGGCACACGGGGACCGTCACCGAGGGGATGAGGTCGCTTGCCCCCAGGTACAGGAAGAACCCGGCCATTATCAGCAGCAGTCCCGCGAGCTGCGCCCTCTCCAGCGCTAGCCCGATCCCCAGGACGAAGCCGACGAGGAGCATGCCCGCGTTGCCGGCCAGCAGGCGGACCGCCTGCGCGCGCCGGTGGTGGTGACTGAGCACCAGCGACACCGTGGTGAGTCCGTCGGCGAACTTGTGCGCTCCCAGCGCCAGAGCGACCGCGACCGCCGTGTGGGGTGCCTCCCTCAACGCTGTCGCCAGGGCAAGCCCGTCGACCGCCGAGTGCACGAGCAAGCCCACCGCGCCGTGCATGGCAAGGGGGCGGTGGACGTGCTCCTCGGGCGGGCAATCGGCGTCCATGCGGTGGGGGTGCGGGTGCAGGACGTGCAGCTTGTCGAGGAGCATGGTGACCAGAAAGGCGCACAGCACTACCAGTAGCTTGCCCTGTGCTGCCCCGGGGCTCTCCTCGAGCGCGGCCGGGATCAGCTCGAGCAGGGCCAGGCCGACGAGCGTCCCGGCGGAGAAGGACAGGAAGATCCGGGCGTGGCTTTCGAAGCGGAGGGGCACCGCGCCGCCGGCGAGGGTTGAAGCCAGAACGGCCAGCAGCGTCACGGCCCCGATCAGGATCACCATCGTCGCATTCTGGTCACACTGGCAGGGCGGCTACAATCGTTGCGTGGTGGATGAGGTTCGCCTCGACGTGTGGCTCGACGTCGCCTGCCTTGCGAAGACCCGCTCGCAGGCGAAGGAGCTCTGCGACGGCGGCAAGGTGGAGGTCGGAGGGACGCGCGCGAAGGCTCACCGGATGGTCCGGCCGGGGGACCACATCTACCTCTCGGTCACGCCCGGGTTCCGGCGCGAGGTCGTGATCCGGGAGGTGCTGGAAAGCCACGTGCCCAGGGCGCGGGCGCGCGAGCTTTACGACGACGTCACGCCGCCGCCAAGCGCGGAGGAGGTCGAGATGCGGAGGATGGAGCGTTTCGGCCCGCCGCCCGCGCCGCCACGTGGGAGCGGTCGACCGGAGAAGCGCGCACGCCGCAAGATGGACCGCATGCGCGGGCGGTAGGGGGCCGTCCTCCAGACGGATCGAGCGGGTCGCAGATTCTATTTCGTCGCGCGGGCTGCAAACCACGCCGCAGTCCTCTTGAGGCCATCCTCGAGGGCAGTACCCACGCGCACGCCGAGCTCGCGTTCCAGCAGCGCCGAGCTTATGGACGACCGCCGTTGTTCACCCGGCTTCGCCGGTCCGTGGGTCGGACGGTTGACCACGCCAACGGCCGAGGCGAGGAGGTCGTAAAGCTCGACCACGCTCGTCTCGCGGGCCGTACCGACGTTGAAGATTCCGAAACCGGGCCTCCCGAGGGCCGCAAGGTTGGCGGCCACGACGTCGGAGACGTACACGTAGTCCCTCGTCTGCAGGCCGTCGCCGTTGATCACCGCGTTGCGGCCCGCCAGCAGGCGGTCGAGGAAGATCGCGACGACGCCGGCCTCGCCGTGCGGGTTCTGGCGCGGGCCGTACACGTTGGCGTAGCGGAGGGCGATTGCGTCGAGGCCGTACTCCCGGTGGTAGAAGTACAGGTAGCGTTCCACCGCCAGCTTGGCCACCCCGTACGGGGAGAGCGGGCGGGCGGGGTGATCCTCCCCGGCGGGGAAGGCGGTCTGCTCGCCGTACATGGCGCCGCCGGTCGAGGCGAAGACCACCTGCTTCAGGGAAGCACCGCGGCCGGCCTCCAGCAGGTTGAGCGTGCCGACGACGTTGATGCTGGCGTCGTTGACCGGGTCGGCGACCGACCGCCGCACATCCATCTGGGCTGCGTGGTGAAGCAGGACCTCGACGCCGGCTTGGCGCATCAGGGCGGCCGCTTCAGGCGAGCGGATGTCGAGTTGGTGGAACTCGGCCCCCGCAGGCAGGTTCTCCTTGCGCCCGGACGAGAGGTCGTCAACAATCAGGACACGATGGCCGCGGGCGAGGAGCGCGTCGGCCACGTGAGAGCCGATGAAGCCAGCGCCTCCGGTGACACAGACGGTGCGAGAATTCATGGAGAAACCCCTCTCCCGCCGGACGCTTGAGACGCTCGCGCCGCTCGATGAGCGATTCTACCAGCGCCCCACACGCACCGTGGCCCGAGACCTTCTCGGCAAGATCATCGTGAGGCGGCTGCCTGAGGGGACCGTCGCGGCACGTCTCGTCGAAGTCGAGGCCTACCTGGGGGTACACGACCCGGCGGCACACACCTTCGGTGGTCGGCGCACTCCGCGCAACGAGGTGATGTGGGGGGCTGGCGGACGGCTTTACGTCTATTTCACCTACGGAATGCACTACTGCTGCAACGTCGTCACGCGTCGCGTCGGGAGGCCGGAGGCCGTGCTCCTGCGGGGGGCTTTGCCGGTGTTCGGCGAACCGCTGATCGTCGCGCGGAGAAACCGTCGGGCCGGAAGACTGCTGCTTTCAGGGCCGGCCAGGCTGTGTCAGGGGCTGGGGATCGATCGGAAGGACAACGGCGCGGATCTCACGTGCGGCGGTGCGATCTGGCTGGCCTCCGACGGGGTCTCTTGCCCGCAGGCGTGGGTGCGCCGCCTTCCACGCGTCGGCGTGGCGTACGCGGGCGAGGCGGCGGGCTGGCCGTTGCGCTTCGTCGTCGATCCGGACGCGAGGGTGCCCGCGCGGCAGGGGCTTCATGCGCGAGGGACCGGCGGCGCAGCAGCGCGAGCGCGTGGTTGAAATCGTGTGGTGGCTCCCTTCTGAATAGCAGCTGCTCCCCGGTCATGGGGTGAACGAACCCCAGCACCGCCGCGTGCAACGCCAGTCTTCCGGGTGACACGGGATCGGTCGCGGGCTCGCCGTAAACCGCGTCGCCAAGCACCGGATGGCCGAGGTAGGAAAGATGCACC
>DATKMD010000159.1:0-42148 GCA_035542075.1 Thermoanaerobaculaceae bacterium
CGGTGGCTACTGGCGACAAGCTCATCGCCTTTGGACTCTCCGAGAAGGCCTCCGGCTCCGACGCCGGCTCGCTGCGCGCGCGGGCGGTGCGCAACGGCGGCGGCTGGGTCATCAGCGGTGAGAAGAAGTGGACCACCAACGCGAACGCCGCCAGTATCTACACGGTGTACGCCTCCACCAACCCGGAACGCGGAACCCGCGGGGCGTCGGCGTTCATCGTCGAGAAGGGCACCCCGGGCTTTGAGATAGGCAAGCGTGAGCAGCTCATGGGGATCCGCTGCGTGCCGGTTCACGAGCTCCACTTCCGCAACTGTCTGGTACCGTCCGGTGCACTGTTGGGGGAGAAGGAAGGCGCGGGCTTCGCCAACGCGATGATGACGCTGGACCGGGCCCGCCCTGGCGTGGCGGCACAGGCCGTCGGGCTTGCCCAGGGGGCGCTCGAGTGGGCGATTCGCTACACCTCGGAGCGGCAGCAGTTCGGCCAGAGCGTGATGTCGTTCCAGGCGATCCAGTTCATGCTGTCGGACATGGCCATCCAGGTCGAGGCGGCGCGCCAACTCGTCTACACGGCGGCTCGAGCCATCGATGCCGGGTTCTCTGGAGTGTCGAAGCTCGCCGCGATGAGCAAGGTGTTCGCCACCGACACGGCGATGCGCGTGACGACCGACGCCGTGCAACTGTTCGGCGGCTACGGGTACTGCCAGGACTACCCGATCGAGAAGTACATGCGTGATGCCAAGATCACCCAGATTTACGAAGGCACAAACCAGATCCAGCGGGTGGTGATTGGCCGTGCCTTGACGCGGGAGGCGGACCAGATCGCCGGCCACCTCTCCGTGCAGGTGGAGCACTTCCCGAAGGAGTAAGGCAGACCAGCGCAGCCCCTGAGGCCGCGAGCTGGAATTCACTTCCAGCCAGCGGTGGGGGTGCGGGGGCAGGAGTCTTGCCGGAGGCAGGACGGGCCCCCCCGACGAGAGCAAGGTCGAGCACCTCCCGCCCGGCCACGAGCGCGCCGCGAAGAGCTAAGGAAGGCGGCAGTAAAGAGTTCACAGGCCACGGGTCAGGCCGGTTCGCGGGGCACCGCCTTCGGCGTGAACACCCTTCGTTGCTGCAGCAGCGCCTGGTCCCTGGTGTTCTCTTTGCCAGTTAGAACCGGTGGACCTTGCCACCGACGATGACGAGCTCGGGCTTGCCCAGGACGTCGAACCCCTCGATCGGGTCGCCGGCCACCACCTGAAGGTCGGCCAACTTGCCCGGTTCGAGGGTTCCCACCTCATCGGCCTTGCCCAGGATCATCGCGCCGTTCCTGGTTGCCGCCACAATCGCTTCCATCGGGCTCGTCCCCAACTCGACGAAGTACTTCATCTCGGTGAAGTAGAGGCCCGGATAGAGCTTCGTCATCTCACCAGTGCCGTCGGTGCCGATGCCCATCACGATCCCACGCTCTCGGGCCTTCCTGAACAGCGTCTCGTGCATCGACAGTTTCCAGTGCCGCTTCTCCACGAGAACCGGCGGGACCTTGTTGGTCCTGTAGAGCTCCCGGTAGACCGCCAGTGTCGGCACGTTGTAAACACCTTTCTGGGCCATCAGGTCGAGGACGTCATCCCCCATTTCGTTGAGGTGCTCGATGCACTGGACGCCGGCCTGAACGGCGACGCGGGTCATGGTCGGCGGCGTGGTGTCTGAAAGACCGCCGCCATGGGCGGTGATGCGGAGGCCGAGTGTCCTTGCCTCGTCGACGGCGGCTGTTGCCTCCTCGAGAGTGAACGTCGGCGAGATCTTGATCTGGCGGAAACCGGCCTTCTGCATCTCCCGAACGGCTTTTCGCCAGGCCCACGGCCCGTCTACGGCCAATACCCCGCGGTCCCCGTCACCGTGTCCGCCAGTCACGGTGATCAGGTTGCCGCAGGCGAACAAGCGGATCGTGTCGAGGGTGCCGGCCTTCTGCGCCGCGAGAACCGCCTGCATCGGTTCGATCGGCGACCCAACGTCGCGCACTGCGGTCACACCGCTCCGCAGGTACATGTCCAGGGCGTGAACGCTCCGCAGCGTCGCCAGGCTGTCCGTGTCGGTGAGCTCCTCGAGTTCGTCGTGCGGAGCCCCGGTGTGGATGTGGCAGTCGATGAAGCCGGGGAGGATCCACTTGCCGGTGACATCGATCGTCCGCGCGCCGGGCGGGACCACAATCGCCGTCGCCAACCCGACGGCCTTGATCCGTTCCCCCTGGATGAGCACCGTTGTGTTGGCGAGCGGCGGCGCCCCGGTCCCGTCGATGAGCGTCGCCCCGACGAGCGCAACGACGGGTTCCGGCGCCTTCTCCTCCGCAGGTGCAATCACGGCCAGGGCGGCGATGAGCCATACCCCGACCAAACACGTCCGCATGCCTTCGTTCATTCCAACCCCCTCAATCCGAGCGTTCGCGCGGCGAAGGCACTCGCTAGCGTGCCCCTGAACGTTTTACCGCCGCCTTCATCGCCATCTATGCCACCGCCTGCAGTTTCTTGCACGGTCTTCGCCTCGTCACTCCTTGACGAAGACGTACTCCAGCGTGTCGAGCCAGTCCGGGCGGACGGTGACCCTGAACTGTGACACCTTCCCTTCGTCGTTAAGGTCGAAATAGACGAGACCTTGGTCCCAGACCCGATCTGTCCACGTGCAAAGAAAGGTATCGAGCTGCCAGTGTTCGAGGCGCCCAGTGATCTGGGGATGGGCCTTGGGGTGAAGCACGAGCACACCATTTTCGAGGGTGATCTCCGCGGCACCGTAGACCGCGCTGGTATAGCGGCCGACATAGCTCTCGACGGGAAGGGAGAGGCTGGTGTTCTGGATTCGTGTCTCGGTTCGCTTCGCCTTTGCGAGCTTCCGCGCGTCCAGGAATTCCTGGATGACCTCGGAGTAGCGCTTGTCCCAGTCGCGGGAATCGACACCGAGGTAGGCGTCGAAGACATGGTAGACAACGCTGGCCGTGAGGGGGTGGGTGTCAAAGTTGGTCAGGACTACAACGCCGAGATTCTCCTCAGGCAGCATCGCCACCATCGAGATCATTCCGTTGAGCCCACCAGTGTGGGAAACGACCAAGCGACCCTGGTAATCGGAAAGTCCCCAGCCGAGGCCGTAGGCGGCAAAATGGGTCCAGGGGTTGAGGGCCTTTCTTCTGTCGCTTATCGGCTGGAGGTTTTGTGGTTTACGGGTTTCCGCAATCACCACGGGGGCCACGACTTGATGGCCGTCGTGCTTCCCGTCGCCGGTCTGGAGGAGCAGCCACTGAGCCATGTCGTTGGCGGAGGAGTTGATGGCACCAGCAGGAGCGATGTTGTCCACATTGTCATGGGGGATGGGCACGACCTTTCCCTGGTCGAGGCCGTGGGGGGTCGCGACATTCGCCGCCTTCTCGAGCTCCCGGAAGCTGGTGCTGCTCCGTTTCATCCCGAGCGGCGTGAAGAACTGCTGCTGAATGAAATCGTCCCAACTCGTGCTAGTGACCCGGGGGATGATCTCGCCAGCCACCAGGAACATGAGGTTCGAGTACCCGAAACCGGCCCGGAAGTCGAAGGTCGGCTTGATAAAGCGAATGTGATTGATATTCGCGTTACGGTCATAGATCGAGCCGAAGGTTGTCAGGTCTCCAGTGAAGGTTCCGAGGCCGCTCCGGTGGCACAACAGGTCACGGATCGTGATCTCGCGGGTGACCAGCGGATCGTACATCTGGAATTCCGGGATCCACCGGAGTACCGGATCGTCCCACGAGATCTTCCCCTGTTGCACCAGCTGACCGATCGCGGTGGCCGTGAACGCCTTCGTGTTCGAGCCGATGGCGAACAGAGTATCGGCGTCGACCTTCCCACCTTCTTGCAGGCTTCGAACACCAAAACCTTTTGCGAAGACGACCCGATGGTCCTTGACGATGGCGACCGCAGCGCCCGGGACATCCCATCGGCCCATGGTGTCTTTGATGTACGAATCAAGTCCGGCGAGGGGATCCTGATGGACCTGCGCGTGGGCCGGAAGGGCGACGAGGATCGCGAGACCCACGGCCGCCCAGAATGTACGACTTCCGATCTTCTTCATCAGATGTCTCCTCGCGCCTTTCGAGATGTTCGGGTGTCGGTCCGCGGATTCGTCGGAGGGCTCGCGCGATCAAGCCCCTCGTCGGTGTGCTCCTGATCGGTTGACCGCCGCCCTGATCGCCGCCTACGCCACCGCCTGCAGCTTCTTCACGATCGCGGGATCCATCTCGATCCCGAGACCGGGGGTGTCGGGAAGCGTGATGACCCCGCGCTCGATCTTCATGCCGCCGGAGCAGAAATCGACCGCCATCTCGTGGTAGGCATCGAGATCGGCAAAGCGGATGATCTCCTGCGACATGACGACGTGCGCCGCGGCGGTGAGCGCCAGGCGTGTCTCTGCCATACACCCGACCATGCAGGGCACGTTGGCGGCGGCGGCGACGTGCGCCAGGCGGACCGAGGGCAGCACGCCGCCGGCCTTCATCAGCTTGATGTTGATCATGTCGAAGGCATCCTGGCGCAGACCCTCGATCGCGTCGTGCGCCGAGTGCACCGACTCGTCGGCCATGATCGGGACCGGTGAGCCGGCTCGCACATGACGGAGGCCGTTCCAGTCCCAGTCCTTGACAGGCTGCTCGCAGAACTCGAGGCCGTAGGGGGCGATGCCACGCAGCGCGACGAGGGCGTCCGACACGCTCCAGCCCTGGTTGGCATCGCACCGGAGGTGTACCTTCGGACCGACCGCCTCGCGAATGGCGCGGACGCGCTCGATGTCGAGTGCCGGCGCCTCGCCGAGTTTGATCTTGATTGCCGGGAACCCCTCCCGTACGAAATCGACGGCGAGGCGAGCCATCGCTTCAGGCGAATCGATGAACACCGTGCAGTCCGTCTCGAAGGAGTCTCGCGCCGCACCGAGCAGCCGGTAAACGGGTTGACCCGCGATCCTGCCGCACAGGTCCCACAGCGCGATCTCGAACGCCGCGATGATCCCGCCGGAGCGCGGCGAGGTTACGATCATCGCGTCGAGGAGTTGCGGCAGTTCGAACGGGTCCCGACCGAGCAGCAGCGAGCCGAGCGGCCGCGCGAGGGCGAGGTCGGAGGCCTGTGTCTCGCTCATCACCGGCGAGTACGCCGACGCCTCGCCGTAGCCGACCGTGCCGTCGGAGGTGCGCAGGCGGACCAGGATGTTGTCCGCGTTGATCGGGACGCCAATCGAAATCTTCGCCACCCCTTTCAGCGGCACGCTGAACGGCGCCGCGTCGACGCTGGTGATGGTAGGCCGCCGTTTGTTCTCGGCCTGTGCTGCCGCGAAAAGCGAGACCGGCATGAGGGAGCCAAATCCGCCGACCACGCCGCCACCAGCCACAGCACTCAGAAAGCCCTTTCTCGTGATTTTCATTACGACCTCCTTTCGTCGCCGCCGGCCTGAGCGGCCGGTGGGCGGTCGGACTGCCTACGGTGTGAATCCTCGAACGTCACTCCTGCTCCCTCGCGACCGCCCCGGACGGCGCCGGGACCGAGCCGCCGCTGCGTCAGTACTGCCAGCCGAGGATGTTCCAGCACACGTAGAACCAGACCATGGCCAGCGCTGCCAGCGCGAACAGCGAAGCGTGGACGCGCCGGAACGGCGTCCACCAGCGGTTCTTCCAGGCGGGTACCACGAGCACGAGCAGGGCAGCGGTCATGATTGTGATCAAAACCGGAAGCACCAGCAACGTGCCGAGGCCCTTCGGGACGCCGTAGAGGAACTCTTCGCCCCCGGCGGAGACCAGGGCCGCCAGGCCGGCGACGAAAGCCAGCGTCGCCAACGCGGTGATCGCGCCGAGCCGAGCGGACCAGCGCGCGAGCGTCGGGTCTTCCCTCCTGCCCTTGCGGTGGTAGCAGAAGGCGACGAGCGTCGACACGCAGAGAAAGAGCATCGTCCCCAGCAGGGCGTAGTTCACGGTGGGCGTCGCGTACCAGGCCACGCGATAGCACGGCATGAAGGGAAGGAGCGAGAAGTACATGTTGCTGATCGAGCCATCGGTGGCCGCGCGAAAGACGAGCTTCATCGTGCCGTCGACCTGCTCGTAGTAGTTCGGCGTGACCTCGCGGAAGAGCCACGGGTCCCCGAGCCCCTGAATCGACGTGGTGACGGTACCCTTCGGCCCCGCGGCAACGCTCACCACTGACGGCAGCGCGAACGCCTTCTCGATCGACGTGTAGTTGTGGCGGGTGAAGCGGTAAACCCCCGCGACGCGCTTGGTCCGCTCCTCGAAGCCGGCAGGTAGTTCCGGCGGCGCCGGGTCGGGGGTAGCGAAGTACCGGCCGATAAACGCGGGCAGGAGATCGTAGCCCGGCAGGCCGCTGTTCCCGTAGGATACGAACAGGCCGACGTTCTGCTCAGGCAGCAGCAACAGTTCCGAGTGAAACAAACTGGTGTCGCCGCCGTGGCCGATTCCCCGCACCCCGTGTGCTTCGATCTCGTAGAAGCCGTACGCCATGCCGGGAAGCCGCGGGTCGAGGCCGTAGAGGCGCGAGTGCATCCGGCGCGCGGTTTCCTCCTTGAGGATGCGCGTCTCGCCGAAGCGGCCCAGTTGAAGGTGGGCGATCATGAACTTCGCCATGTCGGTGGCGGGTGCCGACAGCGATCCCGCCGGACCGTAGTTGCCGATCAACTCGAACTTCCCGGGCTCGAACCGACCCTTCTTCCACTGGTAGCCCACCGCCATCTCGGGAGCGAGGTTGGCGGGCAGCGGCTCGCGAAACGTCGAATGGTCCATCCCGAGCGGCTTGAGGATGTTCTGGTCGATGTAGTCGTCGAACGGGATTCCCGACACCTCCTCGACGATCAGGCCTGCCAGCGCGGTGCCGTAGTTGGAGTACGAGGACAACGAGCCCGGCGGGCGGACCCGCGCGGGCATCTTGACGGCCAGCGACTCGCGCAGCGGTTTCAACTGGGCCGGGTCTCTCGCAAACAGACCGAGCCCCTGTTCCTCGAACCCGGCCGTGTGGGTGAGCAGGTTTTTCATCGTGATCGGCTGGGGATAGGTGGCCGGAATCTTGAACGTCTTCAGATAACTGTTGACATCGGCGTCGAGGTCGAGCTTGCCCTGTTCGACAAGCTGCATGACCGCGGTCCATGTGAACAGCTTGGAGATCGAGCCGGGACGGATCAGTGTCGTCGCCGGATCGATCGGGATCCGCTTCTCGCGGTCGGCAAAGCCGTACCCCTTGGCGAAGAACAGCGCGCCGTCCTTGACCACCGCGATCGTCGCCGCGGGAATGTGCCGCGAGGGAAAATGCGCCGCCATCATCCCGTCGATGAACGCCTCGAGGTCCGCCCGGTCCGTGAGACCGCGGGGCTGCGCTAGCGGGGCGGTTTTACCGGTCGGCGAATCCGCGCTCGGAGCTGCGAGAAGGCCGGCGGTGGAAAAAAGCAGGACGGCTGTGGCGATGAGAAGAACGCGTGCGGCGGATGTCTTCATGGCTCCCTCCTTGCACGAGTGGACGATGAACGAACGCTCCTAGCCTGAACTCGGAGCGGACTCAACCCCTCTTGCTTACCAACCACCGCTCCCGCCCCATTTGGTAATCGCTGTCCCGATCCGCTTGGCGGCATTGCGCCAGTTGGTTTGAATAGCCAGCTGAGCTGCAGGCGCGTCCCCATCGCGGATGGCGCGCATGATGACGGCGTGCTCGGCCACCGATACGTCGAGCTCGTTGGTGAGTACCATGACGTACAGCCTGGCGTAGCGTTCCGCCTGAGGTTTGATGGCGTCGTGGAGGGCCAGGAGGCGGGGCGGGGCGGCCTCCGCCACGTATCGGCGGTGAAACGAGGCGTCGAGCTGGAACGCCTTGTAGGCATCCGGAGGCCTGGCGTGGGACACGGCCAGCAGCGCACCGTTGAGCTTTTCCAGTCCCTCCGCAAGAGGGCCCCGACGGTCCGGCTTCATGTTTGCTGCGTAGTAACCCGCCAGGCCCTCGAGCGCGCCGACGATGTTGAAGAGATCGGCCGCGTCATCGGCGGTGATCGGTGCGACCACGAGGCGCGTGCGCTCGTCGCCCTCGTTCTGGGGAACGGCATAACCCTCCTGCTGGAGGCGGTGCAGGGCGGAGCGAACCGGGGTCCTGCTGACGCCGAGACGCCGGGCCGCGTCCGTCTCGACGAGCCTCGTTCCGGGCGCCAGGCGTCCCGACACGATGAGCTCGCGGAGTTCGTGGTACACCCTTTCAGGCTGATCCTGAGGCTGCACCCGTTCCCTCTCAGATGTCACGGTCGATCCCGGCATTGCCCAATCCGCGTTGCCCAGCTGTCCGAATCCCAGGGCCACCAGGGCCCGGGGTGCGCAGACGCCCCGTGGGACTTTGTATCCCTTGACGGATACGTCAATGGATGCTAACATCCGCGCCAGGATCATGCAACCCTTGTTTCAAGCCGCGCGTGCCCGGCTTGTGGGGCCCATCCGTCGCTGGGACGGGGAACCGATCGATCCGCATGATGCGGACGCACGCAGCGCAAGTCCATGTCGCACATACTCTTGGAAGGAGGACGTACCCATGGAACACGTCGAGCGTGAACCTTTTGGCGACACCATCCTCTGTGCGCGAGCCCGCGAAAGGCGAACGCGAATTCTGGTCGTTGCCGTGCTCGCGATGGCGGTCGTCGCGCCGGGCCTGTGGGCCCAGACGACCGCCACCATCCAGGGCACGATCGCGGATCCGTCCAACGTACCTCTCGTCGGCGTCGAGGTCTTGGCGACCGGCGCCCAAGGCGTCAAAACGGTGATGACCGATGAGAAGGGCTTCTACCGGATCCCGAATCTGCCGCCGGGGAGCTACGAATTGATCGCGACGCTTCAAGGCTACGCACCCGGCGAGTTCCGAAAAATCCAACTCCAACCCGGCCAGACGCTGACGCTGAACGTCACTCTCACTTCCTTGACGTTCACCGGGGAGGTTCTCGTCACGTCGGAGAAGCGCACGGAGCCAATCCAGACAATCCCGATATCGATCACGGCCCTTTCCAGCGACGCACTGGAAGGGATGCGGGTCGAGAACCTCCTGGACGTCACGTCACTGGTGCCGGGCTTGAGCGTTGAGCAATCGACTCCCGGTCAGACCCGCATCACCCTGAGAGGGATCAATACGGGTGGTGTGGCCTCGACCGTTGGTGTCTACCTCGACGACGTGCCCTTCGGCTCGAGCAGCGGCCTCGCCAACGGCGCGGTCGTGGCCGGTGACTTCGACACCTTCGACGTCGCGAGGATCGAGGTGCTGCGGGGGCCGCAGGGCACCCTGTACGGGGCGAGCTCGCTTGGCGGCGTGTTCAAGTACATCACCAACGCGCCCACCACCGCGGCGGTCGAGGCGAGGTTCCTGGGCTCGACCGAGACAGTCCAGGACGGCGGCCTCGGATACTCTCTGAAGGGGCTGGTGAACGTGCCTCTCAGCGATCAGGTCGCTCTTCGGGCGAGCGGGTTCTATCGGTTCGACGACGGCTTCATCAATTCAATCGGCAACAATCCGATCCCAAGCTTGACAACCCCGGGGGTGAACATCGTCGACGGCACGATCGTTAAGGACAAACTGAACTCCTTTGACTCGTTTGGGGGGCGCCTCTCCGCCCTGTTCGCACCGTCAAAGGAGTTCTCGCTGCTCCTGACGGGCCAGATCCAGGACATCAACAGCGACGCGCCCAACATTGTCGACGCTGATCCGACCACCGTTCAACCCCTCTACCACGGTTTTGTGCAGTCGAGATACCAGTCGGACACGGTCGACACGAAGTATCGAGTGTTCAATGCCACCCTAAAGTGGGATTTCGGCGCCGCTTCTCTCGAGTCCGTGACCAGCTACGCCACGTTCGAGCAGGATATACATGCCGACGCGGCGATCGCGAGCGGTTTGACGGGCGGCCCGCCTCTCGCGTCAGTGGTGACCTACTACTTCGGTAACGACGTGACACGACCGCTGAGTGCGGTTCTTCCGCAGACGACCAGCACCGACAAATGGACGGAGGAACTGCGTCTCCTCTCGCCCGCCAGCCAGAGCTTCGAATGGTTGATCGGCGGGTATTTCACTAAAGAGGATTCCAAGATCCTCCAAAAGATCCTCGCCGTCGAGGCCGGCACGGATACGGTTGCAACGGACATTCCGATTCTGGCGGACCTTGCTCTTCCCTCGAGTTACAAAGAGTTCGCCCTGTTCGCGAACGCCACCTGGCACATCAGCTCAGTCTTTGACCTGTCGTTCGGTGCACGCACCAGCAAGAACGAGCAGGTCGCATCACAGACCGGTTCCGGGCCGCTGGTCGGTGGAGAGGTCTCTTACCCGGAGGCAAAGTCCTCGGAAACCCCGTTCACCTATTCGATCTCGCCACGTTTCGAACTGGCCAAGAACTCGTTCCTGTATGTGCGCGTTGCCACGGGTTTCCGGCCAGGCGGACCGAACGTCCTGCCGGCGGGGGCCCCGGAGGGGACGCCCCTGACCTACAACTCGGATTCCCTGACGAGCTATGAGGCCGGCTGGAAGACGAGCGGGTCGAACGGCAGGTACTCGCTCGATCTCAGCGCCTATTACCTCGACTGGAAGGACATTCAGCTGCTTGCCGTGGTGAACGGTTTCGGAATCAACGGAAACGGCGGAACCGCGGTGAGCCAGGGTGCCGAGTTCACGCTGGGTTTCGTTCCCACGGGCGGCTTGTCGTTGTCTTTGAACGGAGCGTATACCGACGGCAAGCTCACCCAAGACACCGATCCCATCGTCGGCGGCTTGAACGGTGATCCCCTGCCCTTCGTGCCGAAGTGGGGCTTCGGGCTCTCTGGAGACTACGAATGGAAGGCGGGGAGGCAGTGGACGCTCCTTGTCGGGGCAGGTGTCGGGTACGTCGGCGAGCGGACCTTCGACTTTGTCACTCGGCAGGAGGACGGTAGCCTTCACACACTCGGCAGCTACACGACCGTGGATCTTCGTGCGGGTGCGTACTTCGGGCCATGGTCGTTTGAGCTCTACGGAAGGAACCTGACGAACGAGAGGGGCGTCGCCGGCGTTGCTGCGGCCGGAGGCCTCCCCAACGGGGCGCTCGGGTTGGGCCTGATCCGGCCGAGGACCGTCGGGGTGTCTGTCGGTGTGAGGGTCTGGGGTTCGTAGGGCAGCTCCGCTCGTCGAAAGCCCTTTGCCGGGTCGCGGCTTCGTTGTTCCGCCGGGGCGATCGCCCCGGTTCTTCTTCCACGGGCGAGCGAGCCGTACCTTTGCCAGACCCCATGCAAGGAATAGACATGGTGGAGGCGGGGGGAATCGAACCCCCGTCCGGAAGACTTGGGCCGCGGGTGTCTCCGTGCGCAGCCTACGGTTTGATCTCGTCGCGGAGGCTGGGTGTAGGCTCCCGTCCCTCGCGACCAGCCCGAAATCTCTCAACCGCCGCCGCCGGGCGAGGCGGCAGTCCAGCCTGCTTTGGCGGCGCCGTGATCAGGTTCGCAGGCGGGAGCCGGCGATCACGACGTGGCTACGGTTAGGCAGCCAGTGCTAGCTCAGTGTTGGCAGCTATGTGTTTCCGCCTGATTTACGTGGCGGCGGACCACGGCACGCTGCCAGCGGCCCAACATGTCCCCCGTCGAACCCGGTACGCCCCCAGGTCGCGGTTCGCGGACAATGTACATCCATTTCTGTGTCTTGACGAGGGGGGGGCCGCGGGGTACCGTGAGCGCCATGGGTGAGCTTGAGCCCATCAGCGTCGTGATGACCTCGGTTGGGACCGAGCAGCAGGCGGTGGAGATCTCCGAAGAGCTGGTGGCGCGTCGCCTCGCGACGTGCATCAACATCGTTCCCTGCCTGCGGTCCATCTACCGCTGGAAGGGTAAGGTGTGCGAGGACTCGGAGTACCTGCTGGTCATCAAGACCCGGCGGGCGTTGTTCGGCGCCGTGAGCGATGCGATCCGCGAGCTGCACTCCTACGAGCTCCCTGAGGTGCTGGAGTTTCCGGTGGCCATGGCCGAACCCAACTTCCACGCCTGGGTGGTGGAGATGGCCACCGGCGTTCCAGACGCCGAGTCGGAGCTGGAGTCGGAGCCCTCGTTCGACTGACCAGAAACGCTTCTCGCGAGAGCTCTGTCTCAATTAGCAGTTGCCTCGGTGCCGGGGGTCGGCGTAGACTTCTGCCGGTCGGGGCATCTCCCTTGACCCGGAGGGTTAGATCATGAAACTCGTGCGGATCGTCGCCGGTGCACTGCTGCTTACCCCGACTCTGCTGCTCGCCCAGGCGCAGGGGCGGATCAAGGGGGTGGTGACCGACGCCGACACCGGGAAGCCCATCCAGGGCGCCAAGATCATCCTAACCTGTCCGGAGATCGCGAACTTTCGCAGGGAGCTGGTTGCGGACGCGAAGGGGGGGTTCGCCACGCTCATCGTGGATGCCACCAAGCAGTACCTCTTTCACGTGGAGGCCTCGGGCTATCAGCCGGTCGAAAGTATGCACAAACCCCTGATCGGGGGGCAGACGCTTCAGGTTGCTTTCGTCCTCAAGAGCGCACAGGCGGTCCAGGCGGAAGCCCAGCAGAAGGCCCTCGAGCAGCCCGGTCTCCGGGAGATCCGTGAGGGCCAAGAGCTTCTGGAGGCGGGCAAGACCCAGGAGGCGCGGGCCAAGTTTGCCGAGGCGGTGGCGGTCAAGCCGGACCTGTACCTGGCGTGGCTGATGCTCGGCGACATCGACCAGAAAGGCGGCAAGAACGACGAGGCTCTCGCCGCGGCTGAAAAGTGCCTCGCCCTCAAACCCGAGTTCCCGCAGTGTCTGGCGCTTGGAATGAATGCCGCGCAGGCCAAAGGCGACAAGGCCCTGTACGCCAGTTACGCGGAGCGCTACAAGACCGCCAACCCCTCCGACCCGACGCTCTACTTCAACGACGCAGTGACGTACCTCAACAGCGGTGACGACGCCAAGGCGAAGCCGCTGCTCGAGAAGGCTCTCGAGGCCAACCCGAACTATGCGGATGCCCTGTTCCAGCTCGGTATGGTGTACTTCCGTCTGGGCGACACCGCGAAGGCCAAGGAGCTGCTCCAGAAGTTCCTTGCAACCGCGCCCAACCACAAAGAGGCGCCGACTGCCCAGGAGATGCTCAAGTACATGTAGCACCAGGGTTCAGGGCGCAGGGCACAGGGGTCAAGAACAGCGACTCGGCCAAGCGCACGGCGCGTGCATCACGCACCTTAGCGAACCTACCCGGCCGGCACATTCGGTCGGAATGCGCGTCGGCACTCTCGTCTCTTCGTCCTGAATGTCCCCTGTCCCCTGTCCCCTGTCTCCTGTCCTCTGTCACTCCGGAAGGTCAAAGGGTGTCTGGTCCCGGACCTCGGTGACCCGGTTCTTCTCATCCACCAGCACGGTGCGAGCACGGTGGTGTGGGATGTCCTCGCGGTCGAGCTGGCAGTAGGCGGCGATGATGACCAGGTCACCAACCTCGGCCAGGTGTGCCGCTGCCCCATTGACCGCCACCTCGCCGCCCCCCGGTGAACCCGGGATGCAGTAGGTGGTGAAGCGCGTACCGCGGGTGATGTTGTAGACGCTGATCTGCTCGAGGCCCAGCAGGTCGCACGCCTCAAGCAGGTCACGATCGATCCTGACTGAACCCACGTAATCAGGGTCACAGCCTGTCACGCGGACGCGGTGGAGCTTTGCGCGCAAGAATGGTCGCAGCATCATCGTTCCTCCACGAGAAAGTTGTCGATCAGACGCGTCGAGCCCACGTGGACAGCGAGTGCCAGAAGCACACGTCGACCAGCAACGTCCACTGGCTGAAGCGTCTCGGGATCCACGGCCGCCGCATACTGGAGACGCGCGCTTCGCTCGGTACCCACCTCGCCGGCGAGGATGGCCTCGAGCGCGTGGCCGCCCCGCTCGCCGCGTGCAAAGGCCCGTGCGCCCGCCTCCAGCGCGCGCACGATCACGGGCGCGCAGCGGCGCTCTTCGGGCGACAGGTAGGCGTTGCGGGAGGAGCGCGCGAGGCCGTCCTGCTCGCGGACTGTCGGACAGACGTCGACGCTGACCGGCATGTCGAGATCCTCGACCAGGCGCCGGATCACCACCGCCTGCTGCCAGTCCTTCGCGCCGAAGACCGCCACGTGCGGCCGGGTGATGTTGAGCAGTTTGGCGACGACCAGGGCGACCCCCCGAAAGTGGCCAGGGCGGTGGGGCCCGCACAGCCCGGCGGTCAGGTCAGCGAGGTCGAGCGTGGTGGCTGGAGGACGGGGGTAGATCTCCTTGGTGCTGGGTGCGAAGAGAAGCGTCGCGCCTTCCCTTTCGAGCAGTGCACGGTCAGCATCGAGATCGCGCGGGTAGCTTGCGAAGTCCTCGGCCGGCCCGAACTGGGCAGGGTTGACAAACACGCTCGCCCACACCTCGTCGGCGAGTTCCCAGCCGCGCCGCACCAGGGCCAGGTGGCCCTCGTGGAGCGCACCCATGGTCGGCACAAGCGCCAGACGCCTTCCGGTCCGGGCCAACTCCTCGCGGCGGGCCCGCACCGCGGCGATGGTGGTCGTGACCAGCATCTCAACTCCTTTCCCTGGCGACTCCCAGGGCCTCGGCGAGTCCCGGGGGTGTTGCGTAGCACTCGGCCTCTGCCGGGTAGCGTCCGGCGCGCACATCCTCGGTGAACGCCTCAAGCGCGTTGAGAATTACAGTACCGACCTCCGCATAGCGGCGGACAAACCGCGGCAACGGCGGTTCGGAGAGGCCCACCAGATCGGCAAACACGAGGACCTGCCCATCGCACTCCGGCCCGGCACCGATGCCAACGGTGGGGATTCCAACCGCGCGCGTCACTGCCGCGCCGACGGGCGCAGGGACCGCCTCCAGCACGAGGAGGAACGCGCCTGCCTGCTCCAGTATGCGGGCGTGTTCGAGCAGCTCCAGAGCCTGTTCGCGGTCCCGGCCCTGCACCCGGTAGCCGCCGATCCGGTGCACGGACTGCGGCGTGAGCCCCAGGTGGCCGATCACGGGGATCCCCGCCGCGGCAATAGCTCGAGTCTCGTCCGGGCGTGGGCCCTCGAGCTTCACGGCCCGCGCCCCCCCTTCCGCGACCAGGCGAACCGCACTGCGGACCGCGTCGGCGACGCTGGTCTGGTAGGACCCAAAGGGCATGTCGGCCGCGAGCAGGGCGCGCTTGACGCCTGCCGCCGCCGCACGGGTATGGTGGATCATCTCGTCGAGAGTCACCGAGAGCGTGTCAGGCCTGCCGAGCGAGGCCATGGCCAGCGAGTCCCCCACCAGAACGATGTCGACCCCGGCGAGGTCGGCCAGCCTCCCCGACGGTTCGTCGGTCGCGGTGACCATGACGAGGCGCCGGTTGCCCTTGGCGGCCACCAACTCCGGTACGGTTATGCTCGATTCCATCGGTCCCTCCGGGCCGACGGATCCGGTCGGAGCGCGGTCGCCGTCCCCCTTGCGGCAGGATCGGCGCCCTCTCCGCTTGCGTGGCGGGCTCTACGTCTCCTCGTGGCCCGTCTCGGTCCTTGCTCAGCCGGATCCGAGCGGCACGTACACCTGCGTCCCTTGGCGGGCGCGGGCGATCTGTTGCACCAGGTTGTCGAAGTCCTCCGTCTTGTTGACGAAGTCGATCTCGTCGGTGTTCACGACCAGAAGCGGCGTCTCGGAATAACGGTAGAAGAACGCGTTGTAGGCCTCCTTGAGGCGCCGCAAGTAGTCAGGGTCGATGTTGCGCTCGAATTCACGACCGCGCAGGCGGATGCGGCGCAGGCAGGTCTCTACGCTCCCCTCCAGATAGACGACCAGGTCGGGCTTGGGCAGGCGCGCGGTCAAGAGATGGTAGAGGCGGTCGTAGAGGCGGAACTCCTCCTCGTCGAGGTTCATTCGCGCGAAGATTCGATCCTTGGGCATCGTGTAGTCCGCCACCACGAAGCGCGTGAACAGATCCATCTGGGTGAGCTCGATGTGCTGCTGGTGTCGGGAGAGGAGGAAGAAGAGCTGGACCTGAAAAGCGGCGCCTTCCTTTCCCCGATAAAACGGCTCGAGGAACGGGTTGGCGACATCCTCGAGGATCTTGACGCCCTCGAAGCGGGAAGCGAGGAGCTCCACGAGCGAGGTCTTGCCGACCCCGATCGGGCCCTCGACCGCGATGTGCCTTGCAGCAAGCGTGACCTCGCTCATGCGCGCACCATCATAGCAAGAGGGCAGGCGGCTCGATTTCGTGAGGGCGGGTGAGAAAACGGCGACCGTGCCCCACGCGGTGGACCATTTCCAGGCGAGGCCTCCCATCCTCGCGGAAACGCCGAATTGTCCCGAAACCCTCCTTGCGGTACAGGTCAACCGCCACCCGGTTGACGCGATCAACCTCGAGGGAGAGCCAGCGCGCGGAGGCGTCGCGCGCTCCGAGGAGTGCCTTGCGGAGCAACGCCCGTCCCAACCCTCTGCGACGGCTGCCCGGGCGGACGGCGAGCGAGGCGAGCCAGGAGACCGGGGCGGCGGGGAGGAGAACGGACGCAGCGATCACCTGCCCGTGCTCGGTCAGCACCAGGGTGGTCCACTCGGGGAAGGTGATGACCTCCCACCACGCGCGCACCGGCCACGCCCGCCGGCCGAAGCAGACCCGGTCCAACTCGATCAGCGGCCCGATGTCCCCTTCCGCGCCCTGACGGCAGACCACCGTCGAGAACGTGACGGGCTCGTTGACAGGTGACAGGATCTTCATACAGGCGATCGCGCCGTTCCCAGCACGGTTCGGCTTCCAACTGACAGGACAGCTTACCACCCGGAGCCGCCAGAGCGTCCTCACGCAAGTGATCCATTTCAATTGATATCAATAACTTACTAGCGAACGGCTGGGCTGGCACGGGGCTCGCTCACGAGCGGCCGGGAGGTGAGCCATGGCCAACGGACCTTAAGAACGGCGCACGGAGCAGGACATGGGCACCAGAGGCAAACGGAAAGCGGTCAGAAGTGACCACCGAACGAAAGGAGAGCTCAAATGACAAGCCGTACCGTGATGTGCGTGGTGCTCGCTGTCGCCCTTGCCGGGGCCGCACTCGCGGCTCCGGGGAGCGGCAGTCCCCAAGTCAACATCAACACGGCCACCGTGCAGGAGCTGCAGCTGCTCCCGCGAGTCGGCCCGGCACTCGCCCAGCGGATCGTGGACTTCCGCACTGCCAATGGCCCGTTCAAGGCTCCCGAAGAGCTCGTGCGGGTCAAGGGCATCGGCGAGAAGAGCTTCGCCAATCTGGCTCCTTACGTGAGCGTCAGCGGGACGACCACCCTGAAGGACAAGGTGAAGGTCCCGCGTGCGCCCAAGGCAGCCAAGGCCCAGAGCTGAGGCTCGGCACGTGAACGAACTCTAAACGGCAACACGAAAAGAGATGGCGTGGACGGGCCGGGGGCGGTCGTGGGCCGCCCCCGGGTTCACGGAGGCGGCGATGGACACACACGGCGGGTTTTCCTTGGCGGAGTCCTTGGTCGTGCTTGCGCTTCTCGCACTGGCAGCGGCGATTGCCTTGCCGAACCTCTCCGAGACCCGGCGGAAGATGGACCTGCAACGGTTGGCGCGGCAGGTCGCGGCCGACGCCCTGCGCGCCCGCATGGAGGCGCTCACGAGTTGCCGCAACGTCGGGCTGGTGTTCGCGGAGGTCGGCGGCCGCCCGTACTACGTCATGGTGGCCGACGGAAACGGCAACGGCGTCTCGCGCCAGGAGTTCCTGCGCAACGTGGACAAGGTACTGGGACCACGTGTCTGGCTGGAGTTCCTGAGTGCCGGCACGCGTCTCGGGGTTCCCAAGGAGTGGCGGGTGCCCGACCCCTCTGGGGACGGCTCGCTGGGAGAGGAAGGCCTGCGAGCGGGCCGCTCAGCGATCATCAGCTTCTCCCGCTTCGGTCACGCGACGCCGTCCAGCGTGTACTTCAACGATGGCCGCGAGCGTGTACTCGCGGTGCGGGTGCACGGTGGCCTTGGCCGCATCCGCACGCTCCTGTGGCAACGGGGGTGGGCGGAATGGCGGGAGGTGCGACCGTGAGACCAGACTCCTAGCGGAGCGGGAAGCGACCGCCCGGGAGGATGAGCGCTTCGGACGCGGTGTCGGCGCCGGTGAGCGTGACGGGCCCGGCAAGCACGCAGCGGGCGAGCTCGCACCCAGCCTCGACCGAGGCTCCAGCGGTGAGGATGGTTTCAGAGACGTGTGCTTCAGCAGCCACGCGGCACCCGGCGCCCACGGCGCTGCGCATGACACGGGCACCGTCGGCGACCGCGGCCTGCGGGTGGATCCAGGAAGCAACGGTCACGAGGGACGTCACCAGTTCGCGGTAGGCGCCGGGCGTGCCCACCTCGCTCCAGCTCCCCTCCACCGTCACACCGCGCAATGCCCCCTGCCTACGCGCCTTTTCCCACAGCGGTGCCATCTCCCCGGGTGAATCGGACAGCGAGGCGAGGACGCTCGAGCCGAGGAGCTGAAACCCCGTGAAGAGGTACCGTTCGCCCTTGTGGGGGGCGCCCGGAGGGAGCAGCGTCTGCACGCGGCCCGCATCGTCAAGGACAACGGAGCTCCAGCGCGTCGGGTCCGGGTGACGCAGCAGCGCGAGGACAATCGTGTCCTCTTCGCCTGCGGCGAGGACCGGACCGAGGTCGAGCTCGGCCCAGACGTCCGCGTTGGCGACAAGCAGGGGACCCGGGCCGAAGAAGGGGCGTGCCGCGGCGACCCCACCTGCCCCTCCCAGAAGCACGGGCTCCCAGGAGAACGCAGTGTCGTCGTCGGCGTCGCGTACCGCCGCGGCAACGGCCTCGGGGTGGCGGTGGAGATTGACCACGATCCGGCGGCACCCGGCGCGGCGGAGGTGGCCAAGGGCCGAAGCCACCAGCGGTTGTCCGAGCACATCGAGAGCGGGCTTCGGAACGAGCGTGCTGAGCGGCTCCATCCGCTCTGCGCGACCGGCGGCGAGCGCCATCCCGTTCACGTGTTCCATCATATCGGGCCGCCGGCCTGCCGCCCTAGGGCGGGAAGACCATGTCCTGCGGTGTTCCGGGGTGGGCGGCGCGGTAAGCCGCCCAGAGGTCGAGGTAGGTGCCGAGCGCAGCCGCGTGCGGGTCGAGGTCAAGCGCGAACGCTACGGCAGGGAGCTGCTCCGCCCGTCCCTCGAGCTCCACGAAGGACCCCATCGGTGTCTCGTCCAGCGAGACGAGCACCCGGTCGAGGGAAAAAGTCTCACGCCTCTTCTGATAGCGGCGGATGGGGGAGAACCCGAGCGCGGTCAGGATCGCCAGCGCCTGCTCGCCGTTGGCGACCTCGGTTTCCATCTCCGACCTGCTCTTCACCCCGGCGGAGAAGTGCGCCGCGCCCTTGAGCGTGAGCGTAGATCGCCGCCCGAAGCGGCGCAGGCGCAGCAGCCGACCGGCCGCGGCAAGCGAGCCCACTGCGTCGTCGAACACCCAGTTGTCCTCGAGCTCGAAGGGGTCGAGGAGTGTCCCGCCACGCGCCACGACGCGCCGGCGGACGTCGGCCAGCGAGGCGACCGGAATCTTCATCTCCTGCTCGAGCATCCTCACCCCCTCGCGGCTAGTATAGGGGCGTGCGCGCGGTCGTTTTCGGAACTGCGGGTCACATCGACCACGGAAAGACTTCTCTCGTCAAGGCGCTCACCGGAGTGGACTGCGACCGCCTGCCGGAGGAGAAGCGCCGTGGCATCACGCTGGTGCTCGGCTTCGCGCCGTTGTCCGACCCCAGTGGCGAGGTGGAGCTTTCGTTCATCGATGTCCCCGGCCACGAACGGCTGGTCCACACGATGATCGCCGGCGCGGCGGGGATCGACCGGGCGCTGCTGGTGGTGGCCGCCGACGAGGGGGTGATGCCGCAGACGCGGGAGCACTTGGACATCCTGGAGGTGCTGGGCGTGCGGGGCGGCGTGGTGGCGCTCACGAAAGCCGATCTGGTGGGGTCGTCCGCGCTGGCGAGTCGCCGGCAGGAGTTGGCGGCGGTCCTCGCCCGGGGACCGCTCGCAGGCGCACCCGTAATCGCGTGCTCGGCCGTCAGTGGCCTCGGGCTGGACCTGCTGCGCGACGAGATCCTGACCTGTGCGCGCGGGGTGACACGGGAGGAGGAGCCGCACCGGCCGTTCCGGCTCTCCGTGGACCGTGTCTTCACGCTTCCGGGTGCAGGCACGGTCGTCACCGGCACGGCCCACTGGGGCCGGGTGCGCGAGGGGGACGAACTGCTGTCGTTGCCGGGCGGGCTCTCGCTCCGCGTGCGGGGTGTGCAGGTGCACGGCGAGAGCCGACCCGAGGCGCTGGCGGCTGAGAGGGTGGCGCTGCGTCTGGCCGGCGCCACTGTCAACCAGCTTCCGCGCGGCGAGCAGCTCCTCTCGCCGGGAGGCTGGCATTCCACGGTTCGGGTCGCCCTCACGGTCAGGCTTCTCGAGGGGGAAAAGCTGACGGAAGGGGACACCGTGTGGCTTCACCTCCTGGCGGCCCGGCTGCCCGCCCGGGTCGAGCGAGCTCACCCTTCTGACCTGTCCGCCGGGGTGGACGGCCGCGCCATCCTGCGCCTGGCACGCCCCGTCTTCGCCGTCCCGGGTGACCGTGTCGTACTCCGTCGCATGTCGCCGACCTCGACGCTCGGGGGAGGCGAGGTGCTGGATGGTCAACCGCCGCGTCTGCGCCGCCGCGACGCCCAGGCGCTCGCGACGCTTTCGCGACCGCGCCAGGACCTGCCGGCGACGCTCTCGGGCTGGGTTGCCGAAGGAGGCGCGCGAGGAACCCCGTCAGCAGCGCTGGCGGCACGGTTGGGGGTGCGGGAGGCGGGACTGGAGGCCGCACTCGGCCGACTGGTGGCCGAGGGCGCCGTGGTCGTGGCGCGAGCCCGGCCACCGCTCCTGGTGAGCCGCAGGGCCGTGGCGGGGATCGTCGAGAAGGCGCGCGAGATCCTGGCGCCCGCGGGGAGTGTTGGCCTCCCCCTGGCGGAGTTCCTTGCGCGCGTCGTGCCAGAGGATGCCCGGAGCCTGCGGAGTTTCTACATCGGGGAGCTGCGGCGCAAAGGTGTGGTCAAGGAGCTGAACGGGCGCGTCCTCGCGGACGGTGCCGCGCCCCTCGAGGACGCCCTCGCGGCGCGGGTCGTCGAGTTCTACCGCGTGGCGGGGTTCGAGGCGCCTTCCCCGCAGGAGGCGGCGACCACCTTGGGGGCCGACGAGCGAGTCGTGCAGGGCGTGGTGCGCTTCCTCGTGGATCAGAAACGTCTCGCCCGTGTCGGCGGCAAGTGGATCGTCCACCGTGAGCTGCTCGAGGAGGTAGCCGCGTCGGTCCGGGCGTGGCAGGTGGAGACCTTCGAGGTCGGGGCGTTCAAGGAGCGCTTCGGCCTCACCCGAAAGCTGGCGATTCCGGTCCTCGAGTGGCTCGACTCCGCGCGCGTCACGCGCCGTGAGGGCGACCGGCGGAGGATCGTGCGGCCACGCCCGTCTACGACGCCGCGCGGATGACGCGCAACGCTTCGGAATCGAGATCCGCGACCTGCAGCTCCACGTCTCCCTCGAGCATGGCCCACGCAGCGACCGGACCGGATGCGGCGGAGGCGGGGCGGAACGTCCAGGCGGCCATGGAGGCAAGCAGCCATGACCGCAGGCCCTCCGGGCACGCGAGGAACACCACACGCTGGCAGCGACCGTCAGCCCCGATCTCGGCGAGCAGCCGGATCGGCTGAGTCCAGGCGCGGCCATCAATGGAAAAGCGCGGGGGCCGCTTGAGGTTGGCAAGCTGTTCCACCCGCGCCAGCGGCGTCGCGGGCAACCCGAGGTCGCGCGCGTCGGGGGTTGGGGTCGCAGCCACCTCCGGCTCGGGTGGGGTGGCGGGATTGGGCGTCAGGGCCTGAAGCTTGGTCATCTGGCCCTTGTTGATGCGTCCCTTGAAGTCGATTGCGACAGGGAGCCAGACCGGCACGGGCGTTCCCCCCGCACGCGCCGGGGTGAACGTCAACTCGGCTAACGCCTGACGCAGGTCCGTCTCGATTCCGGGCCAGGGCATGCGGGTGAAGACGGCGCGGCTGCAGGCCCCGTCACTGTTCACGTACGCGGTGGCGAGGACCGTGAACTTGTCGATGAACTTTTCTCGCAACGGAGTACTCAGTGCGGAAGGTGGCGTGACGACCGCCGCGGCGAACGGGTTCGTCGGAGGCACCGCCGGCAGCTCGATGGGGATCGGCACCGGGAGGTCGATCTTTGTCTCCCACGGCTTCTGTGCAAGCGCAGCTGTGCTCAGCAGGGTCAGCGCGAGGAACGTTGTGGCTCGCATCGGCTCATCTTACCCTTTCGCCGCTGCCCAGGAGCTCCCGCTCCCGATGTCAACCTTGAGGGGAACCCGGAGCTTCGCGACCCCTTCCATGGTCTCCGTGGCCAGGGCCGCGACCTCCTTCGTGGATTTCGTTTCGACCTCGAGGATCAACTCGTCGTGCACCTGCAGGAGGAGACGTGCGGGCAGGCCGCGTCTCGTGATCTCCCCATGCAGGCGGATCATCGCGAGCTTCATCAGGTCCGCCGCGGTCCCCTGGACCGGGGCGTTGATCGCCTGGCGCTCGGCGTTCCCACGCACCTGGCTGTTGGTTGCGTCCAGGCCCGAGATGAAGCGCACTCGCCCGAAGAGGGTGGTGACCTTGCCGGTCTCACGGGCCTGCTCCTTGGTGCGGTCGAGGTACTCGCGCACCTTCGGCATGCGCGCGAAATACGCGTCGATGAACTTCTGTGCCTCGGCGTTGGAAACTCCGAGTTCGCGCGCCAGCGCGTAGGCGCCCATCCCGTAGATCAACCCGAAGTTGATCGTTTTGGCGGCCCGCCGCTGCTCGGGTCCAACCAACTCACCTGCGATCCCGAAGACGAGCGCGGCGGTCGCGCGGTGGATGTCCTCTCCGCGGGAGAACGCATCCGCGAGTGCTGGGTCCTCCGAGAGATGAGCGAGCACCCGGAGCTCGATCTGAGAGTAATCCGCTGCGAGTAGGACGTGGTGCGGGTCGGCGACGAACGCTCGCCGGACCTCCCGGCCCAACTCCGTGCGCACAGGGATGTTCTGCAGGTTGGGATCCGAAGAGGAGAGGCGGCCGGTCGCGGCAACGGCCTGGTTGAACCTGGTGTGGACGCGACCGTCCGAGGCGATCTGTCTGGGCAGCGCGTCCACGTAGGTGGACTTGAGCTTGGTCTGCTCCCGGTACTCGAGCAGGAGGGCAGGGAGACGGTGGCCGCGGGCGGCGAGTTCGGACAGGACGTCGGCGTCGGTGGATGCTGCTCTGGTCTTTGCCGTGCGGCGCAACACCGGCAGTCCGCGACGCTCGAAGAGAACCTCGGCCAGCTGCTGCGGCGAGTTGATGTTGAAAGGCCCACCCGCTTCGGCGTGGATCTCCCGTTCGAGGTCGGTGAGCGAGGCGGCGAGGCGACGGGAAAGCTCCTCGAGGACCGCGAGGTCGAGCCGGATGCCGTGCCTCTCCATCTCCTCCAACACCGGGACGAGGGGGAGCTCGAGGGTCGTAAACACCTCTTCGAGCCCCTCCTTCTTGATGCGTTTTGTCAGGATCGGGGCGAGGGCCGCCACCGCCCGTGCCCGCTCACCGGCGCCGTCGTCGGCAGGCGGCTCGGCGCCGAGCCGCCCGCACAACGGGGCAAGCTCGACGTTCTCACCTGGCGAAAGCAGGTAGCCGGCGAGCATCGTGTCGCGCGGTACCCCCTGGGGTGTGGCACCCGCATCGCGCAATGAAGCAAGCAGCGCCTTGGCGTCGTGGCACCAGCACTTCTCGAGGTGTGGTGTGATGGCCTGTGCAAGCGTGGCGGCGGGAGCCGCCACGGAGACGACCTCTTTTGCGCTTGCAACGGCGAGGAGTTCGGGCACAAGCGCAAGGGCCGCGCCACCTCGCCGCAGCAACGGCTCGACGTCGCCGATGCTCGCTGCGCGCGGGGGCGCTACGCTCGGGGCGTCGTCCGTCGGCTTCACCTCTGCCAGCAGCGAGGAGAACCCGACGCGACGGTAGAAATCCGCCAGCTCCCGGGTCCGTGCCGCCTGTCGTGTGAGGGTCTCGAGGTTCTCGCTCAACTTGAGGTCGGTACGGATGCGCACAAGCTCGTGCGAGAGGGTCACCTCGTCGCGGTGTTCGGCGAGCGCTTTTTGGGCGCGGGGCGGTGTGACCTCATCCAGGTGGTCGTAGATGGCATCAACGCTTCCCCAGGTCGCGATAAGCTCCTTGGCGCCCTTCTCGCCGATTCCCGGGCATCCCGGAATGTTGTCGGAGCTGTCCCCCATCAGCGCAAGCACTTCGCCGACCTTCGCCGGCGGCACGCCGAATACCTCTTCGACCCCCTTCTCGTCGAGCAGGCGCTCGAGGCGGGTGTGCCACATCTTGATCGCGGGGTCGCGGACCAACTGCATGAGGTCCTTGTCGGTCGAGGCGATCACGACCTCGAAGCCGGCCGCCGCGGCTCGCTGCGCGAGAGTGCCGATGACATCGTCGGCCTCGACGTCGGGCTCCGTGAGGACCGCTAGGCCAAGCAGGCCGAGCGCCTCCTGAGTGAGCGGGATCTGCACGCGCAACTCGTCGGGCATCGGAGGACGGTGGGCCTTGTAGCGCTCGTCCATGCGCGTGCGAAACGTCTCCTTGCCGACGTCGAAAGCGACACCCACGTGCGTCGGTTCGAGCTCTCGCAGCATCTTGTGTTGCATGCGGAGGAAGCCGTACGCCGCCCCCGTGGGGGTGCCATCGGGGGCGGAGAGAGGCGAGCGGATCGCGTAGAAGGCCCGGTAGAGGTTGGAGTGGCCGTCCACGAGAAGCAGGCGTTTCATGGGCGAACGGTACCATGACACCCGTACGTCCGGGACGCGCCGCGAGGACCCCTCGGGCCTCGGGGCTCGCACGAAAGCCCCCACGTTTTGCGCGGACCTGCGACCCGCGTTTGAAGTACCCTGCCCGGGTGGTGAGCAACGCGGATCTTGCAGAGGCCCTCTTCCAGCTTGCCGAGAGCCACCCCCCGGGCGAGTTGCGCCTGGCGCTGCTGCGGGCGGCGTTCACCGTCTTCGACCACCCTCGGGAGCTCCGCAGCTCACGCCGGCTACCCGAGACGGTTCCCCTCGAGGTTCTCCCCACGGTGAGCATGCTGCGGGCCTGCCGTGGCCGCGACGCGCTGATGGCTGCCACCCACCGCTTGGCCGGCCCCCACCGTTTGCGGGCGAGCGCGACCCGGGAGGGGTTCCTCTCGGCGGCAGAGGTGAGCCAGGTGGTGGCGGAGGGCCGCGTCCTCGACCCCCGGCTCCTGCGGGGCGCAGCGCACTGGCACACCCGGGCCTCCGACGGCGCCGGCACTCTCGAAGCGATGGCAAGGGCCTGCCAGCGGCGGGGGGCGGCGTGGGCCGTCGTGACCGACCACACGCGCGGGCTCGAGTGCGTGAACGGGTTGGACTCCGAAGGTGTGGAGATGCAGCGCCGCGCGGTGGCCTCGTGGAACCGCCGCCGCGGTGAGGAGCTGTGGCTGGTGCAGGGGCTGGAGGCCGAGATCCTGGAGGACGGGCGGCTCGATCTCCCACGCACCGCCCGCGAGGGGGTGCTGCTGGTGGCGGCGGTGCACACCGGGTTGGGCGAGCGGCGCGATCAGACCGGGCGCCTGTTGCGGGCGCTGCAGGAACCGGGGGTGTGGGCGCTCGCGCACCCGCGCGGCCGCCTGTTCGCCCGGCGGGCCGGGATTCGCGCCAACTGGGAGGTGGTATTCGCTGCGGCCGCGGGCGCTGGCGTGCTCATCGAGGTCAATGGTTTCCCGAGGCGGCAGGACCTCGACCCCACGCTGCTCGGTCTCGCCCGTGAGGCGAGGTGCCGCTTCCTGCTCGCTTCGGACGCGCACCACCCTCGCCACCTCGCCTTCGAGGAAACGGCGGTGGCCCTGTGCGCCCGGGCGGGCATCCCCCGCGAGGACATCGTGAACTTCGAGCCGCTCGATCACCTCGCCGCGGACCGGTGGGACCTCGCGTTGCCCTAGTCGAGCCCCGCGAACAGGTCGGTGGAGATGTAGCGCTCCGAGGTGGAGGGAACGACGAACACCAGCAGCTTGCCGGCGTTCTCCGGCCTGCGGGCCACCGTGACTGCGGCCTGGGCCGCGGCACCCGAGGAGATGCCGCCCAGGATCCCTTCCTCCTTCGCGAGGCGGCGGGCCATCTCGAACGCCTCCTCGTTGCTGACCTTCACCACCTCATCGATGAGGCGGGTGTCGAGGTTGGCGGGGATGAAGCCGGCGCCCAGTCCCTGGATCTTGTGAGAGCCAGGCTGGCCGCCCGAGATCACGGCCGAGGCGGTGGGCTCCACCGCAACGATGCGCAGCGCGGGCTTGCGCGCCTTCCACACGCGGCCCACCCCGGTGAGCGTGCCTCCGGTGCCGACCCCAGCCACGAAGATGTCCATCTTCCCTTCGGTGTCGCGCCACAGCTCCTCCGCGGTCGTGGTCTCGTGGATCGCGGGGTTGGCCGGGTTCTCGAACTGCTGGGGCATGACCGCGCCGGGGATCTCCTCCAACAGCTCGAGCGATCGCCGGATGGAGCCCTTTATGCCGTCCGCAGCGGGAGTGAGGATCAGCTCGGCGCCGAGGAGCTTGAGCACTTTCCGGCGCTCGAGCGATACGCTCTCGGGCATGGTGATCACGCATCGGTAGCCCTTGGCGGCGGCGACCATGGCGAGGGCGATCCCTGTGTTCCCCGAAGTTGGCTCCACGATGACAGACCTGCCCGGCACGAGCTTCCCGTCCCGCTCCATGGCCTCGACCATCGAGACCCCGATGCGGTCCTTGACCGAGTGGGCGGGGTTGAAGAATTCCAGCTTCGCGGCCACCGTGGCCGCGCACCCCTGCGTGACCCGATTCAACCTGACAAGCGGCGTGTTGCCGATGAGTCTCGTGATGTCCTCTGCAATCCGCATTGCATCCTCCTAGATCTCGAAGCTTGGCGTCGCGGCGTTCTCCCGCTCGATGCCCACGAGGCCGGCGAGCCTGAGGGGTGTGAGCGCGGCGTGGTGCGCCTCGGCGAGGCGTCGGGCCAGCCAGCGCACCGCCGGGCCTCCGGCTTCCGGTAACGGGTCTGGGCGCAGCAACCGAGCGAGGCCGATCGTCTCGGGCGGGGCCGCGAGGCGCACGCCACCGTGTGGGCCCCGGGCGGTGGCGACCAGATCCTCGCGGGCCAGGTCCCCGAGGAGGCGGGCGAGGAACTTGGCCGGAATCTCCCTCCGCCGCGCCACCTCGGCCACGGTGAGGGAGGCGGGGTACGCCTCGGCCAGCTCCAGCAGCGCCTCCAGACGGTAGGCGTCGGTTCCATTCACAACTTTAATGATAGTGTATATCATTAATTTTGTCAAGGGCCCAAACAACTCGGGCTCCCACCTGGGAGCCCAAACCGAGGAATGAGCGAACGGAAGGGGGCGCGCGCCCCCTGATCTAGTTACGCCAGCGCAGGAAGAGGCCGTACCACTTGGCGTCGAAGTTCGCGATGGAGAGAACGTCGTCCTCGTACTTCCGCGTCTCGTACTGGACCAGCACGCCCCACGCCTTGGTGATGTCGAAGTCCACACGGGCGAACGTCCGGTCGACCGTGAGCGGCATGCTGCCGGTGTTCTCGAACTTCGACAGGCCGACCTCGAAGCCGCCTCGGCCAAAGCGATAGCTGACGGCCGCGTCCTTGGAGGTGCCGTCCTCGTTGTAGACCGACGCCACGAGGCTGAAGTCCTGCGGCTGGCGGATCGTGGTCGTGCTGTCTACCTTGTACTCGCCGTAGCCCAACCGGAAGATGAGGTCTTTCACCGGTGTGATCTCGAGGTCCCCGGCCCAGTGCTTGGTCGTGGCCTCCCGGTCGATTCCTGTGGTGGGATTCTCACCGGTGATTTTCTCCGTCGTGCCCACCAGCCTGAGGAACTGACCCAGCGTCCAGCTCAACCGCGCCCGCCAGCGCTCCTGGTTGAGGTAGTCGGTGCGCACGATCGCATTGTCGGCGTCGTCCTTCTTCCAGTCGACGGCGAGCTTGAGGGTGGAGACGGTGAAGGTGACCCCCGCTGAGTAGAGCTTCACGTCACGTGTGAAGTCACCACCCTGCCCCCCGGGCACGACGATCTCGGCGGCGTCTGGGGTCACGGTGAGGTCCTGCTTGGCGTCGGCATAGCCCACCCACAGTTGCACCGGGCCCAGGTTGCGCGTGGATGCCTTGAGCTCGAGCACATTTTCGTCCCGTTGCATGGCCGTGGTCGAGGTGAGCAGCGTGTTGATGGTCTTCGCGTCCGCGCCGGAAAAGGTGACGGCGTTCGCGTACATGTCGGCGATGGTGGCCAGGCCGTCCTGGTCGCGGTGCCTCTTGGTGTAGCCGGCGAGCAACTGCAGGCCGTCGAGCGGCTCCCACTCGACCCTCAGGTCGCCACGCCAGTTCAGACTCTCGGAGCTTGCCTCGGCGGACCGCGTGAACCCGCTGTAGAAACGGGCGAGCATGAAGGATGCCAGGTTTCCGGTGCCCGCGTCAGTTTCCTCGGTGCTTGACTTCATGTCCGCCCGCACGTAGGAGCCCACCAGGCGCAGGCCGGGGGTGAGGGTCCCACTCACGTACGCGTTGGTCATCGGGAACGTCCCGTCGCTGTGGCTGGAGCCCGTGTAGTTCGAGAGGTTGATGTCGCGGCCGAGCACCGGCTTGGTGTTGTTGCCGGCGCCGGCCCCGTAGACCAGCGCGTCCGTCTGGCTGGAGTCAAAGATCCTCCAGCCCTGCAGCACGCTGCCGGCGAAGGTACCGATGTGGAAGCCGACGCCGCCGTTCACCTCCTGGACGGTTTCCCTGAAGTCCGAGTTGAGTTGGAACTCGTCCTCTCCGGTGTGAAGGGTCGTCGTTCCTGGACCCATGTACCGCATCCAGCTGTACTGGAGGAGCGGAGTGAACATGTGACCCGGGATGAGTTCCAGGTCGAGGTTCACGAAATCGGACGCATGGTTGAAGGTGTGCTCGCTGATGTCGACCCCGTCCGCGAGCAGAGGGTTGGCGAAATCGACGAGGGCGCTGTAGAGCTCGGAGTGACGATAGAAGATGCGGAGGTTGTAGGCGCGGGCGAGGCCTGTGTCGATCCGGAAGTACCCCTGTGAGGTTGCGCCGAGTGTGCCAGCGTCGACTTGCAGCCGGTCGAAGAGCTTGGTGCCGCTCGACGTGTCGCTTGTGGTCAGCGAGAACGACCGCAGCTGCAACCCCTGTTTCTCGTTCACCTGGGTGCGGAAAATACTCTCGTTGCCGGAGACGCTGACCCACTGGTAGCCGAGCTCCAGTGAGAACTGGGTCGGCTGCGCGACGCCGAGCGCCGCCCAGCAGAGGGCGAGGACCAGAGCCACGACGTAGAAGAGCCGCTTTGCCATCGCTCGTCTCCTATCTCAAAAGCATCGGAGAAGTGTTCGATCCGTGGATCGCGACGTGACAGACGGTGCAGTTGGTGTAGCGCGGGCTGCGGAGGTCGTGGAAGGACGGGGGCTGAGGGCCGAGGGTGCCGGCGGGGAGCGTGGTGTGGCACTCGAGGCAGAGCTGGTCGACGCGCGCGCGGGTGAGCATCTTGTTGTTGTTCGAGCCGTGGGGCTCGTGGCAGCTCATGCAGTTTCCGGCCATCCCCGTGACGTGGGTGAACACGAAGGGACCCTGCGTCTCGGGGTGGCACGAAGCGCACGGGAGCTCGCCGGCATAGGTCTTCTTGAGGTTCCTGTCGGCTCCGGCACCGCCATGTGGGTTGTGGCAGGAGATGCACTCGATTCCGCCGCGCCCAAGAAAATGAGCGTACGGTTTTGCAAACGTGTTCTTCTGCTCGAGGTGGCAGCTCACACACAGGCTGCCGACCGCCGTGCGCAGCAGCGGGGCGGCTGGAGCGCCATGGATCGAGTGACACTCGGAGCAACTCACCGAGGCCGAGGAGTGGAAACCCATCGCGGTGTACTCGAAGCCCGGCTTGTCGTGGTGGCAGCTCAGGCAGACCTTCGCTCCGCCGCCGCCCTTCGGCACCTGGATGAGGGTCTTGTCACCCTCGGCGGCGTGCTTGGTCCCATCTCCATGGCAGCCCTCGCAGATGTTGGTGATCTGCTTGTTGACCGTGGCGCTCGACGTGCGCGTGTGGGGGTTGTTGGCGAAGGCCGCCACCACGTCGTCGTGGCAGGTGGCGCACGGATTGGCGGCAGGGGCCGCCTGCGTTTGCGCCCACCCCACTCCGACGCCCAGCACCAGCGGCAGGCTGAGGGCACTCAGTACGCGAAGCCAGGTGCTCATCCGATCCACCTTTCGTGGGCAACGCCGGGCCGCCGGCGCGGTGCCGGCGGCCCAACGTCGTCGTTGCTAGCGAGCGTGCACCTTGTCCGCCGAGAACTCGGCGTCGTTGCTGTGGCAGACCTCGCACGCCTCACCGAGGGCATTGGTCATGGTCATGGCGTGGATGGCTGCATCCTTGGAGTCGTGGCAACCCAGGCACGCGGCCGCGGTCGGCTGCATCGGCGTGTAGTAGTCGCGCTTGGTGATCGTGGGGATCACGCCGTCCGGGAGAGGAACGGTGTAGGTGCCGGAAGCGTGGCACTTGACGCAGTCGCGCCGGTCGCCGGGGTAGCGCACCTCGTTGTAGTTGTTCTCGCTGCCGCCAAAGCCGAAGATCGTGAAGTCCTGTGTGAGCTCCTCGCCGGTGTGGATGCGGTGAACCATCCGCTGCATCGAGATCGATTCGCTCGGAGCATTTGCGGCGGGCCGTTGCGCTGTGTCGTCTGCCAGCGGGTTGTGGCAGATCACGCACTCCTCGATCTTGAACCGCTGGCCGCCGTGCAGAGCGAGGGTCTCGTGACACTTGTTGCACTGGGCCAGGTCGACGCTCGTGCGGCGCGCCTTTGCCTGCGCGTCGGTGACCGCAAACGTGTAGATCGGGTTGACCGCCGCCTCGCGGACGCTCAGGCCGGTGTCGGTGTGATTGTCGATCGTGACGTTGCGGTAGACGTCGGCGGAGGCAGTCCAACTGCCGGTGGCGTCCGTCGGCAGCGCGGCCTTGAACGTGTAGGTCCAGGCGTCACCACTTGCCGTCGCCGCCTTCGCGCTTTCGCGGACGTTTGTGGTGTAGTCGGTGGTCGGCCCGCCAAGCAGTATGTTGAGGCTGTTGAGGGACGAGGGCGCCACCGCCGAGCCGTCACCATTGGTTACCTTGAACGTCACGGTGACCTTGGCGCCGGGGGCCACCCCGGTCACATTCAGGATCTGCATCTTGAGGCCGGCGAGTTGGGTCGACTTGGTGGGGATAGTGTGGGCACCCGTGATCGAAGCGTCGAACTCGGACTCACCCTGCGGAAGGTGGCAGCTGGCGCACGCGGAGTCGTTGGTCTGCGGGCCCGCAATATGGTTCTCGCCGGTCACCCAGTCGATGTCGTCGTGGCAGGAGCCGCACGCAGCGCGAGTCGGGTTGGTCGCAAAGATATAAGCCTGGGAAACGACCTTCCCGGCAGGATCCGGCGATTTGTGGCACGTTGTGCAGTTGCGGATGTCCTGCGGGAGGGCGACGGTGGAGTAATCCGCCACGCTCTGGTTGAACCCGATGATCTGGTAGGGGTGGCCGGCCTTCACGCTGGGGAGGTTCTCACCCATGTGGATCTTGTGGATCATGACCTTGAAGTTGACCGTATTGCCGGTGTCGGGGTCGATCGACTGGGTGTCGTTGTGGCAGAGCGCGCACACCCTCGGGTCCTGACGCCCGGTCTCGCCGTGGGCCGCGAGCGGGTCGTGGCACTGGTTGCAGGTCGCGAACGTGGTCGCGTCCCACTTGTCAGTGACGGCCTTCCCGTCGGGTCGGAAGTCGTATGTCACGTTTTCGGGGTAGATCTTCTGGATCACGATCGGGTCGGTGAGCGCGATCGTCCGCGTGCCGTAGATGCCCAGGGTATGGGTCTTGGTCACGTCGTATCCGCTCGGGAGCGCTTTGCCGAACGTGTAGGTGGACTGGCCGATCGCGGTGTCGACCCACTTGCCGCCCGAATCGGTCGCAGCCTGGGTGGCGCTGTTGCCCGTGATGGGGCTCTTCTGGACCCGGGTCGCGTAGTCGATGAAGTCGATGTTGACCGGGTCGTACCAGGCGAGGATGAACGAGAGCGAGATCACCCCCGGGGTCTGCACGCCGAGTCGGTCGAGCGGCTGGCCGAGGTCGTCGGTGATGGCGACCTGCACCACTGGTTTGAGGTCCGTGCCGATCGTCACGCTCTTCACGGTGACGTTGAGCCCGGGCCGGATATAGGCGAGCTGTTGAGCGGTCAGGTAATGCTCCGCCTGCGACGTCGCGTACATCTGCGGCGAGCGGACGACCTGCAGTCGGCGGACTGGGGGGTCACTCACCGGGTGTGACGGGACCGCCAGGTTGACCGCCGCCATGATTGCCAGACCACACTGGAGTAGCGCCATTGCTTTCCCCTTTCGCCGTCCCGGCCCTGAACCTTGACGTCGTGCTGGCTCGGGTGACTCCGGTCAAGTTAACGACGGTTGCAAAGTTTGTCAAGTGCTTGTCAGGACACGTGGATTCGCCCTGATTTGTCAGCATGTTTCCGATCCTCTGTGTCACGTGATTGTTACGAAGGTCATCGGCCCGTGCCGGCCGAGGAGGCCGCGCGAGGGCTGTAAGCCGCTTCCTCTAGGTGGTTTCGGGACCCTGGTAAAAGGCAGTTACAATACCCGCGGAGGTCCGCATGGGATTCCTTGAGGAGCTCCCGGGCCGCGCCCGGGCGGTCGGGGGCCATGTTGTGCTGGCGGAGGGGGATGACCCTCGGATCATCGAGGCCTCGGGCGTCCTTTCTCAGGAGCAGATCACGAAAGTCACGATTCTGTGTCCGGCGGCCAAGCGGGGCGCCGAGCACGAGAGACTCGTCGCGAAGGGGGTGACCGTCACCGATCCGGCGAGCGACCCGAGGCGCCCGGGGCTTTTCGATTTTCTCCATGCCCGCCGTGCGCCCAAGGGCTGGAGCAAGGAGCAGACTGACACGGCGTTGGCCGACCCGTTGTACTTCGCCTCGCTGCTGGTGGCGACGGGGGCGTGCGACGCCTCGGTCGGTGGCGCGGTCCGCACGACGGCCGATACGGTTCGCGCCGCGCTCCACGCCATCGGACCGGCGCCGGGGATCAAGACCGTATCGTCCGCGTTCGTCATGGTGCACCCCGATCCTCGCTGGGGGCAGGACGGACTGATGGTGTTCGCGGACTGCGCGGTGCTCCCCGATCCCGACCCGGAGCAGCTCGCCGACATCGCCGTGAGCGCAGCGGGCACATTCCGTGCGATCGTCGGTGGCGAGCCGAAGGTGGCGTTGCTGTCGTTTTCGACCAAGGGCTCTGCCGAGCACGAGCTGGTGGACAAGGTCCGGCACGCGGGAGCGGCGCTTGCCGCCCGTGGGGTGGATTTTGCCTTTGACTACGAGCTGCAGCTTGACGCGGCGTTGCTGCCGGCTGTGGGGAGCAAGAAGGCTCCCGGCTCGCCTGTTGCCGGCAAGGCAAACGTGCTCGTGTTTCCCGATCTCAACGCCGGCAACATCGGCTACAAGCTCACGGAGCGGCTCGGCGGGGCGCGCGCGGTGGGGCCGCTGCTGCAGGGCCTCGCCCGCCCGGCCAACGACCTCTCCCGTGGCTGTTCGGCGCGCGACGTCGTCGAGACCGCATGCCTGTCGCTTCTGCAGGCCACGTTGGTCGCCCGGGGACCGCGTTGAAGGTGCTGGTGGTAGGCGGCGGGGCGCGGGAGCACGCGCTCGCGTGGAAGCTCTCCCGGGCTTCGGGGATCGAGGACCTTTACGCCGCACCGGGCAACCCGGGGATGGCCGGCATCGCGAGCTGTGTGCCGATCGCCGCCGACGCCACGGTCGAGCTCGCCGAGTTCGCGTCGTCGCTCCGCATCGACCTCACGGTCGTGGGTCCGGAGCTTCCACTGGTGCTCGGGATCGCGGACGAATTTGCGCGTCGCGGTCTCTTCGTGGTTGGTCCGTCCCGCGCGGCGGCCGAACTCGAGGGGAGCAAGGTTTTCACGAAGGAGTTCTGCGTGCGGCACGGAATCCCGACCGCCCGCGCCAGGGTCGTGCGGGACCGAGACGAGGCGGCGGCAGCGGTCAAGGATCTCAAGGTGCCGGTCGTGTTCAAGGCGGATGGCCTGGCGGCCGGCAAGGGGGTGCAGGTTTGCCGCGGGAAGGACGACGTCGACGCGGCGCTTGCCCGCTATTTCGAAGAGCGCGCGTTCGGTGCGGCGGGAGAGAAGGTGCTGGTCGAGGAGTGCCTGGAGGGAGAGGAGATCTCCTTCATGGTGCTGGCCGACGGGACGAACGTTCTCCCGCTGGCGTCGGCTCGGGACTACAAGCGTCTGGGGGACGGTGACGAAGGCCCCAACACCGGTGGGATGGGATCTGTGTCGCCGGCGCCGATGGAGTCGGGGCTGGCCGCGAGAATCCTGCGCACCATCGTTCACCCGACCGTCGCGGGTCTCGCCGCGGAAGGGCGGCCGTACCGCGGCGTGCTGTACGCGGGCGTGATGGTCACGAGGCAAGGCCCGCGACTGCTGGAGTACAACTGCCGGTTTGGCGACCCGGAAACGCAGGCGGTGATCCCTCGGCTCGACGGCGACCTGCTCCCCCTGTTGCGCGCGGCGGCGGTCGGCGAACTCGGCACGCTGCGGGCGAACTGGAAGAGGGAAGCCACGGTGTGTGTGGTGCTGGCGGCCGGGGGATACCCCGGGACGCCGAAGCGCGGCGACGCTCTAGCGGGTCTGGGCGAGGCGCTGGCGCAACCCGGGGTGCTTCTCTTCCATGCCGGCACGGCGTTGGAGGACGGGCGCCTTGTGACCGCGGGGGGGCGCGTCCTCTCTGTGGTCGGGCGCGGCGCAACCTTGGACGAGGCTGTGCGGACGGCGTATTCGGCGGTGGCGCAGGTCAAATTCGACGGGATGCACTACCGGACCGACATCGGACAGGGGCTGGCGTGAGCAAACCGGTCATGATCCTGATGGGCTCGAAGAGCGACTGGGAGGTGCTGCAGGAGACCGCTGCCGAACTGGAGCGACTCGGCATCGGCTGGGACGCTCACGTGGCCTCGGCGCACCGGTCGCTTGCGCGTACCCTGGATCTTGTGAGGGAGGGCGAGGTAGGCGGGGTGCGGGTGTTCATTTGCGGCGCTGGGATGGCGGCGCATCTCGCTGGGGTGGTGGCGGCGTCCACTGCACGGCCGGTGATCGGCGTGCCCCTGGCCGGAGGCGTGGGCGATGGTCTGGACGCCCTGCTCTCCACGGTCCAGATGCCGGGCGGGGTGCCCGTGGCAACCGTTGCCGTTGGCAAGGCCGGGGCGCGCAACGCGGCGGTGCTGACGGCGGAGATTCTCGCCCTCTCAGACCGGCAGGTCGAGGCACGGCTGCTGCAGGCCCGCGTTGCACAGGTCGAGGCGGTTGCCGAGGCGGACGTCGCGCTCCGCAAGGGCGGGAAACGGCCATGAGCTGCCCTGAGTGCCCTGCGGAGGTGCGTCCGCGCGCCGACCTCGTTCGCATGACGTTTTCCGTGGACCTGCCCGGTCAGCTCTGCACCTTCAAGAGTGGCATCGAGCGCGAAGTCGGGGCTTCCTACGTCGTGGCCTCCTCCGACGGGGAGCGCGTCGGCCGGTTGCTGGAGCACGAGGTCCCTGTCATGCGGCCCTGTGCCGAGAGGGTGACGGGGAGCGTGCTGCGGCGGGCAGCGCCGAACGAGGTGGCGAGAGCGGAGGAACTCGCCCTGGTGGGCCGCGACGCACTGCGGTTCTGCCGTGAGCGCGCGCGGGAGTTGAACCTGCCCATGCGCCCCGTGAGCGCGACCGTGCCCCTCGACCGGGACACCATCGTGATCACGTTCGCGGCCGAGGAACGTGTCGACTTCCGGGAGTTGTTGCGCGACTTGGGTCGGCGCACCCGGCGTCGTGTCGAACTCCGTCAAATCGGCGTCCGCGACCAGGCCAAATCGAGCGGAGGATGGGGGCCGTGTGGACGCATGCTGTGCTGCTCGACGTTTATGACGCGTTTCAACTCGGTGACGATCCGCATGGCGAAGGCGCAGAAACTCTCCCTCAACCCGACCCGAATCTCCGGGATGTGCGGCAGGCTGATGTGCTGCCTCGCGCACGAGGCCGACCGGGCCGACACGGCGCGCAAGCCGGCCAAGGCTCAATAAACCCTTTCGCGGGCGCTTCCGTATTCTTGGTGAACGGAACCCCAGGGTGGTATACTGCGAATCAGTTTGATGAGGTCTACATGAAGGATTTCGAGAACAAGGGGGAGGAACCCCTCACCAGCCGCAGGCTCATCCGGCCCTCGATATCCGAGGTGGCGGACCGTACGCCGCTGCGGGGTGTGGTCCACCGCAAGCAGGCGCCGCCAGAGCAGACCAACGCCGAGAACTACTACTTCATCAAGCAAATGCAGGCCAAGACGGCGATGGTCGTGATGCTGGACGATGGCACGGAACTGCACGGATGGGTGGAGTGGTACGACCGGGATTGCATCAAGTTGAACCGCACTGACGGGCCCAACCTCATGATCTACAAGCACGCCATCCGCTACATGTACAAGGAGGAGGAGCTCCGTCAGCGTCGTCGTCGCCCGCGCGAGTGAGCCCATCGCACGGGCGCGACCCCTCCCATAAGAGAATGACTCGTGTCACAGGTGAGCCCGCGGGGCGAAGACCTCGTCAGACGCCCTGCGGCTGAAGCAACGCCTCGACCCGCGCGCACACCACGTCCAGCGCCACGGCGTTGAAGCCACCCTCTGGGATGATCAGATCGGCCCACCGCTTAGACGGTTCGACGAACTCGAGGTGCATCGGGCGGACGGTCTCGAGGTACTGGCCGATGACGTTCTCGACCGTGCGCCCGCGCTCGGTAAGGTCGCGACGCAACCGGCGAATGAATCGAAGGTCGGCGTCCGTGTCGACGAATATCTTGATGTCGAAGAGCTCGCGGAGGACCGGCTCGACGAAGATGAGGATCCCCTCCACCAACACGACCCCGCGCGGCTCAACCCGCCGGGTCCGCCCCGTGCGGGCGTGGACCGTGAAGTCGTAGATCGGCACCTCCACCGCGCGGTGCGCCTTGAGGTCGCGGACGTGGTCGGCGAGCAGTTGGCTCTCGAGCGCATCTGGGTGATCGAAGTTGTGATGCAGAAGTTCCTCGCGGCTCCAGCCGGCAAGGTCGCGGTAGTAGCTGTCGTGCTGCAGAAAAGCGATGCGGTCGGCGCCGATCCGGGCCACGATCGCGTCCGCAACCGTGGTCTTGCCGGAGCCGGTGCCGCCCGCCACCCCGAGGACCACAACCTCGCTCATCCCACCACCCCGCAAAGCGTGCAGTGTCGTGCGGCCGCCATCATACCCTTCCCCGCGGGCGGTCTGGGCGTTCGTGTGCGCTTCCGGAGTCAACCCTGGAGAGGCGCTGCCGCCCGCCTCAAGGGGGGACCGCGTAGACATCAACCCCGTCCAGGGTATCCACCGGTTGCAACTTGGCCTTGAACTCGCCGAGGAGGCGAGCCTCGTGTGACGTGGTGGCGAGGCTGAGCAGCGAGAGGCGAGTTCCTCCGCCGTACGCGGGCGTGACCACCAGATAGCGGACGTCGAGAGAGCGGAGCCAGTCGAAGACCTCGTCGGCGGATCCGGCGCGCGCCAGGACGGCTCTGAGGGGCGGCTCGTTGAGCATGCCCTCGGCGATCCAGGGCCGGTCGAAGTAGTAGGGGGCGGAGAACGCCATGGCCATGACCTTTCCACCGGCAGGCAGCGAGTTGACCAGTTGGGCGGCGGCGTAACCCTCGACCGCACGTGCGAGGTACGCGTCACGGCCGCGACGGCCGAGGATGTAGTCCATCGGCCGGAACGCCGTGAGCAGGATGTCCCAGGTGAGAAACGCGGCCGGTAGCGCCGCGATCGCCCCAAGCGGCCACAACCTGCGACGCGAGAGCGCTGTGAGCGCCAGGGCCTCCAGTGCGGCCAGCGACCAGAGCAACGGGAGGAGGTAGCGCGTTGGCGGGCGAAACGCGATGCCGAACGGCAGGTACGCGAGCAGAGGCAGCAACAGCACCCTGGCGGGGCGGTAGACCGCGGCGATGATCACGCAGAACAACCCCGCGAGGTGGTGCCATCCAGCCAACTCGTCGGCGGAAGCGCTGCTCAACCCGGGACCCCAACTGATGCCGAGTGGGGTCGTGACGTCGCCGTGGTAGAAGCCCGCGAAACGGGCCATCGCGGATGAGACTCCCGGGATCGGCAGGCCGAGGAGGCCACGGCCGAGAGGGAAGATCGGATCGCCGAAGGCCGCCAGATTTCGGAGCGCGAACGGTGTGAACGCGAGCACGACCGGCAAGGCGCACGTCACCCAAGCCCGCCAACGTGCCCGCGACCTCGTGCGAAGCCCCGTGAACACCCACACCGCGAGCACCACCGGTGCTGTCGTGAGCTTGGTTGTCAGTGCACCTGCGAGCACCGCGCCGATGAGAAGCGGGTGGGAACGCTGCGCAAAGAGAACCACCGCGGTGGCCACGTGGAACAGCGCCACGTGGTCGGTGAAGGCGTGGCCGGCAGGGATCAGCGCCACCGGGGACGCCGCGAAAAGGAGGGGCGCGAGAAGGGCCGCCGGGCGCGTCCGCCGGCTGCGGTGGACGGCTGCAGCGAGCGCCGTGAGGCTTCCGAGGAAGTACATGCAATGGAGGAGCTTCGCGACCTCTCCTGGGGCGATCTTCAGTCCCAGCAGGTACCACATCTCGACGCTCTGGGGAAATGCCGCCGCGACGTCGTAGGGGTAGAGGAAGACGCGACCGACCATGAGGTAGAGCTTTGGCAGCGCAACGTGATAGCGCAGGCCGTCGGCATCGATCAGGGGAACGAGGAGCATCGGGGCGAGGGCCAGCAGCACGAGCGCCAGAAGCACGCTCAGGACGACGTTGGCACGCACCAGGCTCGCGAGGTAGCGGGTCGCGCGGCGAACCGTGCGCCACCAACCCGGGGCGCGCACCCCGGCCGCAAGGGTCGCGAGGCCGGCCAACGGCACGGCTGTCCACGTCCCGAGGAGCGTTCCACACACCCAGATCAGCACGCCGAGCGCCGTGGTCCCCACGCTCAGGGAGGTGAGAAGGCAAAGAAGGGAGCGGGCGGGGCGGACACGTTCGGGGATCAGGGCGTGACCGATCAGGCTGGCAGCGGCGAACAGCACGGCGGCAGCCAGGGCCGGGCCAGAGACGGCAAGAAGCGCGTGCGTGGCGGGCATCGCTCGTCCGCCGACCATGGTCGCACGGGGAACCCTCCCTGCACCCTGTCCGTGCCACCGGCGGCCCGGGGGAGGAAGAGGTTGCGGGGGCTTGACAAACCTTTCCCCGGGACTTAACGTATTAATGTCATGGTGAACTATTACAAAGGCTGATCGAGATGGCCATCAACTTTCGCCTCGACCCCGCCTCGGGGGTGCCGTTCTACCGGCAGGTGATCGACCAGGTCCTGGCCGGGATCGCCACCGGTGCGCTGGCACCGGGCGAGCAGCTGCCCACCGTGCGCACCCTTGCGGTGGATCTGCAGGTGAACCTCAATACGGTCGCTAAGGCATACAAGGAACTGGAGATCCGCGGCGTGCTCTCGACCCAGCAGGGGTCCGGGACGTATGTCGCCCCGGTGCAGGTGGAGCGCGACGAGGTGGAGCGGCGTCGGCTGGTCGTCCAACTCGCGGACGAGTTCCTGGCGCGCGCGGCCGCCGCTGGCCTCCCCCCTGGGGAGGTGCTGGCAGAGCTCGTGGCACGGGTGGAGGAACGCAAGGCATGAGCATCGTCCTCAAGATCGCGGCCCTGCTGGTGCTGGGCAGCGGGGTGCTCGCCGAACACGAAGGGTTGATCCCGGCCCCGGGTTTCGCGCTCCTGGCCGGGGCGTTGCTCGCCATCTACCTGTGGTTTCTGGCGAAGACGCGGCGGCAGCTCAGACCGCCGCTCTAGGAGGAGGAGGCTATGTTCCCGATCGTCACGATCCCGAAGAAGAACAAGGACGGCGACGCACAGAAGGCGCCGCAGGAGTCGAGCCTTGTTGCCCCGATCCTGATCAAGGACAGCCGGCGCTTCGTCAACGGGGTGTCGCTTGCGGTTGCGGCCATCGTGTGGGTCGCGGGCGTGATCGGCGCGGTCGTTGCGGGGGAGGGGCTGCACCGCAGCGATCTCGTCCCCGCGTTCCTGCTACCCGCGCTCGTCATCGGTCTTGTCCTGCTGTTCGCCATCAAGGTTGTGGACCAGTGGGAGAAGGCGGTGATCCTGCGCTTCGGGAGGTTCCGGGGCCTCAAAGGGCCGGGGTTGTTCTGGATCGTGCCGGTGGTGGATGTGATCTCGCACCTGGTGGACCAGCGGGTACGCGCCACCGACGTGACCGCCGAGTCCGCCCTCACCCGCGACACGGTTCCCGTCAACGTGGACGCCATCGTGTTCTGGCTGGTGTGGGACGCTCAGAAGGCCGTTCTCGAGGTGCAGTCGTACTTCAACGCGATCTTCCTTGCCTCGCAGACCGCACTCCGGGAGGCGATCGGGCGGCATGACCTTGCCGAGATGATCACCGAGCGGGAGAAGCTCGGACAAGAGCTCGCCAAGATCCTCGACGAGAAGACAAACCCGTGGGGGATCACCGTGCAGTCGGTCGAGATCCGGGACGTGCGGATTCCCTCCGAACTGGAGGACGCGATGTCGCGCCGCGCTCAGGCCGAGCGCGAGCGTCAGGCCCGCATCATCCTCGGCACCGCCGAGACCGAGATCGCCACCCTGTTTGCAAAGGCCTCGGAGCTGTACCGGGAGAACCCTACCGCAATGCACCTGCGCGCCATGAACATGCTGTACGAGGCGATCAAGGAGAAAGGCAGCATGGTGATCGTCCCCTCGTCGGCGGTGGAGACCATGGGCCTCGGCGGTTTGCTCGGTACCACGGCCCTGGGAAGCGTCGCTCCGAAGTGATGACGCGCCGAGGGCAATGGGTCACTGACGTACAGCGGTGGGTTCAGCGAGGGCTCGCCGGGACGCTCGGCCGGCGAAGCGTCCCGGCCTCGGTGGTGGCGTAGCAGTTGCTTCCCAGGTAGAGCAGCGGCTTGAGTTGATCGAGGCGGAGCACACCGTCGGCATCGAAGGCGTCCGGAGAGGTGTGGATTCGCTGGACCTCCCCTACCAGCAGCGTCTGATCGCCTACGTGGTGTCGCTCAAGCAACAGACACTCGGCGGACACGTACGCAACGGCCAGCGACGGCGTCGAGAGAGCCTCGCCCGGGGTGAGGGCGAGCTTGAGGGTCGCGACCTTGTCCGCGTCGCGACCCGAGAGACGGCCGAGCGCCTCGGCGAGCACCGCATGCTCGTTGGAGAGGAAATTGACGGTGAACTCGCCCGTCCTGAGGACCAGTTGGTGGCTGTATGTATTGGGCGACAGGCACACGCCGAACAGCGGGGGTTCCGACGAGAGGGGTGTGGTCCAGGCCACCGGCGCGAAGTTACAGGTCTTCTTCGCATCGTCCCTCACGCCAAGCACGCAGACGAGACGGGGGTAGTAGAAGTAGCAGCAACCCGGAACGGAGGACTCGTCCGCCATGCTCCCTCCCCTGGTTCGTGGCAATGATACCCTCAGGTCAGGAATCGGCCCCGAGCGTGCTCGGGGGGCACTTCTGCGGCGGAGGGTGGTCGGAGCGCCGCAGAGCCCCCCGCAACAGGTTGACACCCCTGTGACGTTCGCGTAGCGTGCCGCGCGCCCGGCACCCCGGGTGGAGAGTGTCGGTGGCGCGTCTTACCGAGTTCCAGGGAAAGCAAGTGTTGGCCGCGGCGGGGATCGCCGTCCCGAAAGGTGAAGTGGTCGGCACACCCGAGCAGGCCGCGGCGGCAGCCGCGCGTCTCGGGACCTCAACGGTTGTCAAAGCGCAAGCGTGGACCACCGGCCGCGCGGGCCGTGGCCTGATCCGCTTCGTTGAAACCCCTGAAGGTGCCGGGCAGGCCGCCGCCGCGATTCTCGCAACCCAGGTGGGCGACTTCCCGGTGACCCAGGTTCTGATCGAAGAACGCGTGACCGTCGCCAGCGAGCGCTACGTCGGAATCATCCTCGACGACCGTCGTCGCTGCCCCGTGCTTCTCGTCTCTGCGCGCGGAGGCTCTGGGATCGAGGAAACCGCACGGGAGCACCCCGAGGCGGTGGCGGAGCT
>DATKMD010000160.1:0-18940 GCA_035542075.1 Thermoanaerobaculaceae bacterium
CCGCGATGTTGGGATGGTTGAGCGAGGCCAGAACCTTTGCCTCTCGTTCGAAGCGGGCGTGCCGCTCCGGGTCATCCACGAAGTCCGAAGGAAGGAACTTCAGCGCCACCTCGCGGTCGAGTCGAGTGTCCCGCGCGCGCCACACCTCCCCCATCCCACCGGCACCGAGGGGGGCGACGACCTCGTACGGTCCGAGACGGGCACCAGGCTCGACCTTCATGGTGCGCTCGTTGCCGCACAACGCCTTGCATCAAGCGGGAATTCCGCCAAGACGGGCGGCACCGGCTAGAATGGGTGGTTCGCGCGGCCGCCCGAGAGACGCAGAGCAGGGTCGAGCGGGGTGAGACCGGCCCCCGTGCCGGATCGTGGCGGGTGCCCTGGTCGGGTTCGGAGGTCGTCATGTGCGGCATCTTCGGCATCGTCTACTCGAGCGAGCGCCCCCTGGGTGAGGTCCTGACCGGGGCGGCCAACCGCCTCGCTTACCGCGGCTATGACTCGGTCGGCGCGGCGGCGCTCCCCGCCGACGGGCCAATCGACCTGCGCAAGGAGGTCGGCAGGGTCCAGGAGGTAGCCGAGGAGCTGCGTTTCGACGAGCTCTTCGGGCTGCGCGGAATCGTACAGCTGCGCTGGGCGACGTTCGGCGCGCCGTCCGTCGCCAACGCCCAGCCGCACCTCGACTCCGAGGGCACCCTGGTCGGCGCCCACAACGGCAACGTCGTCAACAACGCGGAGCTGAGGCGGCAGTTCCTCGCCGAGGGGATGACTGTGCGCGGGACCAATGACGGCGAGTCGTGCGTGCACGCGGTGGAGCGCCACGTCAAGCGCGGACTCGCTCTGTCAGAGGCCGTGCGCGCCGCGTACAACGACCTCGAGGGCGACTTCGCGTTCGTCATCTCCGACCGCGAGCACAACCGCCTGATCGCGGTGAAGAAGGGCTCGGGGCTCGTCGTTGGGATCGGCTCCGACTTCACCTGCTGCTCCTCGGACCTGCCCTCGATCCTGCCGCTGACGCGAAAGGTGATCCCGCTCGAGGACGGCGAGATGGTGGTCCTCGAGCCCGGGCGCGTGCGGCTGTTCCACGTCGCGGACGGCAGCAAGGTGATCCGTCCTGCCAAGGAGGTCTCCGACAAGATGGGCGCGGCCGAGAAGGGCGGCTACGACCACTTCATGCTGAAGGAGATCCACGAGCAGCCCGAAACTGCGCGCGCGCTGCTGCACCTCCTCGAGGCTTCCGAGCACCTCCCTCGCATGGTCGAGAAGCTGCGCGCAGCGGAGCGGCTCTTCCTGGTGGGCTCCGGCTCGTCGTACCACGCCTGCCTGATCGGCTCGACCTTCTGGTCCCGCCTCGCCGGCAAGCTGGCCGTCCCTGCCCTTCCCCACCAGTTCATCGAGCAGTACGGCCAGGCGCTGCGGCCCGGCGACGTCGCGCTCTACGTCTCGCAGAGCGGCGAGACAAAGGATGTGCTCAACGCGATCAGCTTCGCCACGCCGAAAGGAGTGCTCCCGCTCGGGCTCGTCAACGTCCTCGGCTCCACCATGACCCGCAAGGTTAAGGTCTACCTGCCGCTGGCGTGCGGGTGGGAGATCTCCGTCCCCGCCACCAAGACCTACACCAACCAGGTGATTGCCCTCATCGCGCTGGCGGCCGCCGTCGGGGGGCAACCGGTGGAGGAGCTCGACGCCGCCCCTGCCTGGATCGAGCGAGCCATCGCCAAGACCGACGGCCCGATGACCGCACTCGCGCAGCAGTTCGTGGGCTGTGACCGCCTCTTCATCCTGGGCTACGGGCTCGGCCACGGCGTGGCGCGGGAGGGCGCCCTCAAGTGCAAAGAGGTCACCGGCCTGCCCTGCGAGGGGATGTTCTCCTCCGAGTTCAAGCACGGTCCGCTCGCCATGGTCGAGGAGGACACACCGGTGTTCTTCACCGCGCCGCCCTCCGGCGCCGAGATGCTGACCAACCATGTCACCGAGGTGACGGCCCGCGCCGGCCACGCCACGGTGCTGGCTGCCGACCACAAGGGGCTGCGCTCGGAGGCCTCGCGCTTCATCCCGCTCCCGGTCGGCTCGGACCTCGAGTACGCGATCGTGGGCGCCGTGCCGTTCCAGCTGCTCGGCTACCACCTCGCGGTGGCGAAGGGGATGGACCCCGACTACCCGAGAAACCTCTCCAAGACCCTGACGGTGGACTGAGGGGTCAGAGGTCAGGGGCTCAAGGCCAGACCCAGCCTCCAAGAACAACGTGTCGGGGACGAGAAGAGGTTCACGCCCGGCGTATCGATATGGCCTAGACTTGCGGGGTGATCCTGCAAACGGCAGTAGTCGTGATGGCTGTGTCCGGGCTGCAGGCAGTTGCGCCTGAGCCGACGAAGACCACTGTGCTTCCGCACGGCTGCGGCCTAACCGAGGAGCAGGTGCTCGTGATGGTCATTCCGGACTACCACGAGGCGGTAGCTCGTTCGAAACGGCATGACCCGGACTCGTGGTTCGAGGACGAATTCGACGCCTTTGTCGCAGGGGCGGTCGAGACCGATCTCGGATTCGCCGGACGCTCCTTCCTGGTCGCTGCCATCTCGATTCAACAGGGCGGGTGCGACGCCTGCTACTCGGCGAGCTTGATGGCGATTGATCTGCAAGGGCGGACGATTTTCTGGCGTTCCGATCCTTACGAGGCATGGTTGTCTCGGAGGCTCAGCCCGGAGTTAGGAGGTGACGCAGACGAGCCGCCAGTCCTGCGCGCCTTCCCCATGTTCCCGGATGATCCGGTCAAGACTCTGGCGTTCCGTTTTGGCAGCGAAGATCCCTTCCATTACGAGGGAAGTACCGACGAACACTGGCTACGCCCACGCATGGAATCTAACGGTGTTCTCACGTTCGACACCGTTTGGGAGGCGACGGTCGGTTTCGGGACCAGCGGCATAGCCAGTTTCACCTGGCCCCACGAAATGGCCAGCGAGATGACCTCTCTCTGGCCGCGGCACGCGTACCGATTCACCCGTCACACCATCGTGGGATGGGACACCAGCAGTAGATCGGTCGACCTCATCACGAGCCAGGAGTTTCTCCAAGACCCCCGCAGCCACAAGCTGGCCTCGGGGCCCACCACCATGGCACGAAAAGACCAGGGCCCCGTGTCCACCTTCCCTTTCAACCTTCCGATCGCCGATCTCGTCTTCGACCCGGCATTCCTGCCTGCGAAATCGCACGCACAATCCGCCGGAATCAATCTTTCTCCTGCAGGCGAGCTGTTTGCTGAGCGCGTCGCTAGTCGACTCGAAAGACCGTGGCACCTCCGCCTCTGCCGGGCGGGCGACGGCGTGTTGCTGCGGGACGTCTGGAGTGGGGTGGAGTGGCCCCGCAATTCCGCCCGGTCCGAGATGCAGGACGGCTTAGCCTTCGAGGCGATCGGTTGGACGGGGGATGGCGCGCGCTGCCTTGCCATCGTAAGCCTCGGCCTTTACCGCATCCCTCCCGTGCTGGTTTCGCTGACCCCCAACGGCAAGGGTGACCGCTGGGAGGGGTTTCTGCCGGATGGTTATGTCCTCCCGGATGGCTTCATCCTTGATCTGCCCGAGGCGGATTCGAAGCCCGTCAGCGTCCGCACAAAACCCTGACTGTTGAAGCGTCAGTGATCTTGGTCGCCTGACAGGTGGCGAATTCACCGCGGTCGGCGGTTCATGACGGGAACACACTCAGGACCGCAGAGCAGCCCCCTATGTGCGGGAACAGCCACCGCCATTCAGTGTGTTGACTCGACATAGGGCGCGGAACAGAATCGCGCCTCTGGAGGGGACACCATGAAGAGATCCGCAGCGCTCGTTGCAGCCGCCGTCTTCGCGGCATGTGGTGCGATTGCCGTGGCGCAGGAGCACGAGATGCACACCTCGAAGGTCACCCGCACGCCGCAGTGGGAGACGATCAAGTCGCTGGTCGGCGAGTGGGAGGGGTACACGACGAAGGACGGCAAGCAGATGCCGACGCACATCACGATCCGCATGACCGGGGACGGTTCGGCCGTGATGCACTGGATGGACGCCGACACGCCGCACGAGATGGTCACCATGTTCTACATGGACAAGGAGAATTTGCTCGCCACGCACTACTGCTCCGCCCACAACCAGCCCCGCTTCCGCGCTGTGCCTTCCGCCGCGGCCAACCCGGTGGTGTTCGAGTTCACGGACGGCACCAACATCCGCCCCGGCGACGGCTACATGAGCAGGGTCGTCGTGACCGCGGTGGACCCGAACCACCACGACGAGGAGTGGGGCTACGACATGAACGGCACCATCCACGCCGCCACGTTCCACCTGACGCGTGTAAAGGCCGGCCAGCCGCGCTCCTGATCGAGCGGTGGGCTCGGTCCGCCGGGCGGATCCGGTAAGGTCGCCCAGACCTCGCCTCAATTTGTGAATTCGGCGGCGCTTCGCCTATTCTGGTATGAAGATCTCAAGGAGGTCGGCCATGAAGCGTGTTGCATGTGCGTCCGCGTGCGGTTTCCCTTTCGCCTTCGCGCGCCTGGCGATCATCGCGATTCTGGCGGCATTGACGCTCACGGCACCGTGCGTTGGCGCTGCGGAGGACGAGCAGCAGAAGGGGATCGCCCTGATCGCCCGGGCGCAGCTGCTCGAGAAGCTCCTGGCGCCGGACACCGGGCCGTTCCGCTTGCACGCCCACGTCAGGCTCTTCGGTCTCGTGGAAGGGACACGCGAGGGCGAGTACTTCCTGCTCGCAGCTTCGCCCGGGCAGTGGTTCGAGCAGACCCGCTTTCCGGGGTACTCCGAGCTGTCGGGGCTCTCGGACGGGCAGCGCTGGCGCAAGCGCAACGTCATCGAGAAACCGTTCCGGTTCCACGAGGTCGCACAGTTGCTCAGCCCGGCATACCACCTCGAGCTGCCCGCCGAAGCGCGGGTCACCAAATTCTCGCAGAAGGAAGTCGGCGGGGCGAAGGCGTTCTGCATCGAGGCCTCACCGACCGCAGACCTCTGGCAGAAGGAAAGAGCGGGCAAGGCCGCAATCAGCCCGGTGGAGTTGACCAAGGAGTCCCAGGTCACCCTGTGCTTCGACGCGACCAACGGACTCCTCCTGAGTGCCACGTATCAGGCGGACCTACCCCACTTCGAGTACGAGGGGCAGGTCACGCTCGGCAACAAGGTCTTTCCCAAGATGCTGCGCTGCTACGAGGGAAAGGACCTCGCGGTGGAGGCGACGATCGAAGAACTGACCAAGGAAGAAGCTCAAGACCCGGCCGGCTTCCTGCCTCCGGCGGGCGCGGAAAAATGGCCCTACTGCGCCAACCCCGAGCCCCCGCAACTGATCGAAAAGAAGCAGCTGAAAGAGGATGTCCTGATGCACGCGAAGGCCCAGCGGAAGTACGGAACCGTCTACTGCCTCGCTGAGGTCGGCGTCGACGGGTCTGTCCATGACCTCACGTGGCTGCAAGGTGGGTTCGGAGTCCTCGCCGGGGCCGTCAAGGAGACAGTCGCGGCGTGGCGCTACAAGCCGGCCCTCTGCAACGGCGTCCCGGTACCGGTGACGATCTACCTCGCATACACGATCCCACCGTAGGAAGCAAAAGTGGGCGAGAGGACCTTGTCTCCCTCTTCTGCGTGAGGGAGAGGGAAGTGGAGTGCACTCACGTCCGCTGAAGGCCTCGCCTAGACCTTTCCCTCACAGCAGAGGGAACCCGGGACAGCGGCCCTACGCCACCTTGAGCCACCGCCACAGCTCGGCCGGGCTCGGGCGCTTGCCGTACGACAGGATCCCAACGCGGAAAATCTTCGCGGTGATCCAGGAGAAGACGTAGATCGTGGCGACCGAGAGCGCAATCGAGAGGATCAGTTGCGAGACAGGCGGCTCTGCGACCAGAACGCGCATGAACATGGTGACCGGCGTGAACACCGGTATCAGCGAGAGCACGGTCGCGAGGGTCGAGTCGGGGTTCTGGAGGATCGGGAAGGCCAGGATCCAGGGGATGAACACGATCATCATGATCGGCCCCATGAACTGCTGTGCCTCCTTCTCGGAGTTGGACACGGATCCCGCCACGGCGTAGATGCACACGTTGGTCAGGTAGGCGAGCACGAAGAACACGAAGAACCACGGGATCACGCTCAGGTTGAAGTACTGGAAGACGTTGATCCCGGCCATCGCCGCGGCGCCGCCGGTGTAGGCCGCCATCAGCCCACCCATGACCATCCATGCCATGACCTGCGTGAGCCCCACCGCCGCGAGCCCCATCACCTTGCCCCCGAGGAGCTGCAGCGACGGCACGGAGGAGATCAGGATCTCCACGATCCTCTCGGACTTCTCCTGCACGATCCCGCGCATCACCTCCTGCCCGTAGATGAGGTTGGGAAAGATCAGAAGCGCCACGAAGAGGAACCCGATGAGGAACGACAGCTCGCCGCCCTTCTTCTCCTCGCCGCTCTTCGAGACTCTCACGCCCTCAAGCTGCAACCTCTTGAGCAGGCGGTCCGCCTCGGCCGGCTCGATCCCGCGGCTCGCCAGCCGCCCACGCGAGACCGCGCGGTTGACGATGTTTCCAAGTCGCTCCTGGGTGATGAAATCGCTCGCGGCCCGGCTGTAGTAGGTCATCTTGGCTTCCGGGTTGGTGAACGCATCGCCGGGAATGAGAAGGACACCATCCAGGCGGTCCGCCCCCCGACCACGGTCCAGCTTGAGGCGGTCGAGGTAGGGCTGAGCCGCGACCTTGAGGTCGCCGGACGCGGCGACGTACTCGGCCTTGAGTTCCGGCGACCTGGTCACCCGTTGCCCCGTTTGGTTCCCGGCCTTCTTGCCAGTCAGCTCCTCCATCGGCGAATTCTCGCCCTGCTGGTCGCTCGGCTTCTCGGCGAAGGCCTCGCTCAGTTTGCCGGTACCGTCCACGACAACAACCCGCTTGCCCTCGATCCCGCGCACCGCGAGCAGAGTCGGGACGAACATCATCCCGCCCATTAGGAAAGGGAAGATCAGGGTCATGATGATGAACGACTTCTTCCGGACGACCTCCAGGTACTCACGCTTGAAGACCGCGAACGCCTTTCTCATGATGCCGCCTCGCTAGCAACCGCGTGGCCGCTGCTCTCCGCCCCGGCGCCGACCCGGTCGATGAAGATCTCCTCGAGTGAGGGCGACGCGACCTCGAAGTGGCTGACCCGGAGGCGTGCCACCGCAGCCGCCAAGACGCCCTGGGGGTCTGCTCCCGTCTCGAGGCGCAGCTCGGCCACGTTCGTCTCGACCCGGCCGTGGGCCACACCGGGCAACGTCGCGAGGAAACCTCCGTCTCCCTCGAAGGTCAGGTGCACGGTGTTCTTCCCGAACGAGGCGCGCACGTCGTCGAGCTCACCGGCCAGCACGGCCTGCCCCTGGTGGATCAGCACGATCTCGTCCACCAGCTTCTCCGCCTCCGCCATCATGTGGGTGGAGAGCAGGATCGCCCGGCCCTGGGCCTTGAGCTCCTTGAGGATGGTGCGCACCAGCACGACATTGACCGGGTCGAGACCCGACATCGGCTCGTCCAGCGTCACGACCTCCGGCTCGTGCAGGAGCGCGCCGATGAGCTGCACCTTCTGCTGATTCCCCTTGGAGAGCTCCTCGAGCTTGGCGGCGCGCTTGTCCCAGAGCTCGAAGCGCCTCAGCCACCGCTCGGCCGCCGGGCGAACGTCCGCGGGACGGCGGCCCTTGATCGCGGCCAGGAACAGGAGCTGCTCCAGCACCCGCATCTTGCGGTAGAGCCCCCGCTCCTCCGGGAGATAGCCAACTCGGTCGCGAGTCGCCGCGGCCTCGGTCGTGCCGAACAGCTCGATGGCACCCGAGTCGGGGAGGAAGATCCCGTTGATCATCCGGAGAGTCGTGGTTTTGCCCGCGCCGTTGCGCCCCAGAAGTCCAGTGATCGTGCCGCGCCGCACGGAGAACGAGAGCCGATCCACGGCCCGTACCGGCCCGAACGTCTTGGTCACCTCTCGGACCGCGAGGACGCTTTCCTCCACCACGGTTCCCTCCCTGGAGACCCGCGCCGTGCGCAGGGTGCCGCCATTGTAGCCGGCACCCCGAGCGGCCGCCGGGGAGGAATCCTCCCCGGCGGCGCCCGACATGCTCCGCTACGGATTGGCCGGTTTGGCCTCGCCGAACTGGACGATGTCCGCGGCGACCTTCTTGGCGTCGCCGCCGATCACCACCGTCTGGCTGCGCGAGGTGAAGAGCTTCCTGCCCACCTCGCGGACCTGCTCGGCGGTTACCGAGTTGACCTTGGGAACGAACTCGGCCAGCGCCGCCGGCGGCAGTCCGTTGACCCAGTTGGTCGCAAGCGTCGAGGCCAGCGCTCCCTGGGTGGAATTGCGGAGCAGGAATAGCCCACTCTGGTAGCGCTTGGCGCGTGCCAACTCGTCGTCGGTGGGCAGCGTCGCGCCCATGCGGTCCAGCTCGTAGAAGATCTCGAGCAGCGCGCCCGCGGTCACGTCGTTGCGCACCGCGGCGCGGATGCGCAGCATCCCCCCCTCCTCGTACGCCGACACCCGCGAGCTGGGCGAGTACGTGTACCCCTTGTCCTCACGGATGTTCTCGACCAGTCGGCTGGAGAATGCCCCGCCGAAGACCGTGTTGGCGACGATCTCCGGGAAGTACTCCGGGTCGGTTGCCTTCACGGTCGCGCGACCGACGCGGATCTCGGACTGGACAGAACCCGGACGGTCCACGACGAGCACCTGCGCTGTGCCTCCCGCGGGTGCCGGAGGCGTGGCAGGCGCGGTGTCTCCCTGGCCCTTCCAGGTCCCGAAGAGCCGCTTGACGGTGTCTCCCGTGCGCTGGGCATCCACGTCGCCCACCACGACCAGGAGCGCGCGGTCTGGACGGAAGCGCCGTCTGTACTGCTCCAAGAGGGTCTGCGGGGTGAGCGCCTCGACTGCCTCCTTCGTCGGCGCCACAGTGCGGTAGGGGTGAGCCCCGAACACGGCGTTGCTGAAGACCTTGTCCACCGCGAACTCCGGTGTGGACTCGCGCGCCAGCAGGCCCTGGAGCGTGTTGGCCTTCGCCAGCTCAACCTCGTTCCCCGGGAACGCTGCGTTGCGCGCGACGTCGGCGAGAATCTCGAGGACCTTCGCGGTGCCGGGAGCGAGGCCGTCCACCGACACGTAGACCGCATCGTCACTCGCATTCGTGGAGATCTCCCCGCCAACGGCCTGCAGCTCCTCCGCAATCTGTCTCGAGCTCAGCCTTGTCGTGCCCTCCTTGACCACGTCGGCCAGCACATCCGCCGTGCCGGCAAGCTTCTCGGGGTCCGCCGCCGTGCCACCGCGCACGGCCAGTATCGCCGTGACTTTCGGAAAACCGGTCCGGGGGACGACCCACACCGTCAGGCCGTTGTCCATGCCGACGTTCACGATGTTGGGGACAGGCAGAGGTCTGTCCTGCCCGTAGGGAGGCAGCTCCTTGGGAAGCGGTTTCTCCTTGGCGGCACCGGCGGTCCCCGCGACGGCGAGAACCGCGGTCATGACGCAGGCGATGATTCGAGTGGCTTCTCGCATGGGTGTGCTCCTCACTTGGCCGGCCCGGCGGGGGCGGCCGGTGCTGGACGGCGATCGATGCTCGAACGGTTGGCGGTCGTCAGGTACGTGGCCGCGACCCTCTTGATGTCATCCACGGACACGGCATCGAGCCGCTCCGGGACCTGGTTGATCACGCTCACGTCGCCGACGAACGCCTGGCGCAGCGCCAGCATGTCGGCACGGTCGATCAGGTTCTCCATCTCCGAGTAGAAATCGGAGAGCATCTTGGTCTTCGTCCGCTTGAGCTCCGGGACAGGCACACCCTCGCGGGCAATCTTCTCGACATCGGCCTGTATCGCGGCCACCACCGTGGCCGCGCCGGTATTCGGCTTGTAGAGGCCAAAGACAATGAGGAGGCTCGGCCCGTTGTTGGTGAGGTAGGTTCCCAGCGGCCAGCCGAGACCGCCATCCACCTCCAGCAGGATCTCCTTACCCTTGACCAGGTTCTGGTAGAGGCGCGACGCGTCACCGGCGACGAGCAACTGGCCGAGGACCGCGGCAGCCACATAGTCCTTGCTCGTCGGGGGCGGCATCTTCCAGGCCACCACGATCCCGGGCACCTTCGCGAACTGGTCGGTCTGGGTGAGCGTGCGCTCCTTGGTGTTGAGCTTCTCGGACACGTCCGCGACCGGCGGGGCCGGCTGCGCCGGGATGGATCCAAAGTACTTCTCCGCGAGCGCAAAAACCTCGTCCGGTTTGACGTCGCCGGCGATCCCGATCACGACGTTGTTTGGCGCGTAGTAGGTCCGGTGGAAATCGACCACGTCTTTGAGGGCGGCCGCGTCCAGGTCCTCGAACGAGCCGTAGCCGTCATGGGCGTTCTCCCACTTGTCGAAGGCGAGACCGGAAATGTCGGTCCAGAAGAACAGGCCATAGGGCCGGTTCTTGACGTTGACGCGGATCTCCTCCTTGACGACATCCTTCTGGTTCTTCAGGTTCTCCTGCGAGAAGTCGAGGTCTCGCATGCGATCGGCCTCAAGCCAGAGGATCGGCTCAAGGGCCGAGACCGGCGCGGTCGCGATGTAGTTGGTGTAGTCGTACCGGGTGGAACCGTTATCGAGCCCGCCCCCACCCTGGATCACCCGGGAGAAGAGCCCCTTGGGCGCCTTCGGCGTCCCCTCGAACATCATGTGCTCGAAGAGGTGCGCGAACCCGGTCCGGCCCTTCGGTTCGAGGCGAAAGCCCACCTTGTAGACGACCGAGATCCCGAACGTCGGCGTCGAGTGGTCTTCCGAGACCACGATGGTGAGACCGTTGCCTAACGTCTTGACCGCAGTCGGGATCTGCCAGTCCCCTGCCGCCGCCGCCACACCCGCGACGAGCACGGCGCAGGCACACGCGGCAAACACATGTCGCAGTTCTCCAGGCATGTTTCCTCCGTGATGGGGCTCAGGCCCCATGGTCCCCTTCTACGATCGGCGTTCCTTTCGGGTTTCTCCCGCCGGGCAAAACGACAGCGTCACGCCATCCAAGCAAAAGGAGGGGGTGCGGGGCCCGCAGGCCCCGCCTATCGTGCGTACTCCACGGCGCGCGTCTCGCGGATGACCGTGACCTTGATCTGCCCCGGGTAGGTCAGCTCGGCCTCGATCTTCTTGGCGATGTCGCGTGAGAGCCAGACCGCGTCCTCGTCTGAGAGTCGCTCGGACTCTACGATGATGCGCAGCTCGCGCCCCGCCTGGATCGCGAACGCCTTCTGCACGCCCTTGAAGTCGCCGGCGATGCTCTCGAGCTTCTCGAGGCGCTTCAGGTAACTCTCGAGGATCTCCCGCCGGGCACCGGGGCGGGCCGCGGAGAGAGCGTCGGCGGCCGTGACCAGCACCGCTTCGACGGTGCGCGGGTCCACGTCGCCATGGTGGCACTCCATGGCGTGGATGACCTCTTCCGACTCGCCGTACTTGCGCAACAGGTCGCGCCCGATGGAGAGGTGCGTGCCCTCCATCTCCCGGTCCACCGACTTGCCGATGTCGTGCATCAGGCCGGCGCGCTTTGCGACCCGCACGTTGACACCGAGCTCAGTGGCCATGTGGGACGCCAGCCACGCCACCTCCTTCGAGTGGGACAGCACGTTCTGTCCGTACGAGGTGCGGTACTGGAGTCGGCCAAGAAGCTTGAGGAGCTCGGGGTGAAAGTCCGGCTGGCCGAGCTCGATGGCGGCCGCCTCGCCGTCCCGGAAGATCTTCTCCTCGAGCTCCTGCTGCACCTTGCCGACCACCTCCTCGATCCGACCGGGGTGGATGCGGCCATCCAGCATCAACCGCTCGAGTGAGAGCCGCGCCACCTCGCGCCGGATCGGATCGAAGCAGGAGAGCAGCACCGCGCCCGGGGTGTCGTCCACGATCAGGTCCACGCCGGTCGCCGTCTCGAGGGCCCTGATGTTGCGACCTTCGCGACCGATGATCCGACCCTTCATCTCATCGTTGGGGAGATCCACCACGGAGACGGTGCTCTCCACCACGTGGTCCGCGGCCACTCGCTGGATGGCGTTGGAGATCACCCGGCGAGCGCGCGCGTTGGCCTCCTGGTTCGCCTCCTCCTCGATGCGGCGGATAATCCTGGCGGCGTCCATGCGCGCTTCGTTTTCCATGGCGCGCATCAGCTCGGCCTTGGCCTGCTCGGAAGTGAGGCCCGCGATGCGCTCCATCTGTGCCCTCTGTTCGGCGCTGGCAGCCGCGAGGGCGTCTTCCTGCATGGCGAGAGCGGCATCACGTTCCTCGAGCTGTTTCTTGTGCTGCTCGAGTTCCTTCTCGTGCGCATCGAGGCCGCGCGTCCTTTCGTCCAGGGCACCCTCGCGCTGGTCGAGCCTGCGCTCGATTGTCAGCAGTTCCTGGCGATGCTCGTGGGTCTCGCGCTCGAACTCCGTCCGGGCGGCGAGGAGCTTCTCCCTCGCCTCGATGGACGCATCCCTCAGACGTTGTTCGGCCTCCTGTTGGGCCACCGCGAGCACACGCCGGCCCTCCTGCTCGGCCTCAGCGCACAGCTGCGCGGCGCGGACCCTGGCCCGGCGGCCGTACAGCATGATGACTGCAAACGCAGCAAGTGCAGCAACTACCGCACTGGCGACGATGAGAACGCCGCTCATAGATCCCCCCTTTCAATGAACCTGGGCGCGCTCGTGCGCCTGGGGGTGGAGGGAGGAGGGAAAAGAGCCCCCGCACTCGGCCGTGTGAGCAACCCTATTTGAACCTGCTGACCACAGGTTGGGGTTCTGCCCGGCTCCCGTCACTCGCCACGAGGCTGGATCGGGGAGGCGGGACTGCGAACCCGTCAAATAGGTGTTGGTTCAAGAATAGTTTCGCTCATCACCAACCGCGCAGGGGCCCCCTTTTCGTTCATTCCGCGGCCCTCCCTGAAGAGGGCGTTAGAACCTCGTCCAACCGCGTGATCAACCCTTCCACCCGTTGTCTAATCTCTTCTGCTCGCGTCCCAGGTTCGGTTTCCTGCTCCTTGAACAGCTCGTCCGCTATGTTGAGCGCCGTCAGCACCGCGAGCTTGGACGTGTCCACGTGCGGCGAGACCTCGGCCAGCTCGCGCATGCGCCGATCCACGTACCGGGCGAGCTCTTCCACCCGCTCGCTCGTGTCCGTGGCACGCAGCTCGAACCTGCGCCCGAAAATCTCGACCGTCGTTTGACTGCTCACGGTCAGCGCACCTCACCTGATAGGCAGTATACACCGCCCGGTCAAAACGCCAAGAAGCCTTTGAGAACCTTGGTTTTCGGGGTTTGGCGCGATCAGGCGGGCTGTCGCTCGGCCGTCTTTTCCACCAGCATTTGAACGCGGCCCTCGAGCCTTGCTCCCTCGACAACATGAAGCGCGGGCGCGGCAATGTCGCCCTTCACGACCGCGGTCGCGAGCAACTCGACGAGGTCGGTGCCCGTGACGTTTCCCGTCACGGTGCCGGCAACGCGAACCGACGTCGCGCGAACCTCGGCTTCAACCTCAGCCCCTTCAAAGATTTCCAGTGAGGCCTGCAGACGGATACCGCCCTTCACGCGGCCCTCGATCCTCACCGCAGTGCCGCCGGAGATCTCGCCCTCGACGAGCGCTCCGCGGCCGATCACCGTGGCTGCCGCCGTCTGCCGCCCATCGAGCCTGTCGCTGCCGCCCTTGGCCAAGGGAGCCTCCGATCCGGGGAAGGTGAGTGGAGCGGGCAACGGGATTTGAACCCGCGACTTTCAGCTTGGGAAGCTGACACTCTACCAGCTGAGTTATGCCCGCCCGCGCCCGTTCTTGGGCACGCGAAACTTAGCCTCCCCCACACCGACTGTCAAGGTGGCCTTGCGTTGCTGGCCTCGGAACCCCTACGATGCTTTCGCCTTGGAGGGAACGATGAAGCTGCCAGCGATCGCCGCCGTGCTCGTGCTGCTCGCCTCCGTTGCAACCGCTGCGGAGAAGACCGAGACGATCCAGAAGACATTCCCGAGTCAGCCGGGAAAGGTCGTCCGGGTCGACGTGGGCGCCCTCGACATCTACGTCCGCGCCTCTGACATCCCCGATATCAGGCTCAAGGTCGAGCTGGTCGCCGCCGCCTTCTCGGAGAAGCAAGCCACCGCCTGGATCCAGGCCCACATGCCGACGATCGAGGACTCGGAGGGCGAGCTCCGCATCACGGCGCCTGACCCCGGCGGCGTCAGCCTGTTCAAGGGCGTGCTCGGGACGCGCGCGATCGTCGAGCTGGCGGTGCCCCCGAACGTGTACCCCGACCTCTCGACCTCCTCCGGCACGCTGCGCGCGGAGGGCGAGTTCCCAGACGCCAAGCCGATGCGCCTGCGCTCCGCGTCGGGCGACATCGAGTTCACCGGGTGGGCGCCGAAGCTCGAGGCGCGCTCGGTTTCTGGAGACGTCCGGGTGCTGGCCACCAAGGCGATTGACAGCCTGCTGGTCCGCTCCGCGTCAGGCCCGATCGAGCTCAGCGGCGGCGCGCGCCAGGTGACCTGCGATAACGCGAGCGGCGACGTTCAACTCGCAGGGCTGCTCGGCCCGGTCGTCGTCAACTCGACATCGGGCGACGTGGTTGCCCGCTTCGACGCACTGACGGCCGGCCAGGAGGCCCGCATCACGACCAGCTCGGGCAAGGTCCGCCTCACCCTCCCACCGGGGACGCAACCGGGGGGCGTGCTCGCCAGCACGAAAGGCGAGATCCGCTCCGCCTACCCCGGGAAGACCGACCCCGGCACGATCAGGCTCGACCTCTCGGGCAAGGAACCCAGGGTCTTCGTCACGACAGCCTCCGGGAAGATCGAGCTGAACTGACGCTCCGGGCCCCGCCTTTACCCTGCCGGGGGCCCGTGCTAGACTCCGCGCCCAGCGGTGGGGCCGTAGCTCAGCTGGGAGAGCGCCAGAATCGCACTCTGGAGGTCGCGCGTTCGATCCGCGTCGGCTCCACCAACGTTCACCACGCTTTCACGCCGGCACCGAGCCGGCGATTTCTTTGTCGTACACCGACCATCGGCCCATCCACCGCTGTTCGCAGGGCTCTTCCGGCCGCAATCCGGAGCCGTCCGACATTCTCCCCCTCTGCCGTTCACTCCCCTTTGGTCCCAGACTCACAACTTCTGGTAGATGTGGCCCGTATCGCATCCCAGGCGTTACGTTCCGTGCGAACCAATCACCCGCTGCCGCGTATTATCTTCCGACGACCCGGGCGTCCGTCGTGAGATTGGGCGACCCGTCCGGTTCGTGCGGTGCCGATGGGGAATTCCTGGGGGCACCTCGAGTTGGGTACGAATCAACGGGCGAAATTCGGCCTGCGAAGGCCATTGGGAGAGGAAAGAGACCATGCGGCGCAGGCGAGTTTGGCTGATCATCGGCGGGTTGGCCGTGGTTCTTATCGGGGGCGGCTACTATCTCTCGTACCAAAAGAAGCACGCGCCCACCGAGGTTTCCGTGGCCAAGGTCGCCCTCGAGGACGTCGTCGCCAAGGTGACGGCCAACGGCAAGATCCAGGCGGAGAAGAAGGTCGACCTCGCGGCACTGGTCATGGGCCAGATCGTCAACCTGGCGGTGCGCGAGGGCGATCCGGTCAAGACCGGAGACTTCCTCCTCCAGATCGACAAGACCCACGCCGCGGCCGAGGAGGCTGGCTCGGCGGCGGCGCTGTCCGCCAGCCAGAGCCAGTTGGACTCGGCCCGGGCCGCCCTCGAGCAGGCCCAGGGCGACTTCACGCGGGCCCAGGACAACTACAACAGCGGCATCATCGCGGCGGCTGATTTCCAGCACGCCCAGGCCGCACTCGATACCGCGCGTGCGGCCTACCAGACCGCCGTGCACCAGATCGAGCAGAGCCGGGCCGTGCTCAACGCCTCCCGCGACGACCTGTCCAAGACCACCGTTCGCTCCCCGATCGACGGCATCATCACCACCCTCAGGATCAAGGCCGGCGAGGTCACCGTGGTCGGCACGATGAACAACCCCGGCACCCAGCTCATGACGATCTCCGACATGTCGACCGTGCAAGCGGTGCTGATGGTCGACGAGACCGACACCCCGAGCATCGCCCTCGGCCAGAAAGCCGTTCTGACCATGGACTCCTACCCCGACCGCCGTTTCGACGGGGTGGTCACCGAGATCGGCAGCTCGCCCATCGCCAAGGACGACGTCGAGCTGGTCGGTCTGATCACGACCTCCGATGCGATCAACTTCAAGGTCCGCGTCAAGCTCCTCGATCCGCCGCCGAGCATCCGCCCGGGGTTCTCCGTGACAGCGGACATCATCACCGGCACACGGTCGAAGGTGCTCGCCATTCCGCTCGCGGCCGTGGTCATCCGCGACTCGCCCAAGGGCGACAGGGATGCCACGGGGCGGCTCAAGACCGAGCAGGGCGTCTACACGGTGGAAAGCGGCAAGGTGCGCTTCCTCCAGGTCAAGACCGGCCTCACCGGCGAGCTCAAGGTCGAGGTCACCGACGGCCTCAAACCGGGAGTGGAGGTCGTCACCGGCCCGTTCAAGACTTTGAGGACGATCAAGGAAGGTGACCGCATCAAGCCGATGTCTGAGGAGCGCCGGAAGGCGGTGGAGGCCGCGCAGGAGGGAGGCTCGGTGTAGCCCATGAGCCTCCACGACCTGGTCCGCATGGCTCTGGCCGCTCTGAGGCGCCACAAGCTGCGCTCGGGGCTGACGTTGCTCGGCGTCGTCATCGGGGTGATGACCGTCGTGTCAGTGGTGTCGATCATCGCCGGTCTCAACACGTACGTCGAGACCAAGCTGACCAACCTCAACCCCGATGTCCTGGTCTTCACCAAGTACGGCATCATCCGCAGCCGGACCGAGTTCATCCTCGCCTCGCGCCGCAAGGTATTGACCATGCGCGAGACCCACCTGGTGGCCGAGGAGTGCCGCAGCTGCGCCGCGGTCGGAGCCGGGGCCGGGCAGTTCGCCACCGTGCACGCGGGCAACCGCAAGCTGGCCGGCGTCCAGATCACCGGCTACACCGCCAACGTCGACTCGATGCTCAACCTGGACATTGCCGCCGGGAGGTTCTTCAACCCAACGGAGGAGATCCACGCCGCGTCGGTGGCCGTGATCGGCGCCGACGTGAAGGACCAGCTCTTCCCCACCCTCGACCCCATCGGGCGGACGATCCTGGTGCGCGGCTACCCGCTGCGGGTGATCGGCCTGCAGACGCGGCTCGGCCAGTTCCTCGGCCAGGCGCGTGACAGCGTCGTCTTCGTGCCGATCACGCTGCTCCAGAAGGTGTTCACAAGCGAGCAGGGCGTCTCCATCTTCGTCCGTCCGACCGGCGGCATGCCGGCCGTCGATGCGACCCAGGATGAGGTGCGGACCATCCTGCGGTCGGTGCGCAAAACCGGCTTCAAGGACGCCGACCCGTTCGGCATCGTCGGTTCCGAGGCGATCAAGAGCCTGTGGGCCTCGATCAGTCAGGGAGCGTTCGCCCTCATGATCCTGGTCTCGGGAATCTCCCTGGTGGTCGGCGCGATCGTCATTGCCAACATCATGTTCGTGTCGGTGGTCGAGCGCACCCGGGAGATCGGCGTGAGGAAGGCCCTCGGCGCCCGCTCTCGCGATATCCGCCGCCAATTCCTGCTCGAGTCGGCGCTCCTGGCCGCGACCGGAGGCCTGGTCGGGGTGGTGCTGGGAGCGCTGGTGGCGATGGCGGTGAACGTCTACTTCCCGGCCGAGGTGAAGCTCCAATTCGTCCTCCTTGGGCTGGTGGTCGCGACCGTCACCGGCCTCGTCGCAGGCCTGGCACCGGCGGCTGCGGCGGCGCGCAAAGCGCCGATCGAGGCGCTGCGTTATGAGTGAAGGAGGCCCATGAGCCCGTTGCTCTCCATGTATCTGCGGCGCGGCTTCGCCGAGAGCGCGCGCATGGCCTTCAAAGCTATCCGCGCCCACAAGCTGCGCGCTAGCCTCACCGTCCTGGGCATCGTCGTCGGGGTGATGACGGTCATTGCCATGGTGGCTATCGTCTCGGGGTTCAACAACAACGTCATCGACAGATTCCAGGCTTTTGGTTCAAGCCGGGTCGAGTTCCAGAAGTACGAGGACCGTTTCGGCGCGGGCGGTCCCGCGTTCGACGAGGAGAAGCGCCGGCGCAACCTGACCGTGGCAGACGCCGAGGCGATCCGCGCGCAGGTTCCCGAGGCCGAGACGGTGTCGTACCGCATGGCCAGCGACGACGGCAGCGTGCTTCACGTCAAGCACCTCAACCTCGAGGCCAACCTGCCCTACGTCCTGGGAACCGACGAGAACTACCCGGTGGCGATGGCCTACCCGGTCGCCCGCGGCCGTTTCTACACGGCGACCGAGGTCGAGCACAGCGCCCCGGTCGTGGTCCTCGGCGCCGACGTCAAGGAAGCCATCTTCCCCCGCGAGGACCCGATCGGGAAGGACATAACGGTTAATGGTGCCCGCTACCGGGTGGTCGGCGTCCTCTACAAGAAGGGCGAGCAGTTCGGCTACTCGCCGGACAACAAGGTGCTGCTTCCCTTCCCGACCTTCGAGCGCCAGTTCTCCCTCATTGTTCGCGACAACGGCATCATCATCGCGATCCTGCCGCGGCGGGCCGAGGACCTGCAGCTCGTGATCGACAAGGCCACCGAGGTGCTGCGCCACCGGCGCAAGGTACCGTTCAACAAGCCCAACGACTTCGCGGTCAACACCCCCGACCAGCTCATCGCTCAGTTCAAGGCGATCACCGGCGGCGTCACCGGGGCGATGGTGTTCATCGCCCTCATCTCGCTGATCATCGGCGGCGTGGGTGTGATGAACATCATGCTGGTCTCGGTCACCGAGCGCACGCGCGAGATAGGTGTGAGGAAGGCGGTCGGAGCGATGCGCCGCGACATCGTCGGTCAGTTCCTGACGGAGGCGGTGACGCTGTCGTCGGTGGGCGGCGTGATCGGCGTCGCCCTCGGGCTCGCCGTCGCCGCCACCGTGCGCGCA
>DATKMD010000161.1:0-11525 GCA_035542075.1 Thermoanaerobaculaceae bacterium
GCCAGCCTCTCGGCCTCCTCGTACTTCTTCTGAGCGTTGCCGATGTGAGTTCCGACCAGCCGGAAGACCTCGCCGAACTTGCCGAACTCCGTCTGGAGGCGGCCCAGCTCTGCGAGGATCTCGCGCGCTCGCGCCTCCACCTGCATCCCTTTCAGCCCGGTAGCTATGGTGGACAAGTAAGCGAAGAACGAGTTGGGCGAGACAGGCACGACACGTTTTCCGAGAGCGTACGCGAGGAGCGACACGCCTTCACCCAGGTTGTCGTCGCGGACGATCATCTCGTAGTAGATCGCCTCGGCGGGGACGTACATGAGAGCGAACTCAAAAGTGCCCTCCCCCGGGCGGATGTACTTGGCGATCTCGTCGATGCGCCCCTTGACGGCCCGGTCGAACTCCTTCCGCTTGGCGCCACGCGCCGCGTCGTCCTCCGCCGCGAGCAGTCGCTGAAAAGACTCCAGGGGGAATTTCGCGTCCACCGGCACAAGGTGGTCGCGCAGCCGTATCACCGCGTCGACCGTCTGCCCGTCGCCGAACGTGTACTGGGTCTCCCAAAAGGACGGCGGCAGCACCTGGCGGAGGAACTCTTCGAGTTGCGCCTCCCCCAGGTTGCCCCGCAGCTTGGGGGCCTTGAGGATCCCCTGCAGCTCTTCGATCTCGCGCCCCAGGGCCTCCATCCGCACTGCCATCTCCGCCACCTGGCCGAGTTGACCCTTGAGGTCGGCGAAGGTGGTGTTGGCGGTGGCGAGCTGCTGGCCGAACTGTTCCTGAGTGCCACGCAGCTGCGTATTGACTGTCTCCACCAGACCTTGCAGCTGCGCGGTCAGGGTCCGGCGGGCCTCCTCCAGGCCCTTCTGAAGGGTCTCACCGGTGCTGGCTTGGCCGCCCTGGACCTGCTGTCCGAACTCCGCCAGACGCCGGTGGAAGTCACCCACCACCGATGTGAGCTGGCCGCCCACCTGGGCCAGCGTGTCCCTCTGGGACTGCGCCAGCGCCAGCGAGACCCGCGCCAGCTCTTCCCGCACCGCACGCTCCTGCCGCAGCGAGCGGCCAAACTGGATCAGCAGGAGGACCACGATGACCGCGGCGAGGACAGCGATCCCGATCGTCAGCTCCGTCATCCCGTTGCTCCCCTTTCGGCCTCATCGCGCCGCGGCGGCATCCCGCGCAGCGCCCGCACCCGAGCCTCTGCCGCAGCCGCCAACTTCCGTCTGTTCCCGTGCGGCGCACGTAGCGGCTCCCCGAACCGGACCTCGGCCAGCACCGAGCGGTGCGAGGCGAGCCGCAGCACGTGACCGATGAAGCTTTCCCCTCGGAACCAGGCCACCACGTCGAGGTTCTCGGCTCCCACCGGTTCCCCGTCGAGTGCCTCGTACCGAACCGCTGCGGGCACCACCGGCGCCTGAGCATCCACCGCGGCCTGGAAGATCCCGCTCCGGAAAGGCAGCAGGTCGTTGCCGTCTGTGGAGGTGCCCTCCGGGAACGCGAGCACCGTCGCCCCCACGGCCAGCGCCGCCGCCACCTGCGCCACCCCGCGAGCCCCGGCGCGCTTCAGTTGCCGATTGATGAAGACCGTGCCGCCCGAGGCGGCCAGCGCGCCGAACAGCGGCCACCGCCGCATGTCGTGCCGGGCCGCGAACACCACCGGAAAGAGCCCCCCGATCGTCACCACATCCGCATACCCGTAGTGGTTCGACACCACCAGGGAGCCCGGAGGCGGCAGCTCGCCAACCCGGCGGACGGTGATGCCGAGGCAGCGCTGCCCCAGCCGCGCCCATCGCGAGTTGTGCGGCGCGTTTCGCGGCCAGCGCTGGGGGAACCGGGAGAGCACCGCACCGATCGCTCGCGCGACCACCAGCCAGGAGCCCACAGCGAACACGAGGAGGCGTGTGATCGCCCGTGCGCGGCTGCCGGAGGCCATGCGCCCTTGTACCACAGAAGGACAGGGATCAGGGGACGGGGGTCAGGGATCAGGAAACAGGGGTCAGGGAAGATACGAGCGGGTGGACAGTGGCACGCCGCCGGACCAGCACGGCTGCCCTTCTTTGTTTCTCACTGACCCCTGTCCACTGTCCCCCGTCCGCTGTCCCCTGTCCCCTGTCTTCAGCGGCGGGGGGTGGTGGGGCGAGCGACTTCGTGATAACTTTCACGCTGCAAGCCGGCTCTCCGGCGCCGGAGGTTGGCCGATGTCGGACGTCCGTCCTTTCCGGGCCCTGCGGCCCCGCCCCGAGCTGGCGGCACGTGTTGCTGCACCCCCGTACGACGTGATCAGCTCCGACGAGGCAAGGGTCATGGCGGCGGGCAACGAGATCTCCTTCCTCCACGTCAATAAGCCCGAGATCGACCTTCCTCCCGAGATCAGCCTCTACGACGACCGCGTCTACGCGACCGGTGCCCGCAACTTGCGCCGGCTCATGGGCGCAGGAGTTCTCGTGCGCGAGGCGGAGCCGCGTTTCTACGTCTACCAGCAGAAGATGGGCGACCACGTGCAGGCGGGCATCGTGGCCGCGGCGAGCTGCCAGGAGTACGCGGACGGATTGATCAAGCGCCACGAGTTCACCCGCAAGGACAAGGAGGACGACCGCACCCGCCACACTCACGAGCTGAACGCCAACGCCGGTCCGGTCTTCCTCACCTACCGCAAGCGCGCCGACATCGACGCGATCGTGGACGGCGTGCGCAAGGGGTCGCCGGTGTACGACTTCGTCGCGCCGGACGGCATTGCACACACCGTCTGGATCGTCCCCGCCGACCAGACCGAGGCCGTCCGGGCGGCGTTCCGTGGGGTGCCGGCGCTCTACGTGGCCGACGGGCACCACCGTGCGGCGTCAGCCGCCAGGGTCGGGCTCGAGCGCAAGGCCGCCAACCCCGTCCACAAGGGGGACGAGCCCTACTGCTACTTCCTGGTCGTGCTGTTCCCCCACGACCAGCTCCGCATCCTGGACTACAACCGGGTGGTCAAGGACCTCGGCGGCCTCTCGGAGAAGGAGTTCCTCAAAAAGGTGGGAGAGAAGTTCACCGTGGCGCCGGCTCCCGAGCCTCGCCCGGATGCGCCGCGCCGATTCGGGATGTTTCTGGGCGGAAAGTGGTACCGGCTGGAGGCAAAGCCTGGCACCTTCGCGGCGGACGACCCCGTGCGCTCATTGGACGCGGCGATCCTTCAGGAGAACCTGCTCGCGCCGGTCCTGGGCATCGCCGATGTCCGCACCGACAAGCGCATCGATTTCGTGGGCGGCATTCGGGGGCTCGGCGAGCTCGAGAAACGCGTCAAGGAGGGGTGGGCGGTGGCATTCGCCCTTTTCCCGGTCTCGCTCGACCAGCTCATGTCGGTGGCCGACGCGGGGCTCGTGATGCCGCCGAAGTCCACCTGGTTCGAACCCAAGCTCCGCTCGGGCCTTCTCGTGCGGACCTTGGACACGTGGTGAGCGGGGCGGAGTACCCCGCAGAAAATGGAGGCCGCAATGGTGATCCTGATCTGTGACGCCTTCGACAAGTCGCTCCCCGACCGGCTCAAGAAATTCGGGGAGGTCACCGAGGACGTGGCCCGGCTCCCGGAGGCCGAGGTCGCGCTGGTGCGCTCCAAGACCAAGTGCACCCCCGAGTGGATCGCCGGTGCCCCCAAGCTCAAGCTGATCATCCGCGGCGGCGTGGGCCTTGACAACATCGACCAGCCCGCGGCCAAGGCGCGCGGCATCGAGGTCAAGAACACGCCGGCCGCCTCGTCGGTGGCGGTGGCCGAGCTGGCGTTTGCCCTCATGCTTGCGGTTCCCAACCGCCTGATCGAGGCGCACAACGCCATGAAGCTGGAGGGCAAGTTCCTCAAGAAGGAGATCAAGCGCACCGAGCTGTTCCAGAAGACCCTGGGGCTCGTCGGCATCGGCCGGATCGCCAGCGAGGTGGCCAAGCGCGCGGCTGCATTCGGAATGCGGGTGCTGGCCTACGATCCGTACGTCAAGCACTCGGACGTGGCGATCCTCGTTCCCAGCCTCAAGGAGCTGCTGCGTCAGGCGGACTACATCTCTCTCCACGTCCCGCTCAACGACGACACCAAGAACATGATCAACAAGGAAGCCATCGCCGGGATGAAGGACGGGGTCGTCATCGTCAACACCGGCCGCGGCAAGTGCATCGTCGAGGCGGACCTGGCCGAGGCGCTCAAGACCGGCAAGGTCGCCGCGTACGCCACCGACGTCTGGTACTCCGACCCGCCCGATCCTTCCTCCCCGCTGCTCTCGGCGCCCAACGTGTTCATGACCCCCCACATCGGGGCCAGCTCGAAGGAGAACCTGCTGCGCATCGGCAACGAGGTCGTCGCGCTGCTCGAGGAATGGGGAAAGAAATGAATGTGGGGCCCACTCGCCGCGTGGGCGTCCGGTGCTCACCCCGTATGCGCCCCACAGTCGGACCGTGACCCAAGGAGGCTGAGATGGCCAAGAGAGTGATCAATTTTTACGCGGGTCCGGCGGCGCTGCCGCTGCCCGCCCTCGAGCGCGCGCAGGCCGAGCTGCTGGACTTCGAGAACACCGGCATGTCCGTGATGGAGATCTCGCACCGCGCCAAGGAGTACGACGCGGTCCACAACGAGGCGATCGCGCTCGTCAAGGAGCTCCTCGCCGTCCCCGACAACTTCAAGATCCTGCTCCTTCAGGGGGGTGGCAATCTGCAGTTCGCAATGCTACCGATGAACATCCTCCATTCGGGCAAGAAGGCCGATTACATCATCACCGGGCAGTGGGCCAAGAAGGCGTACAAGGAGGCCAAGATCGTGGCCGGCGATGCGGCGCGGGTCATCGCCTCCACGGAGGAGGAGAAGTTCGCCCGGCTGCCGCGCAAGGACGAGATCAAGGTCAACCCTGACGCCGCCTACGTTCACTTCTGCTCCAACAACACCATCTTCGGGACCCAGTGGAAGAGCTTCCCCGAGACGGGAGGCATCCCGCTCGCCAGCGACATGTCCTCCGACTTCATGTGGCGGCCGTTCGACGTCAAGCCGTTCGGCCTCATTTACGCCGGCGCCCAGAAGAACCTCGGGCCCTCGGGCCTGGTCGTGGCGATCATCCGCGACGACTTCCTCGCACAGTGCAGCGACAAGCTGCCGAGCATGCTGCAGTACAAGATCCACGCGGACAAGAACTCCCTCTACAACACGCCGCCCTGCCTCTCGATCTACATCCTGCGCAACGTCCTCGCCTACAACAAGTCGATCGGCGGCCTGGCCGCGATCCACAAGAACAACCTCAAGAAGGGAGAGCTGCTGTACGGCTGCATCGACAAGTACCCGCAGTTCTACAAGGGCCACGTGAAGGTGAAGGACGACCGCTCCTACATGAACGTGGACTTCTTCCTCCCCAGCGAGGAGCTCACCGACGCGTTCGTGAAGGAGAGCAAGGCCGCCGGCATGGTTGGTCTCAAGGGGTACCGCGACCTGGGCGGCATCCGCGTCTCGATGTACAACGCGGTGACCATCGAGCAGATCCAGAAGCTGGTTGGGTTCATGGAGGACTTCGCCAAGAAGCACGCCTAGATCGTGCGAAGCCACCCTATCTGTCCCTCTCCCGCTCGCGAGAGAGGGGTCGGGTGAGGGTCGCAGCCATTTCACGGGCGGCGCGCGATGCCCCGCTCGTTGCATTTGCACCCGGCGCGCCCGAAACCTGAGCGCCGGAATGGCGTATGATCCCGAGGCTGTTGCGCCGTTCGGGTCGGTATGGTGCCGGTCCTTCGGCACAACGGCAACAGCGCCCTCTTGCGGGCCCAGGTGGCCCGGAGGCGATTCAGCGTGACCATCAAACCTCATCGTCAAAACCGAAGGGAGACTCGAATGAACTTCAACGGTCGCCGTTCCCCCAAAAACGCGGACACCGCACGAGCCTTTGGCATTCTTGGCTTGTCAATCATCCTCGGCCTCGCCCTTGGCGCGGTGCCATCCGGCGCGGGCGCCGCTCAGCGAGCGCTCATGCGCTTCCCGACGCTGCACGCCAACACGATCGTGTTCTCCGCAGCGGGTAACCTCTGGCGGGTGGATCGCAAGGGCGGCGTGGCCCAGCGTCTCACCACCGATAGCGGCCTCGACCTCATGCCGCGTTTCTCGCCCGACGGCAAGGAGATCGCGTTCACGGGCGAGTACGACGGCAACCGGGACGTCTACGTCATGCCCGCCGAGGGCGGCCCGGTGCGGAGGCTGACGTTCCACTCCGACGTGGTTCCGGACGCGCCGATGCGGTGGGGGCCCGACAACATGGTCGTGACCTGGACCCCCGACGGCAAGAGCATCATGTTCCTGTCGCGGCGAACCACCTACCAAGACTGGTTCGGCCAGCTCTTCCTGGTCCCCAGGGAAGGCGGTGCGGCGACCCAGTTCCCCGTGGACAAGGGCGGTGTGACCTCGTTCAGCCCTGACGGCACGAAGATCGCGTACAACCGGATCTTCCGGAACTTCCGCACATGGAAGCGCTACTACGGCGGCCTGGCGCAGGACATATGGATTTACGACCTCAAGACACACGAAATCCTGCGGGTCACGGATTGGAAGGGTACCGACACCCACCCGATGTGGCACGACAACACCGTCTATTTTGCCTCCGACCGGGGCGCGGAGAAGCGCCTGAACATCTGGGCGTACGACCTCAGGGCCAAGCAGTTCCGGCAGGTCACCGCATTCAAGGACTACGACGTCGACTGGCCGAGCCTGGGGGACACCGGCATCGTTTTCCAGTGTGGCGGCGACCTCTACGTGCTCGACCTGCCCTCCGAAAAGCTCGAGAAGGTCGAGGTCGCGGTTCCCTCCGACGGCGTCCGCACCCGACCGCGCTGGGTGGATGCCAGCAAGACGATCCAGGCGTTCGACATCGCCCCCAACGGCAAGCGAGCCGTCTTCGAGGCGCGCGGCGAGGTCTTCACGGTGCCCGCGGAGAACGGCAACACGCGCGATCTCACCCAGACCTCCGGGGTCCGGGAGCAGGACCCCGTTTGGTCCCCGGACGGCAAGTGGGTGGCGTACGTCACCGACCGCACCGGGGAGGCGCAGATTGCGGTGCGCCCCTCGGATGGGACCGGGAGCGAGCAGATCCTGACCGACCGCGGCAAGGGGTACATCTTCGACCCCGCCTGGTCACCCGACAGCGAAAAGATCGCCTTCGACGACAGTGACCACATCTTGTGGGTCGTCAACGTGAAGGACCGCAAGGTCACCAAAGTGGATTCCAACCCGCGCGCCGAGATGCACGACTTCGCGTGGTCCCCCGACGCCCTGTGGCTTGCCTACAGCAAGGCGGCCGACAACGACCTGCGCGAGATCTACCTCTACAACCTCACATCCGCCAAGGCGACTCAAGTGACACGGGCCTTCACCAGCGACTTCAACCCGGTCTTCGACCCACAGGGGAAATACCTGTACTTTGTCGCCCTCAAACACGAGAACCCGGTCTTCAGCGAGAGCGAGTTCAACATCGCGACGGTCAAGATGGCCGGCATCTACGTGGTGACCCTGCAGGCGAACGAGCCGTCGCCGTTCGCGCCGCGTTCCGACGAAGGGACACCGAAGGCGGAGAAGAAGGAGGAGGCCAAGGACGAGGCGTGGAAGCCCGGTGCGAGCGCCCCGATCAAGATCGATCTCACGAACCTCGCCGAGCGCGTCGTGCCGCTTCCCGTCCCGGCGGGCGAGATCTCCCACCTGACCGCCGCTCGCGGCCGCCTCTTCTACCTGACCCAACCCGTCAGAAGCTTCGAGACTGCCCTGCACGGCGAGGAACCGGAGCTGCACGCATTCGACATGGAAAAGCGCAAGGACGCAGTCCTGGTGAGTCCCCTCGACGAGTACGCGCTCAGCGCCGACGGCACCGCCGTGCTCACGAAGAACAAGGATGCGTACGCCATCAGCAGCACGGCCGCGGAAGCCAAGGACAAGGGCGAGGGGAAACCGAAGGACCTCGATCTATCGCACATGCAGGCGTTCATCGACCCTGTCGCCGAGTGGAACGAAATGTTCCAGCAGGCATGGCGCCTCGAGCGCGACTTCTTCTACAGGCCGGAGATGAACGGCATGAACTGGCCCGCAATTCGAGCTTCCTACGAGAAGCTCTTGGCGGAGGCAGCCTCGCGCGACGACCTCAACTATGTGATGGGCGAGATGCTCGGCGAGCTCGGCAACTCCCACACCTACGTGGGCGGTGGAGACGAGCTCAAGGGCAAGCGCGTGGCGACCGGCGTGCTGGGTGTGGACTTCGGGGCGGACGAGAAGACGGGTCGCTACTTCTTCAAGACGATCTACGCCGGCGACAACGCCCGCGAGGACTTCCGCTCTCCCCTCACCGAGCCGGGCATCAACGTCAAGGAGGGAAACTACCTCCTGGCGGTCAACGGGCGCGAGCTGCGCGTGCCGACCGACCCCGACACCCTGTTCGTCAACACACTTGAAGGTACGGTGACCCTCACCGTCGCCGACGACGCGTCCGGCAAGAACCGCCGCGACGTCACCGTGAAGCCAGTTGCCAACGAGCTCAACCTGCGCATGAAGGCGTGGATCGATCACAACCGCGAAGCGGTGGACAGGGCTTCCGGGGGAACGATCGGCTACCTGTACCTCGCCGACATGGACGAGCGGGGTATGGAACAGTTCATCAACCAGTTCTACCCGCAGGTGCGCAAGCAGGGGCTGATCGTGGACGTGCGGTACAACGGCGGCGGCTTCATCGACCAGATCGTGCTCGAGCGCCTGCGGCGGGTGCTCGTGGGCATGGACACCAACCGCCAGGGTGTGCCGTTCCCCATTCCCGGCCAGATGGTGCACGGGGCGATGGCCTGCCTCCTCAACCACTACTCGGCTTCGGACGGAGACATCTTCCCCTACTACTTCAAGAAGTACGGGCTCGGGCCCCTGATCGGGGAGCGGACGTGGGGAGGCGTTCGGGGGATCCGCGGCTTCTGGCCGCTCACCGACAGCGGCTACGTCACCATCCCCGAAGACAGCCTTTACGGTCTCGACTCCCAGTGGGTCATCGAGAACCATGGCGTGGAACCGGACATCGAGGTCGACAACCTGCCCGGAGACGTGATGGCGGGAAAGGACGCGCAGCTCGAGACGGCGATCAAATACGTCATGGACAGGATCAAGGCCAACCCCATGACGCTGCCGCCGCCGCCGCCGGCAATGCCGCCGTATCCGCCGGCCGGCCGGTAAGCGCTATTTGTTGTCGCAGAAAGGGCGGGGCGCAACGCCCCGCCCTTTCTGTCCTTGCCGCGAACGCGAGAATCCAGGCTTGCGCCTCTTGTCGCTTCATTTTTCGTCATTCCCGCCCCGGATCGAGTCCGGGGCAGGCTCCAGCGGGAATCCAGCTTCTTTCCTCACACCGCTGCGCCCCGTCCTGAGGCACAGGACGGACTCGCAGTGACCTTATCGCGGCGATCTGTTGCCCGGGGTTGTCCTAAAGGGATCTCTTGCGCCCGCGCGTGCCCCGTCGGCTTCCCTTGGGCCGGGACATGCGCCCCTCGACGGCAAAGAAGCTGGGGCCGGCGGCCTCGGGCGCCATGAACGGCCGGGGGCCGGGGCGGCGCTGTGGACGCTCCTCCGCGAGGTTCAGCTTGAGCGCCCGTCCACCGACGTCCTTGCCGTTGAACTGGCGGATCGCCTCGTTCGCTTCGGCCTCCGTCGCAAACTCGACGAAGGCGAAGCCGCGGGGCTTGCCGGTGGTGCGATCGGCGGGCATGTAGACGTCCACTACCGTTCCCGCCGCCGACAGCATTTCTGTGAGCTCCTCCTTGGTGGTGCGGAAGCTCAGGTTACCGACGAAGACTTTCGCTGGAATGGCCCTACTCCTCCTTTTCCCGGGTCCGTTCAAAGCTCCACGGTTTGTTGGCCGGGTAGCTCATTGTACAGAAAACCGCGCCGAAGCAAGCACGCGCGCGACTGGGGCTCCTACACCGGCGGGAGGCGACGGCCGTCAGTGCGACGGGAGCGGGGCTGGCGCTCCTTCACGCGGATTTGGATCAACTGCCGGTCCGCGCGCCGGATGGTGTCCTCGAGGTTCTCCCCGGTGCGGCGCACCGCCCACCCGACCGAGGCGGACACCGGCATCGCGCCGGGTCCGGTCTTTCGCATGCGGTGGGCGACCTCCGCTGTCGCTTCCGGCGTCGCCCCGATCAGCAGGAGCAGGAACTCATCTCCGCCGATGCGGATCACTGCATCCTCGGCGCGGACCAGGCTCAGCAGGAACCGCGCGACCCGCATCAGGACGCGGTCCCCGATGTGATGGCCATAGCGGTCGTTGTAGTCCTTGAAGTTGTCGATGTCGATGACGATCGTGCCCCAACCCTGCTCCTGAGGGTCAAGCGCCCGCTCCATGTCGCTCAAGAAGCGACGGTTGAAGCACCCTGTGAGGGGGTCGCGCAAAGCCGCCCGGAGAAGCTGTTGCTCCAGCTTCGTCCGTTCGGTGATGTCGATCAGGATGCCGTGGTACAGCGTCTCGCCCGTCTCGGGGTCGGCCACCTGGTAGGCCGTGTCGAGGACCGTGCGCACCTCACCGTCGGGGCGACGGATCTCCAGCTCGAACTCCCGCACGGCACCACCGTTGCTGATCGCGGTGAGTTCTTCCTTCCGGCGCTCCGGGTCCACGATCAGCTGCTCGGCGGTGTACTGCCGGAGCTCGGCCAGCGATTTCACGCCGAACATCCGAAGGAACGCCGGGTTGGCGTCGAGAATCTTTCCCTCGATTGTGGTGATGTAGACCCCCTCCTGCACGTTGCGGACGAACTCCGCGAGGGTCCAGTGATCCTTCAGGCTTCGCTCGCGCCGATTGCGCTTCTTCCTCGGAGCCTGCGCGACTTCGTTCCCGTCCGGCTCTGCCGTGTCACCGGGTTCCATGAGGCGAGCAACCTCCCCCTCTCACACGCATGTGCTCCCCTTCACCCTCACAGCAAATTGCCGGAAGTCACGCCGCACCCGGCGCAGCGCCGGCCGCGCCGAAGCGTGCGCCCCGGCCGGGCTGGGCGTTTCTCCCTCTAAACATTGTACATGCCCGCTCCGACCGGGTGCCAGGAGAGGCTAGCGGTGGGGTAAGTGCACTCGCCCGATCGCCTTACGTGCACGCCCTCGTCCGTGCGGGGCTAGCGCTTGAGCATGCGGATCTCGGTGCCGCCACGCTCGTACCAGACCGTGTCCATCAGGCGGTTGATCAGGTAAATCCCCCGTCCGCCCTCCGCGTAGATCTTTTGGCCGACGACCGGGCTCGGGACCTGCGACGGGTCGAAGCCCGGACCCGGGTCGCGCACGACGATCAGGATTCCGCGCGCGGGGTCGCAGCCGGCGCACACCTGCACGTCTTTGCCCGGGTCGTGCTCGCACCCGTGGACCACGGCGTTGGCGAGCGCTTCGGTGAGCGCCAGCTCGATCTCGAACTCCTTGCCTGCGGCGCAGCCCATTCCGCGCACGGCGTCCATGATCCTCTCCACCGTCGAAGGGATTGCGGAGACCTCGCCAGGGATCGTCACATCCACACGCGATTCCAGCGCCTGGATGTCGAAATCGCAACGCGGTT
>DATKMD010000162.1:0-6688 GCA_035542075.1 Thermoanaerobaculaceae bacterium
GCTTCACCTCCTGCAGGTCCCGGACGAGCTCGCGCCCGTGTGCGAGTTCATCATCGGGAATCTTGATCCCGACGGGTACCTGCGGACATCCGACGACGAGATCGCGGCGCAGCTCGGCGTGAGCGTCGAAACTGTTCGCCAGGCGGTGGCGATGGTGCAGCGGCTGGAACCGGCCGGGATCGCGGCGCGCTCGCTCAAGGAATGCTTCCTGTTGCAGCTGGACCGGTCCGCTCTGGACGTGGCTCCCGAAATGGTCGCACTGACCAGGCGGGTGGTGGCGGATGCGTTCGACGACGTTCTGCACCAGAAGTGGGAGCGCCTGGTCCAGAAACTGGGTGTGCCGCGCGAATCCATCTTGTCGGTCATGGAGGTGCTGCGCCACCTCGACCCGCGACCGGGAGCCCAGCTCGGCCCCAACGACAACCAGACCATCGAGCCGGACGTGGTGGTCACGAGGGACGGCGACGGGTGGCGGGTGACGCTCAACGACGACGGCATGCCGCGGCTCCGCATCTCGCCGCGCTACCTGCGCCTTCTGCAAAACCGGAACCTCGAGGTGGAGGCGAAGGGATACCTGCGGGAGCGGATGCGGTCGGCGCTCTGGTTCCTACGCTCGGTCGAGCAGCGCCAGAGCACGATCGCACGCGTCGCGACGGCGATAGTGCGGCGCCAGGAGGCGTTCCTCGAGAAAGGGATCTCACACCTGCGGCCGCTCGTGCTGAGGGATATCGCCGACGACATAGGTATGCACGAGTCCACCGTGAGCCGCGTCGTCGCCAACAAGTACATGGCCACCCCGAGGGGTATCTTCCCGCTGAAGTTCTTCTTTCATTCGGCAATCTCCCACGCGCTCGAAGGCGACATTTCTTCGGTAGTCGTGAAGGAGCGAATCAAGGAACTCATCGACCAGGAGGAGCCTGCGCACCCGCTGTCCGATGCCAGGGTGGCGCGTCAGCTCAACCGCCTGGGTATTCGCATCGCCCGCCGCACCGTGGCCAAGTACAGAGAGGAGTTGGGGGTCCCATCTTCGGAGCAGCGCCGGCGGGTGCTCCGGTAGCGTCCGGGCGTGACCGGCTACAATGAGCCCGCCCACGCAGGAACGAGGTCGCAAAGGGAAGGGAGGGAAGACAATGGAGCTTGAGTTCATCGCTCGCAACACCGAGCTGACCCCGCAGCAGCGCGCCCTGGCACAGAAGAAGTTCAACCGCCTCGCCAAGTATTTCAACGCGGTTCACGAGGCGCGCCTGACCGTTGCACAAGAGAAGCATAGGATCACGGTTGAGGCCTACATTCGGGGCAAGGACTTCGACATCGAGGCGTCATCTGAGACTCCGGAGTGGACAACCTCTCTCCAAGAGCTGGTGGGAAAGCTCGAGGAACAGGCGCGCCGCATGAAGCAGAAGCTCACCGCGCGCAAGCGACCGCGCGCCAAGGAGGGGAGCTGGCAGGTCGAGGTGGTCGAGCCGGAATCGGTACGGCGCGGTGCACCCGAGGTCGTCGAGACGCGCCGGGTTCCCGTCGTCCCGATGACGGTCGAGGAGGCAGCTCTTCAGCTGGACAGCTCGAACGAGGACTTCATCGTCTTCCGCGAGGCCGATTCGGATCGCGTGAGCGTGCTCTACCGCAGGCGCGATCGCACCTACGGGCTCGTGACGCCGGATTTCTGACGGGGGAAGAGGGGACACACGTGTTGCTGAGCGACCTACTCAGGCCCGAGCACGTCTTCCTGGACATTCCGGTGCGCACGCGGGAGGAGGTGCTCGTTTACGTGGCGCAGCACCTCGAACAGGCCGGCGCCATCCGGCGATCGCAGGATCTCGTGGACCTCTTGCTCGACAGGGAAAGGATGGGAGCCACGGTGGTTGGCGAGCAGACCGCCATACCCCACTGCAAGGTCCCAGGCCTCGGCCGCGTCGTCGCGGCGTTTGCAAGGGCACCGGAGCCCGTTCCGTTCGACTTCGACGAACGTCTGGCTCGCCTTTTCTTCTTCATCTTCTCGCCCGCCGAGCAGCCGGCCGCGCACCTTCAGGTACTCTCGAACATCGCCCGCGCCTTGAGCGATCCGCGCGTCCGCAGCGCATTCGAGGGAGCGGACGACGCCACGACGCTGACCGCGGCACTTGCGACCGCAGAGTCCTCCCCATGACCCTCAAGCACGAGACTCTCACCGTCGATCGGCTGCTTCATGAGAGTCGCCTGGCCAGTCTTGCGCTGCACCTGGTCGCGGGGGAAGCTGGGCTGTCGAGGCACGTGACCAACCCGCGGCTGCAGAAACCCGGCCTCGCCCTGGCAGGCTTCCTGGAGTATGTGAAGCCGGGCAGGGTTCAAGTCATCGGTTTCTCCGAGGCCCAGTACCTCGCGACGCTTCCCACGCCGACGGCCGCCGAGCGGGCCGACGCGCTGGTCGGGCTCGAGCCGCCGTTGATCGTCGTCACGAAGGCGATGGAGCAGACCGCGGGCCTGTTCGCCCCCTCCTGCAAGCGGCTCTCCGTGCCGCTGTGCCTCACCTCGGTCACGACGTCCGTCGTGATCGAGCGTCTCGCCGCGACCCTCGAGATCCTGCTGGCGCCGCACGAGGTCATCCACGGCGACCTCCTCGACATCTTCGCCATCGGCGTGCTGATCCTGGGCGAATCCGGGTCGGGCAAGAGCGAGGGCGCCCTGGAACTCGTCCACAGGGGCCACCGCCTCGTCGCCGACGACGTGGTCGAGATCTACCGTGTCCGCAACGAGGACCTCGTCGGGCAGGCGCCGGAGGAGGTCCGTGGCCTGATGGAGGTCCGCGGCCTGGGACTCATCTCCATCGAACAGCTCTTCGGGGTGGTGGCCGTGCGCGACAGCAAGCCGATCGACCTCGTGGTGAAGCTCGTGGAGGAGAAGGAGGGACGCGTCGAGAGGTTAGGAATTACGGAGAATTCCATCGAGATCCTCGGCCTCCGACGGCCCCTGTTGACCGTCCCCGTGGCACCGGGCAAGAGCCTGGCGTTGCTGATCGAGGCGGCGGCCCGCAAGTATCTCCTTTCCCAGCGCGGCGTCGCTGACGCGGCCGCCGAATACCTCACCCGCCACGACGAGAAGTTGAAGGGGCGCTGATGGAGGGCTCCCCGCGGGCGGTGGTCGTCACCGGGATGTCAGGCGCGGGGAAGAGCATCGTCACGCACTGTTTCGAGGACCTCGGCTTCCGTTGCGTCGACAACCTGCCGCTGGAGTTGATCGAGCCGCTGTTTGCGCATATCTGGCAGCGCCCCGACGTCCCGTGGGTGGTCGTGGTCGATGTCCGGACCCAGGGTTTCATTCGCGCGTTTCCCGACTTGATGACCCGCCTGAAGGTAGCGTATCCGGAGGTTCGGCTGGTCTTCGTGGAAGCCACGACCGATGCAATCGTGCGGCGCTTCTCCGAGACGAGGCGGCCCCATCCGTACCGAACGATGGCCCTGGTGGATGCGGTCGCGCGGGAGCGGGCAGAGCTCGAGCCCGTGCGGGTGCTCGCGGATGAGAAGCTCGACACCACCGGGCTCACGCCTCACGAACTGCGAGCCGAGGTTGCCTCGCGTTTCGGCTCCACCGAGCTTGCGCTCCCGATGGTGGTCCGCTGCGAGAGCTTCGGGTTCCGCTACGGCCTTCCGCCCGACGCAAACCTGGTCTTCGACCTTCGTTTCCTGCCAAATCCACACTTCGTTGCCGAGTTGCGCCCGCTGCCGGGGGACCACCCGAAGGTCTCCGCGTGGCTGGAGGGTGAGCCGGAGGTGGAGGCCACGTTCGAGAGAATCCGCGACCTGGTCGAGTCTTTGCTGCCCGCGTACAAACGCGAGCAGAAGAGCTACCTCGTGGTCGCGTTCGGCTGCACAGGCGGCAAGCACCGCTCAGTCTATTTCGCGGACAGGCTGGCGCGCGATCTCTCGGACAAGGGGTGGGTCGTGGCGCTGGTCCACCGTGACCGTGACCGCGAGGGCTGATAAACAGGCTTGAAGGAGTGGAGGCTTGATGTTCAAGCCTTCAAGTCTGGATGGGGGCGATTGAGGGGCAAGCCTTGAGCCTGGAAAGGGGGAGTGAGATGGCTTGCGGCGCGCGGCTTCCCCTGGAATAATCCCCGCCATGGTGGGAGTCCTGATCATCTCGCACGGGAGGCTCGCTACCGAGTTGCTGGCGGCCGCGAGAACGATCGAGCCGGCCCTCGCCGAGCAATCGCGCGCGATCACCCTGGAGTGGAACCTCGACCCCGAGGCCGGGCGGGCGGAGATCGCAAAGGCGCTCAAGGAGCTCGACACGGGCGAAGGTGTCATCGTCCTTACCGACATGTTCGGAGGGACGCCCACAAACCTCTCCCTCGGGTTCCTCGACCCGGCGAGATCGGAAGTCGTCACGGGGGTCAACCTCCCGATGCTGATCAAACTCGCGAGCGTTCGCCGGCAGGACGGCCACGACCTCCGCCGACTGGCGAAACTGGTTGCGGAGAAAGGCCAGAAGAGCATTTACGTGGTGAGCGAGATCCTCGAGCGACGGCCGGCCGGTGGCGGGACAGGCGATGGCTCAGCTCACGGTTGAACTCATCAACAGGCTGGGCCTCCACGCCCGCGCCGCCGCCAAGTTCGTGCATACCACCTCCCGCTTCTCCTCGCAGGTGCTGGTTCGTCACAACGACGAAGAGGTCAACGGGAAGTCGATACTTGGCTTGCTGCTGCTGGCCGCGCCCTGTGGCTCGAAACTGACGGTCACGGCCGTTGGCGAGGACGAGGGCCCCGCATTGGCTGCCATCGAGGCTCTTATCAGGGAGCGATTCGGGGAGGGGGAGTGAGCGACTCACGCACCCTGGTCGGGCTGGGCGTCTCGCCGGGAATCGCAATCGGGAAACCCGCGATCGTCGAGAACCGACCGCTGCCGGTGATGCGCGTGCCGCTCTCCGCAAGTCAGGTGGAACCCGAGGTCGCGAGGCTGCGTGCCGCCGCAAAGCGGGCAGCGAAGAACCTCGTGGGCCTGGCGAAGGACGCGCTCAGCACGGTTGGGGCCGAGTACGCCTCAATCTTTGAAGCGCACCGTCTCATGCTGGAGGACCCGGTTCTCCTCGACGACGTGGAGCGGCTGATCCGGAGCGAGGCCGTCAACGCGGAGTGGGCGCTCGAGCAGGTGACACACAAGCTCCTCGGCCAGTTCCAGAAACTCGGTGATGTCTACCTGCGGGAGAGGCAGACCGATGTGCTCGATGTCGCGGCGCAGCTGCAGCGTTCCCTGCAGGGGAGGGAGGGCGCGATATTCGGCCCTACCGGAGAGCTGGGCATCCTGGTCGCCGACGACATCCCACCCTCACAGGCGATTCAGCTCGCGAGCCGGGGGGTGAGCGGCTTTGCGTCCGAGAGCGGCGGCATCACCTCGCACACCACGATCATCGCCAAGTCGCTCGGAATCCCGGCGGTGGTCGGCGTCGGTGGCCTCGTCGAGGCGGCCGGAAAGGCGCGCCTCGTGATCGTGGATGGGTTCGAAGGCCATATCCTCGTGGATCCGGACCCCGCCCTTATCCAGGTTTACAGCCTCCGCGCCGAAGAGCACCGGCGCCGCCAGCAGGAGATGCTCGATCTCGCGCACCTCCCGGCCAAGACGCTCGACGGCCACTCCGTGACCCTCCTCGCCAACATCGACCTCGTGCACGAGATCGCGGCGGCCAAGGCGGGCGGGGCCGAGGGCATCGGGCTGTTCCGAAGCGAGTTCCTGTTCCTTCAGGCCAGCCCGGAACTGCCGGACGAGGAGCAGCAGGAGGCAGCCTACGCCGCTCTGATCGAGGCGTTCCCGGATGGGCCGGTCACCATCCGCACCTTCGACCTCGGGGGCAAGAAGCTTGCGCGAGAGGTGCTCGGGGCGCCGGAGGCCAACCCGGTGCTGGGCCTGCGGGGCGTTCGCCTCTGCCTTCAGAAGCCGGAGTTCTTCCGGACGCAGCTGCGCGCGTTGTTGCGTGCCGCCGGGCGGCACCCGGGAACGCTGCGAGTCATGGTCCCTCTCATCGGCCATGTCGAGGAGGTCAAGACCGTCCGCGTGCTGCTGGCGCGATTCAGCGACGAACTGCGGCGCGAGGGGCACGCGGTGCCCGAGAAGGTGCTCGTCGGCGCCATGATCGAGGTGCCGGCAGCGGCGATGATCGCCGAGCACCTCGCCCGCGAGGTGGACTTCTTCTCGCTCGGCACCAACGACCTGACCCAGTACACGCTCGCCGTGGACCGCGGGAACGAGCAGGTTTCAAGCCTGTTCCGGCCGTTCCACCCCGCGGTATTGCGGCTGGTCGAGAGGGTGATCTCCACCGGCGACCGTTTCGGCATCCCGGTCTCCCTGTGCGGGGAGATGGCCGCCGACCCACTCGCGGTGCCGGTGCTTGTCGGGCTCGGCCTGAGAGAGTTCTCGATGCACCCGCCGGCGCTGCCCGTCATCCGTAGCCTCGTACGCGCGCTGACACTCAGGGAGGCGCGACGGATCGCCCACAGGGCTCTCGTGCTCTCGACTGCGAAGGAGGTCGAGGAGTACCTGCTCGAGCAGCTCTCGGGGCTCCTGTCCCACCTCAAGGTCAGGATCCGGTTATGACGCGTGTGGTCGAGAAGCCGTGGGGCGGGGAAGAGGTATTCGCGGAGACCGAGTTCTACATCGGCAAGATCCTCACCGTCCGCGCCGGGCAGGCGCTGTCGCTGCAGTATCATGAAAAGAAGGA
>DATKMD010000163.1:0-22565 GCA_035542075.1 Thermoanaerobaculaceae bacterium
CTGCCCGGGGACGATGGCCAAACCGGTGACAACGAGGCGTGTGACGCTCATCGCGCGGCGCAGGCGAGCGCCACCCACTCCTGCAGCTCGCGAGTCTTCTTCACGGCGAACCCCCGGTCGGCGAGCTCCGCCTCCACGGCGCCGCGCTGGTCTGCCATCAGGCCGGAGAGCACAAGATAGCCGTCGGGCACCAGCAGCCTCTTCAGGTCGGGCAGCAGCGGCCCGGCCTCCTGCGGGATCATGTTGGCAAGCACGAGGTCGAACATTGCCCGCGGGCGGAGCGCTGAGGTGGAGCCCGCGAACAGCGCGACCGGAAGGCGCTGCGGTTGGGTCACCACCGTCTGGTGCGCGATGCACACCGCCTCCAGGTCGATGTCGAAGCCGGTCACCCGGCCGGCGCCCAGCGCGCGGGCGGCGACCGCGAGGATCCCGGAGCCGGTGCCAACGTCCAGGACCCGCCGGCCCGCGACCGGGAGATCCTCCAGCAGCAGGAGCGCCAGCTGCGTGGACTCGTGGGAGCCGCTCCCGAACGCCTGGCGCGGCTCGACGATCAGATGGACGCGCTGCTCCGCCGGGGGGGTGGGGGCCTGCGGGTGAGGGTCCACCCAGAACAGCTTCCCGATGGCTCTGGGTTGGGCGTACCGTCGGTACTCGGCCAGCCAGTCCTGCTCCGCGAAGTGGCCGGTTCCGAGCTCCTTCGCGCCCAGCGCGAGGAGGCCCTCGTACACGGTTGGGATTGCGCCGCCCTGGCGCGCCTCGATGAAGACCGTGATCTCCACCTCCGATCCGGCGCTCTCGACCTGGCACCCGAGCACCGGCCACCGCTCGAGCGCGCGCGGCAACTGCTCCTCGGCGCTGGCAGGCAGGCGGCAGGTGACCGTGAGGTACGGCGTGCTCAACCGCTGCCCTCGATGAGGTCGCGCACCTTGCGAAAGACGCCCGGGTGCTTCTCCTCACCCTCGACCAGAGCATGCAGGAGTTCGCGCTGCTTGACTGTCAGCTTGCGGGGAACCGTCACCTTCAGGTGCACGACGAGGTTGCCGTTGCCGGACCGCCGCAGTCGTGGCAACCCCTTGCCCTTCAGCACCACGGTGTCGCCAGGTTGCGCACCCGCGGGAATTTTCAGCGTCTCGCTCCCGTTGAGGGTCGGTACCTGAAGCTCGACACCCAACGCGGCCACGAATGCGGAGATCTCCTGCTCGAGGTGCAGGTCGGCCCCTTCTCTGACGAAGAGCTCGTGGGGCTCGACACGCACGACGACGTAGAAGTCCCCCGCGGGCCCTCCGCGAACCCCGCCCTCACCCTCCCCCACGACCCGCAGCCTGGTGCCGTCCTCGATGCCAGCAGGTACTGCCACTTTGAGCTGGCGCCTCTTCTCGACCCTCCCCGCTCCGCCGCAGGAAGGGCATGGGTCAGAAACGGTCTGTCCACTCCCGCCGCACTGAGGACAGGCACGGACCATGGTGAAGAACCCCTGGCTGACGCGGACCTGCCCGCGCCCACCGCAGCTGCGGCAGGTCTCCGGCTTGGCGCCCGGGGCGAGACCGGAGCCGCGACAGTCGTCGCAGTTCTCCTCGCGCGGGACCGTCAGCGTGCGTTCCACGCCGTTTGCCATCTCCGCAAACGAGATCACGACCGTGGTGCGCAGGTCGGAACCGCGCTCCGGGCCGGTCCGCCGGCGCCCACCGCCGAAGAACCCCTCGAACCCGAAGAGGTTCCCGAGGATGTCCGCGAAATCGCCAAAGATCGAGGCGTCAAAGCCTGCGAAAGGCTGCTGGCCCACGCCGGCGTGCCCGAAACGGTCGTACTGCGCACGCTTGGCCGGGTCCGAAACCACCGCGTACGCCTCCGCGGCCTCTTTGAAGTTCTCCTCGGCCTGCTTGTCGCCTGGGTTGCGGTCCGGATGGTACTTCACCGCCAGCTTGCGGTAGGCGGCCTTGATCTGTTCCTGCGAGGCCCCGCGGTCGACGCCGAGGATCTCGTAGTAATCGCGCTTCCCGCTCACGAGCTACTGTCTCCCCCCAAGGTACTGCCTCCACCCATGCCGGAGAGGAAGCGGGAGGGATCCATGAGCATCACCTCGGTGAGGTGGCGCGCGGCGTTTTCGACGGCGTCGATGGCCTCCTGAAGCGTCCCGGCGTCTTCGGCGTCCAGGACACGACGCCCTCTCTCGAGCGCCTCCTTGACCTTCTCGCCGATCCCCGCCTCGAGGAGAGAGCCGAACTCCTTGAACACCCGTTCGTTGGTGTAGAGCAGGCCCTCGAGACGGTTGCGCAGCAGCCGGAGCTCGCGGCGCCGGACGTCGTCCTTCCGCATCCGGTCGGCCTCCGCGATCATGCGGTCGATCTCCTCCTTGGAGAGACCGCCCGCAGGGTTGACCTGGATCGACTGCTCCCTGCCGGTGGCGAGGTCGCGGGCGGTCACCTGGACGATGCCGTTCGAGTCGATCGCGAACGTGACCTCGATCTGCGGGACGCCGCGTGGCGCAGGCGGGATGCCCACCAGCTCGAACCTGCCCAGCGCCTTGTTCTCGGTGGCGAGCTCGCGCTCGCCCTGGAGCACCTGAATCTCCACCGAGTGCTGGTTGTCGGTGACTGTGGTGAAGATCTGCGACTTGCGCGTCGGGATCGTCGAGTTGCGCTCGATGAGCTTGGTGAACAGGCCACCGCGCGTCTCGATGCCGAGCGAGAGCGGTGTCACGTCGAGCAACACCAGGTCCTTGATCTCGCCCTGGACGATGCCGCCCTGGAGCGCCGCGCCGACGGCGACTACCTCGTCGGGGTTGATCTCGCGGCTCGGCGGCCTGCCGAAGAACTCCGCCACGGTGCGTGCGACCAGCGGCATGCGGGTCTGCCCTCCGGTCAGGATGACCTGCTGGACCCCGGATGGCTTGAGCCCCGCGGCCTCCAGGGCGTTGCGACAGGGCTCAAGGGTCGAGCGCACCAGGTCGGCGACCAGGTTCTCGAGCTGCTCCCGCGTGAGAGCGTAGTTCAGGTGCAGGGCCTGAGCCCCGTCGGTGGCGATGAAGGGAAGGCTTATGTTGGCGAGCTGAGCGGTGGAGAGCTCGCACTTGGCAGCCTCCGACGCTTCCTTGAGGCGCTGCATCGCCATGCAGTCCCCACGCAGGTCGACCTTGGTCTCCTTGTAGAAGTAATCGAGCAGGAACTCGATGATGCGAGCGTCGAAGTCCTCCCCGCCCAGGAAGGTGTCTCCGGCGGTGGACTTGACCTCATACAGGCCCTCACCGATCTCCAGGATCGAGATATCGAAGGTGCCACCGCCCAGGTCGAACACGGCGATCGTCTCGCTTCCCCCACGCCCGAAGCCGTAAGCGAGCGAGGCGGCGGTGGGCTCGTTGATGATCCGCAGCACCTCGAGCCCCGCCAGCGTCCCGGCGTCCTTGGTGGCTTGCCGCTGCGAGTCGTCGAAGTAGGCCGGCACGGTGACGATCGCTTGGGTCACCTCCTCCCCCAGCGAGCCTTCGGAGAACTCCTTGATTTCCCGAAGGATGTAGGACGAGACCTCCTGGGGAGAGATGATCTTGTCGCCGATCTGCACGTAGGCGTCGCCGTTCGGCGCCTCGACGATCGTGTAGGGGACGATGGCCCGTGCCCGCTCGACCTCAGGGGTGTTGTACTTGCGCCCGATCAGCCGCTTGACCGCGTAGACGGTGTTCCTCGGGTTGGTGAGTGCCTGGCGCCTCGCGATCTGTCCGACCAGCAGCTCTCCGTCGGCTGCTCGCCCCACGACTGAGGGGGTGGTCCGCCCTCCCTCCCGGTTGGGAACGACCACCGGGCGGGCGCCCTCGACCACCGCGGCGCAGGAGTTGGTGGTGCCCAGGTCAATTCCGATGATTTTGCCCATTGCTCCCCTCGGACGCCCGCTCAGGCGCCTCTTGCGCGATCGAACTGCTTGGCACCGCAACGATGACGAGTGCCGGTCGGATCAGTCGCTCGCCCAGTCGGTACCCCTTCTGTAGCACCTGCACGACCGTGGGCTCCTCGACTCCCGAAACCTCATAGCGCTGGATGGCCTCGTGAAAGGCCGGGTCGAACGGCTGGTCGATGGGGTCCACTTCGGAGAGGCTGTGCCGGCCGAGGATCTCTTTGAACTGCCTCAGCACGAGCTCGACGCCCTCGCGCAGCCCCTTGCCGTCACCCGCGGGCGCAGCGAGTGCCCGCTCCAGGTTGTCGAGGACCGGGAGACAGTTTCGCATCAGCTCCGCGTTGGCATGGCGGCGGAACTCGACCATCTCGCGTTCCTGGCGCTTGCGGTAGTTGTCGAAGTCCGCGAGCTTGCGGAGGTAGAGCTCCCGGAAGTGTGCGATCTCCTGCTGCAGGGTTTGCAGCTCTTCCTGGATGGCCTCGTCGACACCGGCGGCGCCTTCCTCGGGCACGGGCTCGACGTCTTTCGTCTCGGGCTCAGCCTCGGCGGCGCCCTGTGGCTCATTCTCCGGAGCCAGTCGCCGGTCCTCGTCGCTCATCCCACTCCCCCTGGTTCACCGCCTGTCCTCGTGAGGTAGTTCCCAATATAGTCCACGATGGGAATGATTCGCGGGTAGTCCATGCGCTTGAGGCCGACCACGCCAATGAGACCTTGCTCTCCGCTGCTCCGTTGGAACGAGGTCACTATCAGACCAAGGTCGTCACACCCGACCAGGGAGAACTCCGACCCCAGCAGAACCGTCGGTCCAGGGGCGGCAAAGAAATCGTTCAGCAGGGTGAGCAACATCGCCTTGTCCGAGAAGGCGGCCAGCAGCCTTCGCACCGCATCCAGTTGGCCGGGGGCGGCTCTCTCGAGAAGGCGACCCGTGCCCTCGACGAACACCTCACCGCCGGACGTCACCTCGGCCTCCACGGCCTGCTGACCCAGCGCCACGACACCGGTCAGGAGTTGGTCGGCCTGCGCGCGCTCCTCGGTCATGAGCGTCAGGAGGCGTTTGCGAATCTCGCGGAGCGGAAGGCCTTCGAACGACAGCGTGCAGTAGTTGGAGATGCGCTCGAGCTCCGCCGGTTGGAAATCCCGCTCGACGGCCAACAGGCGGGAGTCGACCAAGCCACCTCCGGTGACGACGACGGCCAGCACGCGCTTGGAAGCAACCTTCACGAAGTGGACGGACTGCAACGTGGCCTGCTGAGAGGTGGGCGCCAGCGCCATTCCGACTTCGGTTGTGACGTCTGCGAGCACCCGGCTCACCTGAGCCAGCACCTCCTCGAGCGGTCCCCTGGGCAAGAGCATGGCTTTGAGCCGACGCTCGTCCCCGTGGGTGAGCTGGGCGCTCTGGAGAATCGCGTCGATGAAGACGCGGAATCCGAGATCGGTGGGCACACGTCCTGCTGAGGTGTGCGGCTGGGTGAGAAAACCCTTGTCCTCCAGCTCCGCCATCACGCTGCGCAGCGAAGCCGGGGACAGACCGGTACGGGACGCCCGCGCGAGCGTCGCTGACGCGACAGGCTCCCCGCTCGCGAGGTAAAGGTCCACCACCTCGCGGAGAATCTCCCGTTCGCGCTTGGACAATCCTTCCTTCATCGCCCTTCCCTGGCTCCCCGGGGCGGGGTCCGCACGCATCCCTACTGTACCATGATGCAATGGTTTCCAAGTGGCTTCTCGTTGGCGCAGGACGCTGCGGGCTGCAGCTTGCGCGGGCCATGACGGCGGCCGGGATTGAGGTCGCCGGGGTTGTGGTGCGTTCGACGCGCGGGCGTTCGAGGGTGCGGCGGTTCCTCCCGGGGGTGCCCGCCGTTGACTCAGGCGCTTCCCTTCCACCGGCGAGCGGGATCCTCCTTGCCGTTCCGGACTCGGCCATTCGGCCATGTGCTCAGCGGCTCGCCCCCCTGCTCGACACAACCACCTCGGTCGCGCTCCACACATCGGGGCTGCTGCCCGGGGCCGAGCTCGCTCCACTGTCCAAGAGGGGCTGCACCGTGGGCTCACTCCACCCGCTGGTCAGCTTCCCCACGGCGACCGGCCCGCGGGTCGCTCTGGCGGGTGTGACGGCGACTGTTGAGGGCGCCCAGAAGGCGGTGCGCGCGGCGCAGCGACTTGCGCGGGCGCTCGGGATGAGGCCGGTGCCGTTGTCCGCCGCTGCCAAGCCCCGCTACCACGCCGCAGCCGCGCTGGCCTCCAACATGACCTATGCACTCGTTGCGGCGGCGCGAGCGCAGCTGGTGCGCACCGGTCTCCCGCAGCGAGTTGTGACCAGCGCGCTCAGACCCCTGGTGATCGGTACCGTCGAGGCGGCGCTCTCGGCGCGTGGCTTCGAGAAACTCACGGGGCCGATCGCTCGCGCGGACGCCGCAGCGGTTCGACTGCATCTCGAGGCGCTCCCCGGAAGAGTCGCGACCGCTTACTGGGCGGCGGCATGGCTCGCCATCGCGGGCCTTCTCGAGCAGGGCCTGATCAGTGAGAAACAAGCCCAGGAGTTGGGGTTAGCGTTGACCCGCCAGGCCTAGTGTGTTACGTTCGAGATGTTGGCGTAGCTCGGGGGCGTAGCTCAATGGTGTTCTTCAACTGGGCCACGATGCAGATGGCGGCCAAGATCGTGTACTACGGTCCTGGCCTGTGCGGGAAGACCACCAACCTCTCGTTCATCTACGCCAAGACGGCCCCCGGCTCCCGTGGCGAGATGGTCTCGCTCGAGACGGAAACCGATCGGACCCTGTTCTTCGACCTGCTGCCCCTTGAGGTCGGGAAGGTCGGCGGTTTCAGGGCGCGCCTCCAGCTCTATACCGTCCCGGGTCAGGTGTTCTACAACACCACACGAAAACTGGTCCTCAAGGGCGTGGACGGCATGGTGTTCGTTGCCGACTCGCAGCGCCCGATGGCCGAGGCCAACGTCGAGAGCTTTCGAAACCTCGAGGAGAACCTGCTTGAACTTGGGCTCTCGATCGAGACCATCCCCCTCGTCCTTCAGTTCAACAAGCGTGACCTCAAGACCATCCTGACAGTCGACGAGCTCAACGACCGCCTCAACCCCGAGGGCCATCACGACTGGTTCGAGTCCGTTGCGGTCGACGGCACCGGCGTGTTCGAGACGCTGAAGGCGATCACGAAGCTGACGCTGCGCTCGCTCCGGCGTCGAATGGCCGCACAGGAAGGGGCTGCGGCTCCGGCACACGCGCCCGCACCGGCGCCGGTCCCGGCTCCCAAGCCGACTGTCGCGTTCAATCCAGCTGCGCTCACGGCTGCCGCTGCCGAGGGGCTCGGAACGCCCGCGGTGGCTGCGACGCCGCCCCTTTCTCCGCGGATCGTAACACCGCTCGACAAGACGCTTCCGGGCAGCACACCCGCGGCACTTGCGGGAGAACACATTGCGGCCCTGGCAGAGAATGGGGTGGCTGTCCCCGCGGCTGAGGAAACCACGGCTGAGCTGCCTTCCGCCGAAGAGGTCGAGGAGGGACCGGTCGAGTTCGCGACAACGCCCGAGCCGGTCACCGAGGCCGTCGAGACGGAGATGCGACACGTCCGGGTCTCGTCGTCACTCGACATTCTCGCGGAGCTCGAGACGCTGCGAAAGTCGAGCACGTTCCGCCCCGAGCCCAAGCTGGCCAGGGACGGGGTGCCTGCCCTCGACATCGAAACGCTCCTTCAGGGATCGGTGAACTCCCGTCAGGAAGTGAAGCGCCGTGTCGAGGAGAAGGTGGGCTCGGCGCTCGGAGACGCAAGTCGCTGTCTGGTCAACATCCAGCTCGTGGACAACGATGGGCGGCCGGTAAAGGACGTCTCCCCCGTCGAGGTCGAGCTGAAGCGCGGGGAACGGCTGCGCCAGCTGGCGCTCACGCTCATCGTGAACCTGCAGGGCGAATGACTCGACGATTGGTCCTCGCCTCGATGATGGCGGCCGCGCTTGCTGGGTGCCGCTCGACATCCCCGCCACCCCCTTCAGGCTCCGAAGCGGGCAGGGCAGACGGAACCAGCGGCGGGAACGCCGTCGCGGCCCAGAAGGTGCGTGACCCCAAGGCGGAGGTCGATACTCTGCTGGCGGCCGCCCAGGACGCTGTCGTGCGGGGCGAGGTGGAGGAGTTCCACGACTGTGAGGCCGCGATCTACCAGTCGCTCCTTCAGTCGCCAGACCTCGCAATCGAACCCCCCGGCCCTTCGTCCTACAAGGACGACGTCCTCGACGAGCTGATGCGTCTGGCGGAGCAAGTCGAGGATGGCGATGTCGGGGAGGAGCCTCCGCCGGAGCCGCAACCCGTCCCGGAGGAACGTGTCGCCGAGGTTCAACAGCAGGCACGCTCGGCCCACTTCGATCTTCCGGTGGTCATCAACGCGGAGGTGACCTCCCTGATCGATTTCTACACCGGGCGCTACCGCGAGCGCTTCATCGCCGCCCTTCAGCGCGGGGCCCCTTATCTGCCGTACATCCGGCAGCAGCTTCACCAGGGCAACATGCCGGAGGATCTTGCGTACCTGCCTCTGGTGGAGAGCGCCTTCAACACGCGCGCGCGGTCGCGCGCAAGGGCGCAGGGCATGTGGCAGTTCATGGCCGGGACGGCAAAGCTTTACGGCTTGGAGTGCAACGGCCTGGTGGATGAGCGCAACGATCCATACCTCGCCACCCAGGCCGCCGTGCGGCACCTCTCCGATCTCTACGGCATGTTCGGGTCCTGGGAACTTGCATTGGCCGCGTACAATTCCGGCGCCGGCAAGGTCCAGTACGCCATAAGGCGGGCCAAGGGCAACACGGACTTCTGGACGGTCCGGCGCTACCTGCGACGGGAGACCCGGAACTACGTGCCCGCGCTCTGGGCCGTGGTCGTGGCGACCAAGAACCCCGCCGCCTACGGGTTGCCTGAGATCGAGGAGAACCCGGTGTGCGTCGCCCGCGTCCCCGTCGAGGGGGCGCTCGATCTTGACGTGCTCGCCGAGCGCGGGCGGCTCGACGCCGAGGAGCTCGCGGCGTTCAACCCCGCGCTCACCCACCGCCTCACGTCCGCGGGCGGAAGCTACCAGCTCGCGGTGCCGTGCGGGCGCGAGGAGCAGGTGGCCGAGGTGATCGCATCCATCCCGGTGAACGAACGGGTCCGCCGGTTCCTCCACGTCGTGAAGTCGGGGGACACCCTGGGCACGATCGCGCGCCGCTACGGCTCCACCGTGGACGCGATCATGGCCGCCAACGGGATTCGCAACCCCCGCAGCCTAAGGATCGGTCAGACCCTCGTGGTTCCCCGCGGCCCGGTCGACCACCCGAGCCGCGTCGCGGAAAAGCGGGTTCCAGCGGGAGAGAAGGTGGCCGCCGCGGCGCCGAGCCGCTACGTCGTGAGGCCCGGCGACACGCTCTACAGCATTGCGCGGCGGTTCGGCACCTCCACCGAGGAGCTCCAGCGCCGCAACGGCCTGCCGGACAGCACGATCCGTCCCGGCGACGTTCTACTCCTCACCCGCTGATACTGCCACTCATCGGCCTGAGGGCTGCCCACCCTTCCCCCACCCGGGCTTGAGGCCTTCAAGCCTCCGCGCTTTCAGGCCTTCACACCGCTTGTCAGGAGCGCATCGCGCGGATGACAACCCAGACGCCCACGACAACGAGAGCGGCCGGCCACCAGGTGCGAACCGCCATCATCACCTCGGGCGGCAGGAGCGTGAAGTGGCGAACGTAGCGCGCACCACCGAGCGCGAGCAGGATGAAGCCCGGAACGAGCGGCCACCAGTGGCTGCGCAGCTTGAGGATCAGCGAGAGAACGTAGATGCCCACGAAGCCGGCGCCGAGACCGAGGACGTTCCATGTCCAGGATCCGATGTCGGCCACGCCCCGATCGCCGAGCAACATGCCAGCCCCGAGGCCGAGGAGAATCATGCCCGCGACCAGTGGACCGTACGAGGCGTTGACAATTGCGATCAGCGCCAGCCCGAGGCCGAGACCGAGAAGCCAGGCCGGCGCCGTCTCGATGAGTACGAGGCGGGTGGCGAGCAGGACGCCGCCTACGACCAGCAGCATCACCCCGAAAGCCAGGTTCGACTTGTTACCGCGGGCCATTGCACCTCCGATTCGGGTCGTGTCAGCCAAGTCCGAGAAGCGTTGCGACGGAGAGGAACAGCGTCATCACGATGAGTGAGCCTACCAGAACCCACGCAACGAAGTTGAAGGTCCTGGAGTTGACGTTCTCACCCATAAGGTCGCGACGATTGGCAAGGATGAGCATGAAGAGCAAGACCGCCGGCAGCAGGATGCCGTTAGCAACCTGCGAAAGGTACAGAACCTTCAGCAACGGCACACCCGGCACCAGGATGGCCCCCGCGCCGAGCGCGATCAAGGCGGTGTAGATGCCGTAGAACCACGGCGCCTCATTGAGCTTCTTGTCGATTCCCCTCTCCCACCCCATGCCTTCGCACACGGAGTACGCCGTTGAGAGCGGAAGGATCGCCGCAGCGAACAGGGAGGCATTGAACAGCCCGAATCCGAAGAGCAGCGCGGCGTACCGCCCCGCCAGCGGTGCGAGGGCGTGAGCCGCGTCGGCTGCGCTCTTGATCGGGATCCCAGCCCTGTGAAGTGTCGCGCCACACGAGATCACGATGAACCAGACGACGATCACGGCCATCACCGAGCCGACCGCCACGTCGAGACGTGCCTCCCGAAGGTTCCGCGTCGGGATGCCCTTCTCCACCACCGCGGCCTGCTGGTAGAACTGCATCCAGGGCGCGATCGTGGTGCCCACGATGCCGATGACCATCACGACGAAAGGCAGGTTCGCCTCGAAGCTGGGTGTCACGGTGGACGCCAGGACGTTGCCCCAGTCCGGTTTGGCCATGATGCCGGAGATCACGTACGAGACGTAGAAGGCAGACGCGAGGAGGAACACTTTCTCCACCGCGCGGTACGTCCCCCACGTGACCAGCCACCACACGAAGACGGCCCCGATCGGCACCGAGATCAGGCGCGGAACGTGGACGATCTCGAGCGCCGCCGCCAGTCCGGCGAACTCCGCCATCGTGTTGCCCCAGTTGGTAACCAGCAGGGCCACCATGAGGTAGAAGGTTGCCTTGACCCCGAACTCCTCGCGCATCAGGTCGGCGAGGCCCTTCCCGGTGACCACCCCCAGCCGCGACGACATCTCCTGGACCACGAAAAGCGCAAGCGCGACCGGAATCACGGTCCACAGAAGCCGGTAACCGTAGATTGCCCCAGCGAGGGAGTACGTCGTGATCCCGCCCGCGTCGTTGTCGACGTTCGCCGTGATGATCCCGGGGCCCACGACGGCCGCAAGCACGACCAGCCTCCGCCAACGGCCCTCGAACCACGATCTCACGTGAGACCCCCCTCGCGCCCCTCGCCCTCGCGCAACCAGGACACCACGTCGTCAACGGTAATGACGCCTCGCAGGACACCCTCGGCATCAACCACAGGCAGCGAAAGGAGGTTGAAGCGATCGAACAACTCGGCCACGTCCCCCATCGGGTCCTCGAGACGGACCGAAACGGGATCCGTGTCCATCAGTTCCTCCACGGGTTTCGGACCATCGGCGCGGACCAGGTCCGTCAGGGGGATGACACCGCGCAGGCAGCCCACCTCATCCGTGACCATGACCGAGTACGCGCGCACAAGCTCGTCGGGCCCTGCCCGCAGCTGTTCCAAGACCCAGGCGACCGTCGTGCCTGCAGCAACCGTGAAGACCTCCGGGTTCATGACGGAGCCGGCCGACCCCGATTCGTAGCTCAGGAGATCGTTGACCGTTGCGGCGTCCGCAGCCGGAAGGGCGCTCATCAGGCGCTCCCGCAACCGCTCGGGCAGCTCCTCGAGGACGTCCGCCGCCTCGTCGGGCGCCATCGTGCTCAGCAGCACGCCGGCCCTGCGGACGTCGAGCGCTTCCAGCAGCAGCCGCTGAAGCTCCGGAGGAAGCTCGGCCAGCGTCTGCGCCGCCTTCGGGGTGTCCAGGGCTTCGAGGATCGCCGGCCTCTCGAACCGGTCCAGCTCCTCCATGATCTCGGCCAGCTCGGCCGGGTGGAGTTGCGCCAGCTGACCCTGGGCCACGTTCAGCCGAAGGTCCTGGGACAGCGAGCCCGACCTCAGGGGAACGACGTACCGCCACGAGAGCAGCCGTTCCTCGGCGAAACCCCTCGCACGCAGGCCAATGGGCTTCAGGATCCTGTCCAAAGGCCGCTCCCATCCGAGCCTGCGCACGATTCCGGGGAAGCCGATGTCCACGTGCACGACTCGAACCTCGCTGCCCCGGGCGCGCAGCATGTGCACGTCGTTGACCCTCACCACGCGGGCCCCGTCCGTGTCGACGATCTGCTTGTCCAGAATCTCCTTGCGGAGGAGGATCTCCTCGGGGAGGCGTCGCGGGGAGGTCTGCAGTCCGTCAGTCGGCACCGCCAGCTTGAGCGTCTCGCTCGGCACGTCCGCAAAGGCGGGAGCCGGCACCGCGAGCGTCACCGGGGCCAGGAGGCCCGGACGCACGTAGTACGTCAGGACTCGGGGGAAGACCTCATTCGCCGCGCAGCCGAGGTCGATGAGGCGTCCGACCCGCTCGCCGTCCTTCGAGACGACACGTCGCGAGAGGAGCTCCGAGAGGTAGAAGAACTCTTCGCTGGGACGGGCAACTTCGGCCATCGGACCCTCCGTCCATACGGCCGCCTTCGGCACTCACCGCTCCGGTTTCAGGGGCTCCCGGCATGACCGCAGCTTACAGGAGGGCCGAGTTTCCCGCCATCCCCGCGAGCCCTCGCAGGGGCACGCAGCCGGCGCGGCCCGCTCCTCGGGTACCGGTGCAGGTTGGGCTGAAAAGCCGCTAGAATTCCATCAAGCATGTCGCTCCCACGGGTTATCGTGACCGGGGCCTCGGGTTTCGTCGGGAGACACCTACTGGGCGAGATCAAAGAGAGCCACCGGGTCTTTGGGCTCGGGCGCCGCTCGCAGCGCGAGTGCGGCGCCCCGGAGCACGCCAACATCTCCTGGGCCCAGATTGATATCGGTGACCGTGAGCGTCTCGCCAGGGTGCTTGGAGGCATCAAGGAAAGCGGTGGCGCCGAGGTCCTGCTTCACCTGGCGGCCCACTACGATTTCACAGGTGACGAGGATCCGGAGTACTGGCGCACGAACGTCGAGGGGCTCCGCAACGTGCTCGAACTCTCGAAGGGCCTCGGGCTGCGCCGCTTTGTTCTTGCGAGCTCCGTTGCCGCGAGCCGGTTCCCCCCGCCCGGCGGCGCGCTCACCGAATCCAGCGTGCCGGACGGCGAGCATATCTACGCCAGGACCAAGCGCATAGGCGAGGAGATGGTGCGTGAGTATGGGGCGCACTTCCCCACCTGCATCGTCCGGTTCGCGGCGCTCTTCTCCGACTGGTGCGAGTATCCGCCGCTGTTCATGTTCCTGGAGACCTGGTTGTCGCGCCAGTGGAACTCCCGCGTCCTGGGCGGCAGGGGCGAGTCCGCGATTCCCTACCTTCACGTGCGCGACGTGGCGGGGTTCTTGCGCATCATCATCGGAAGGCCCGAGTTCCCCGAGACCAACGAGGTCCTGATCGCGAGTCCGGACGCGACCGTCTCGCACCGGGAGCTGTTCGAGGCCGCGACGCTGTTCCAGACCGGCAGTCGCGCGAGACCCATTCTCATGCCGAAGGCGCTTGCGGTTCCCGGCATGTGGGGCCGCGATCTCGTGGGCCGACTTCTTGGCCAGCGGCCGTTCGAGCGGCCATGGATGGGCAGGTACATCGACCTCAAGATGACCATAAATGCCAGCCGGACGCGCCAGCGCCTCGGCTGGTCCCCGAGGACGCGCCTCGAGCTGCTGCGGCGTCTGCCGTTCCTGCTCGAGAATCGCAAGACTGACCCCCTCGAGTGGAACCGACTGAACCGCGCCGCCATGAAGGTTGTCCAGATGCGCCCGAACCTCACGATCCACCGCCTGCTGGAGGACCACGAGGAGGAGATCCGTACCGCGCTCACAGCACGGCTCACGACCACGACCCGGCACCTGCGGCTGATCCACTACGAACACATCCCGGTGCACGAACACGACTGGCACCACCGTCAGATCCTGCGCAGCCTGATGAACTCGATCCGGACCCGCGAGAAAGCGGTCTTCATGTCGTACTGCCGCGACCTCGCCGAGCGCCGCTTCTCCCAGGGGTTCCTGGCCGAGGAGGTCTGCTTCGCTCTCACCACCCTCAACCAGATCTGCCTGCGGGTCCTGGCCGCCAGTCCCGCTGCCCCGAGCCTCGAACTCCTGTTCGACTACGTGACCGCCACCATCCAGTTCGGCATCGACACGGTCCAGGACGTCTTCGAGCGGCTCGGAGGCGAGGCGGGCCTCCCGCAAGAACCCCCGCAGGAGGACCTGCTCTGGAGCTACCGGACTAAGAGGCGCCCGCGGGGGACACCGGTCCTTCCACCCGACTGACCGCGGCGTGCACCGCCACCACCGCCAGGCCCATCAGACCGTCCGCAACGCCGGCAAAGGTCACGAACCACGGCACGGTCGCCAGCATCGTCGCACCGACGAGGAAGACGAAGGCGCAGGACTTGGCTATCAGCAGGAGCGAAAAGGATCGCAGGCGGCGGTACTCGAGCAGGTAGCCGGTGCCCAGGACCAGGTGAAAGACGCCCGCCTGACGGGGGAAGAAGAGCGGCGGGATGGTCTGCCAGCCCCCGAAGCGCAACGCCCACTCGGGCAGCGCGAGCAAGCCCACACCGATCCCGTACGTGTGGAGCGCGATCAGCACCACCAGCCACCACTCCAGCTTGCGAAGCAGCACGCCACGTTCGAGCTTCACGATCACCTCTTCAGTCGAGCCTGCCCGTCGGATCGCCACTCACGGACGTTCCCACCAGAGGTCCGGGGGCCCGGGTGCCGAGCAGAGGCGCGGCGCCACCCCAAGGCGGGCGAGGTCCTTGACAACCTCGGCCACCGCGGCGGGCACGGCCGCTCGGACGGCCTCGCTCAGGCCGACACCCGTCCGCACCTCCCCTGGGATCACGCCCACCAGCAGCACCTCGCGCGGCCCACTCCCGGAGAACTCCACCGTCAGCAGGGCCTCCTTCAGGCCAGGGTCGTGGGGTGAGAGACGCGCCTGCGGCGGGTGCTTCAGGATCTCGTCCCGCCGGTACAGTCGCACCTCGCCGGGAGCACCCGATGCCTGTACCGTGTCCACCACGATCAGCGCGCGGACCCCCGCCAGATACGGCGTGAGGTCGAGGCCGGGGGTCCCGAGGTCCTGCACCGAGACCCCCCTGGGGAACTCGTACTCCGCCTCGAGCACCTTGATCACGGTCGGGCCGAGGGCATCGTCCCCCATGAGGACGTTGCCCAGGCCCACGACCGCGACGTTGGCTTCCGGAGGCGTTGCCGCAGTTGCCTCCTCGCCGACCAGAATCACAACGTCTTCACCCGCGAGATCTCGTTGCCCTCCACATCCACCGTGTGGATCGCGCATGCCAGGCAGGGGTCGAACGAGTGCACCGTGCGCAGGACCTCGAGCGGCTTCTCCGCGTCGGCGATCGGGTTGCCCATCAGCGCGGCCTCGTACGGGCCCTTCTGTCCCTTCTCGTCACGTGGGCCGGCATTCCAGGTCGAGGGCACGACTGCCTGGTAGTTGGCGATCTTGCCGTCGCGGATGACGACCCAGTGCGAGAGCACCCCGCGTGGCGCCTCGTGGAAGCCGAAGCCGCGCTGCTCGCCCGCTGGGAACGTCGGCGGGTTGAAGGTCGCAACGTCGCCCTTGCCGATGTTCTCGATCAGCAGGCCAAGGTGCTTCAGCGAGAGGTCCCCCATGACCGCCGTCCGGATCGCCCGTGCGGCAAGTCTGCCGAGTGTGGAGTGCAGCACGGCGGGGGTGAGCTTGACCTTCGCGATCGCGCCTGCCGTTTCGAGCGTCTGATCCGCGTACTTCTTGATCAGCTCGTGGCCAGACGCGTATCCGACGAGGACTTGGGCGAGCGGCCCCACCTGCATCGGGCGCCCCTGGAACCGCGGCGCCTTGACCCAAGAGTACTTGCCGTCCTCCTGCCAGTCCGTGTACTTGGGAACCGTGTCCTCCTCAAAGGGGTGCCTGTCCCAGTTTCCGTCGTACCAGGCGTGGGCGATCGACTCGCTCACGTTGTCGCGGAAGTAGGGATCCTGGAAGCTGGTGATAGGCTTCACGCCTGCCAGGTTGCCGTCGAAGATCGTACCGCCCGGGAGATCGAACTTGGTGCCCTTGGTGTCGAGCGGCAGGTCGGGCACGGCCAGGTAGTTGGTCACCCCAGCGCCGTAGCCGAGCCACGGGGCGTACATCGCACCGACGGCCGCGACGTCGGGTAGATAGACCTGTTGAACGAAGGTCCTGACCTCTTCGAGGAGGTCCTTCATCATGAACAGCTTTTCCATGTTGATCGCGGTCTGGTTGTCAAGATTGATCGGGTTGGCGACGCCTCCGACCGCAAGGTTCTGAATGTTCGGGGTCTTGCTGCCCAGGATCGCTACAACCTTGAGCGCCTTCTGCTGGTACTCCAGCGCCTGCAGGTAGTGCGCGACCGCGAGCAGGTTCACCTCCGGCGGGAGCTTCATCGCCGGGTGACCCCAGTAGCCGTTGGTGAAGATGCCGAGTTGTCCGCCGGCGACGAAGCCCTGCAGCCTCGCCTTGACCGCCTCCATCTCCCGCTTGCTGTTGCGTGGCCAAGGCGAGAGGGTCTCGGCAAGGGCCGCAGTCTTCGCGGGGTCAGCCTGGAGCGCGGACACCACGTCCACCCAGTCGAGCGCCGAGAGATGATAGAAGTGCACGATGTGGTCGTGCAGGCAGTGGGCGGCCACGATGACGTTGCGAATGTACTGAGCGTTGATCGGGACCTCGAGGTTGAGGGCGTTCTCAACCGCCCGGACCGACGCGATCGCGTGTACGGTCGTGCACACGCCGCAGAACCGCTGGGTGAACAACCACGCGTCGCGCGGGTCCCGCCCCTTGAGGATCTCCTCGATCCCACGGAACATCTGCCCGGAGGACCAGGAGTTCTTGACGGAGCCGCCATCCACTTCGACGTCAATGCGGAGGTGCCCCTCGATTCGTGTGATCGGATCGACGGTGATTCGCTTGCTCATGGTCTCTCCCCCTTACGATGACGCCTTCGCGGGCGCCGGGCCCCGAAGGATCGGGAACGCTTTGACAGCTGCGATGTAGATTGCGACCTCGGCCGCAATGATGCCGAAGGTGATCAGAAGCTCGGGAACCGCCGGGAAGTATGAATAGTTCGTCCCCGGTCTGAAGGCGACCAGGTAGGTGTTGACACGGTGCAGTGCGCCGCCGAGCAGGAGCAGGATGGCGGCGCGCACCTGCCACACCGGTTGACTCCGCCGGCTCTCGGAGAGCAGCATCGCCGCGCCCCAGACCAGCAGCCCCACCTCTGCGAGGAACGCGACCCCGTAGCCGCTCGCGAGGAAGCCGAGCTTGCCGGTAAGCGCCACAACCAAGACCCGGAAGATCGCCCAGCCGAGCGCGATCCACGCAGCCACGTACGACAGGGAAGCCAGCATGGCCGTCTCGCGCGGACGCCCGAACGCCTTCGCGGAGAAGGTCGTCTCAAGCACGACCACCGCGAACCCCATGATGATGGCGTTGACGAGGAACAGGAGCGGAAGCCAGGGCGTGAACCACAGCGGGTGAATTTTCGGGCCCGGCAGCAACATCATCGTTCCGAGCGACGATTGGTGCATCGTCGGGAGCAGGAGGCCGAACGCCAGGACCCAGACGAAGCTCTTCTCGACGAGCCGCAGTCCGCCCTCTGCGAGCTTGCGGAGGCCGGTCGAAGCGCTCGAGCGCAGCTTCTCGAAGAGCGCCGGTGAGAGCTCGATGAGCAGCACGAGGTTGTAGGTCGCGACGCACAGGGCCACCTCGAGCTGCGGCGAGTGCGACCACCGCCAGACGAAGATCGGCACCTTCCAGAGGCCCCAGAACCTGCCGAGGTCGATGACGACCGCGAGCACGGCAAGCCCGTAGCCGAGCAGGCTCGTGAGGACCGCCGGCCGCACCAGCGGGTGGTACTTCCCTCGGTTCAGGATGTAGACGAGCAGCCCGACCGCGTAGCCCCCGCAACCGATCGCGGTCCCCACGACCACGTCGATGGCGATCCAGATGCCCCACGGGTAGCCGTTCGAGAGGTTGCTCACGCTGCCGATCCCGTTGACGAACCGATAGAGCGCCGAGATGGCACCCACGCACGCGACCGCGAGCAGGATCATGAAGGGGCGGGTCATCAACCGGCCGCCCACCGGCGTGTGGAATTCGGCGTGCGCGCTCATGGCTTCCGCTCCTTCTCACCTGCATCCACAGCCTCGGCGCGGCGGTTGCGATACGCCACAGCGGCGAGAACCGCGTACAGACCCACCGGGGCGACGAAGGGGAGCTTGTAGTAGATCCCCTCCTGCACGGCATACGCCGTCTCGGGCACCGGCTCGTTCCCGATCTTCGGGAGGCCGAGCTTCTCGAACGGGACGTGCGAGAGGTAGACCACCTGAGTGCCGCCAGCGTCGAACTCTCCGTAGACCCGGTCCTCAAAGTACTTTCCGGGGAAGGCGGCGATCCGGCGTTTGGCCTCGGCAAGCAGTTCGTCGCGCGTGCCGTAGATGACCGCGCCGCGCGGGCAGACCTCGCAGCACGCGGGCCCCTGGCCCTTCGGATAGCGGGTGAACCCGGCGGCTCCCTTGGCAGCCGCATCCTTCACGCGGTGCCGACAAAGCTCGCACTTCACGATCTTCGGGGCTGCCTTGCTGAACTCAAACTTCGGCACGTTGAACGGGCACGCCATCTGGCAGTAGCGGCAGCCGACGCAGTAGGCCGGATCGTACTCGACGACGCCGGTCACCTCATTTTTGTGCAGCGAGTGCAGCATGCAGGCGCTCGCACACGCCGGGTCAACGCAGTGCATGCACTGCTGCTTCACGTATGAGGATCTCTCTCCCTCACGGTAGAGCTTGATGATGTTCTTCGTCTTGCCGTCGAGATCGAGAGGGGCGTCGTAGAGGTTCGCATCCTTCCACGGCCCCGGCTCCGTCGGCATGTCGTTGGCCTGCTTGCACGCGACCACACAGGTCTTGCAGCCGATGCAGAGGGTGGCGTCGTAGAGCATTCCCATCGCGGTGGGCGGCGCCACCTTGCGCACCCGCGCCGCTGCCGGGACGGCGCCGGCCGTGGCCGCGACGCCACCGACAGCCAGGGACTTGAGAAGCTTCCGTCGGTCAAGAGACATCTCACGCCCCCTTGTCCGGGCTCGAGCCCTTGTCGTCGCCCTCACCGACCTTCTTGGCCGCCATCCACCCCGCGCCGACGAGCGCCCCACCTACCAGCCCTGCCACACCGGCCGCAACGGCACTGACATGGCCCTGCTCGGCCTTGATTGGCGGGTAGGTGTCCGGCGGCATCGGCCGCTGGATCTCGACCGTCGTGTGGATCGGCATGCGCCACAGGATCGCCTGCTCGGTGCACCCGACGCAGGGGTGACCGGTGCCGATCGGCCACGCTCCGTCGACCTCGCAGTAATGCTTGAGCGAGCAGTTCGCGTGCGTCGCCGGCCCCTTGCAGCCCATCTTGTAGAGGCACCAGCCGTTGCGGTGTCCCTCATCGCCGAACTGCTGCACGAAACGTCCCGCGTCGAAGTGAGGCCGCCGCGGGCAGTCGTCGTGGATGACGCGTCCGTACGCGAAGCGTGGCCGCGCCAACTCGTCAAGCGCGGGCAGCGTACCGAACGTCGCATACTGCAGCACGGTGCCGAGCAGGTTGTACGGGTTCGCCGGGCACCCGGGGATTGTCACCACGGTCTTGCCCGGGAGCACCTGCGGTGCACCCTTGGCACCGGTCGGGTTGGGATCGGCCGATGGGATCCCGCCCCACGACGCACACGAGCCGATCGCGATGATGGCGCCCGCCTTGCCAGCTACGTCGTTCAGCATCTCGAGGGCGGTGCGCCCGCCGATCTTGCAGTAAATGCCGTTGTCCTTGGTTGGGATGGCGCCCTCGACGATGCACACGTACTTACCGGCGTTGGCCTCCATCGCGCTCTTGAGCGCCGCCTCCGCCTGATACCCGGCCGCCGCGAACAGCGTCTCGCAGTAGTCGAGCGAGATCAGGTCGAGGACCAACTCGGCGAGCCCCGGATGCGACGTTCGCAGGAGCGACTCGGTGCACCCGGTGCACTCCTGGAAGTGCAGCCAGATGACCGAGGGCTTCCGACCCTTAACCGCCGCCTCTGCCCACTTCACGCCCACCGAGGCCGGCAATCCCACGGCCGCCGCGGCCAGCGTGCAGACGCGGATGAAGTCCCTACGGTCCAAACCTCGATCCTCGAGGAGCTTTGAAAATGCGTCGGTACGTTCCGCACTTTTCATCGTGGCCCTCCGGTCTTCTTTTCTCCCCCATTGGGAGGATCTGTTCCCGCGAAATTAACCGCGTATACCAGAACTGTCAAATGGGCGAAACACCCTTAACAGACTCAGTTTTTCATGAGTCTCACGATTAGGCACGATCCATTCCCGAGCGGGCTCGTCAGGCCTCCGTGGGCTGCAGTTTTCTGTGGAAAATTCTTTGAGTTTCGTGACCCCTTTCACGATCTCCGCAAGCACCTCGTGACAACTTTCACGAGTGGTGTACAATTCGGCGCTGGGGGGAGGCCCGATCGGGGCCGCACGACGGAGGACCAATGAGTGTGCCCATGCCCCAATCCAATTCTGGCGGCCACGGCTCGCTCGCCGAGGAGTTGGCGCGCAGGACGGGGCGCAACCCGGCTTGCTGCTACCAGTGCGGAAAGTGCTCGGCGGGATGCCCGATGGCGGAGGAAACGTCGCTTCGCCCGCACGACGTGATGCGCCTGGTCAACCTGGATGCCCGCGAGAAGCTCCTCTCTTCCGACTCCATCTGGTTGTGCCTCACCTGTGAGACGTGCGTCGCGCGCTGTCCCAACCAGTGCGACCCGGCTCGCACCATCGACGCCCTGCGCGAGATGGCCATCGCCGACGAGCGGCCGGTGCCGAGGCCGATCGCGGCCTTCCACAAGTCGTTTCTCGACCAGGTCAGGCTCACCGGGCGCATGTTCGAGCTCGGCCTGATGGTCGAGTACAAGCTCCGCACCGGCTCCTTTCTCGCCGACATGACCGCGGCGCCCGGGACGGTGGCCCGAGGCAAGCTTTCCTTCGTACCACATGCCATTGGGGGGGTCGAGGAAGTCCGCCGCATCTTCGAGAGGTGCGAGCCCTCGGGCGAGGAGGGGTCATGAAGCTCGGCTATTTCCCCGGTTGCTCCCTCCACGGCACTTCCCGCGAGTTCGATGAGAGCCTGCGCGCCGTTGCGCTGACCGTCGGGGTCGAGCTCGCGGAGCTCGACGACTGGTCGTGCTGCGGGGCCACCTCCGCTCACGCCACCAACCACCTGCTGGGCGTCGTGCTGTCTGCGCGCAACCTGGCGGTCGCCGAGTCCCAGGGGCACGAGGCAGTGCTCGCACCGTGCGCCGCCTGCTTCAACCGGCTGGCAGCCGCCCGGCACGAGATCAAGGAAGACAAGGCGCTCGCCGGCCGGATGCCGGAGCTGCTCGGCCGTCCGTTCTCCAACGGTGTCACCGTCCGCAACGTCGTCGATGTGCTGCGCGAGCTCTTGCCCGCGATCAGGGCGAAGACGGTAAAGCCGCTCACGGGTGTGAAGGTCGCGTGCTACTACGGCTGCCTGCTCCTCCGCCCCGCCGAGGTGTGCAACTTCGACGACCCTGAGGCTCCGGTCTCGATGGAGGAGGTCGTCGAGGCGACTGGCGCAACGCCTGTTGCCTGGAACATGCGCCTCGAGTGCTGCGGAGGGGGGTTCTCGATCCCGCGTACGGGCTCCGTCGTCCGGCTGGGGCGCGCGATCCTCGAGGACGCCCGAGCGGCGGGAGCCCACGCCATCGTGGTCGCCTGCCCGATGTGCCATTCGAACCTGGATTTCCGGCAGAAGGCAATTGCGCGGCGGGGAGAGGCCGGGATGCCGATCCTCTTCCTTTCCGAGCTGGTCGGGCTCGCACTCGGCATCGAACCGTACCGCCTGGGGCTCAACCGTCATTACGTGAGCACGAAGGGGCTCCTCGCGCACCCCGCGGCGGCTGCTTCAGAGGAGATGCGCTGATGGCCCGCATCGGAGTGTTCGTCTGCCACTGCGGGGAGAACATCGGCCGCACCGTCGACTGCGGCCGTGTGGCCGGAGCGCTTGCCGGGCTGCCCGGCGTGGCGCACGCCGTCGACTACAAGTACATGTGCTCCGACCCTGGTCAGCTCATGATCAAGCAGGCGATCGCGGAGAAGAACCTCACCGGTGTCGTGGTGGCGGCCTGCTCCCCGCACATGCACGAGAAGACGTTCCGGCGCGCCTGCTCCGGGGCGGGCCTGAACCCCTTCATGTGCGAGATGGCCAACATCCGCGAGCACTGCTCGTGGATCCACGAGAACAGGGAGGCCGCAACCGAGAAGGCGATCGACCTCACCCGCTTCATCGTCGAGAAGGTCAAGCGCAACGTTCCCCTCGAAACGATCCGGGTTCCGGTGGAACGTCGCGCGCTCGTGATCGGCGGCGGCATCGCCGGCATCCAGGCGGCTCTCGATATCGCGGACGGTGGGGCTGAGGTGATCCTGGTCGAGAAGG
>DATKMD010000164.1:0-56642 GCA_035542075.1 Thermoanaerobaculaceae bacterium
CCTGAGTCGTCACCTGCTCATCAGGCGCAAGGGGCGCGAGTGGTTCGATCGACGGTTCATGGCGTTCTTCCACCCGGTAACGGTGCTGGCTCTTCTTGCGACCCTGGTGCTGATCTTCGCGTTCCAGGCGGAGAACATCACGACTCGGTGGTTCCACGTTCTCCTGATTGCGGTGCCGATCCTGATCCAGGTCTACTTCAACGCTTCGCTGACCTATGGCTTGATGAATGTGTTCAAGGTCGAATACGCGGTAGCCGCGCCCGGCGCGCTGATCGGCGCGTCGAACTTCTTCGAGTTGGCGGTGGCCACCGCCATCGCGCTGTACGGTGCCGGCTCAGGCGCAGCGCTGGCAACCGTAGTCGGGGTGCTGGTCGAGGTCCCGGTGATGCTCTCGGTGTGCCGGGTGTGCCTGGCGACCAGGGGTTGGTTCGCGGCCCCGGAGGTGCACGCGTGAGCGCTCCGCCAGTGGCGGGATCGGCTCTCCGGTCCGCGACGTCCAGTGGCTTTTCCGGCCGCCACGTCGCGGCGCTGGGAGGTGCGCTGGCCGCCTGGGTGGCGGCCTACCTCGCACTGGAGCCAGCCACCCGCTGGCTCACTGCAAGGGCACTCGGGCTCGACCCCGGGACGCACCTGGGATCGGCCGTTGCGTTCTTCACCCTCGAGGCCCCGAAGGTCCTGTTGCTGCTGACCGCGGTCGTGTTCCTCGTCGGAATCGTCCGCTCGTTCTTCACTCCCGACCGCACCCGCCGGATCCTCGCGGGCACACGAGAGTCCGTCGGCAATGTGCTCGCGGCGCTGCTCGGCGTGGTCACGCCGTTCTGCTCGTGCTCGGCGGTCCCGCTCTTCATCGGCTTCGTGACCACCGGCGTGCCGCTCGGCGTAACGTTTTCCTTTCTGGTTTCGGCACCGATGGTCAACGAGGTCGCGCTCGTCTTGCTCTTCAGCCTGTTCGGGTGGAAGGTCGCCGCGGCCTACATGGTCACTGGCCTCGCCATCGCAATCGCGTCTGGTTGGGCGATCGGCCGGTTGCGGATGGAACCCCACGTCGAGCCATGGGTTTACGACGTGAAGGCGGGTACGGCAGCCGCGAACGCCAACCCAACGGACTGGCCGGGCCGCGTGCGGTACGGTCTCGATGCGGTGCGTGACATCGTCGGCAAGGTGTGGCCCTACGTGCTGGGCGGCATCGCGGTCGGCGCCGCAATTCACGGCTGGGTACCCACGAACTTCATGGCCTCGTTCATGGGGAAGGGCGCGTGGTGGGGTGTGCCACTGGCCGTGGCCATAGGGATCCCGATGTACTCGAACGCGGCCGGGATCATCCCGATCGTCGAGGCGCTGCTCGGCAAGGGTGCGGCGCTCGGCACGGCGCTCGCCTTCATGATGGCGGTGATCGGCCTCTCACTGCCGGAGACGGTCATCCTGCGCAAAGTGCTCAGGCCTCCCCTGATCGCGACGTTCATCGGTGTGGTCGGCGCGGGCATCCTTGTCGTCGGCTTCCTCTTCAACGCGCTGTTCTGAACCCCAGGGGAGGGTCGTGTGGACGCAGTCATCCGGAAGATCGAGGTTCTGGGACCGGGGTGCTCGCGCTGCCAGGAAACGTACCGCGTGGTGCGGCACACGGTCGAGAGCGCCGGCCTCTCCTGCGAGGTGACCAAAGTCGAGTCGTACCAGCGGATCGCGGAGCTCGGAGTCATGGCGACACCGGCGATCGCCATCGACGGCGGTGTCGTCCTTGCCGGGCGCGTCCCCAAGACCGACGAAGTCCGCAGCCTCCTCGGCGTCGCGTGAAGCGACCGGTCCCCCTTGCGCCGCTCGGTGCGAGCCCCTAGAGTTGGCGTCAGCGCACAAGTCGCAACGCGACGAGGGGGTTCGATGAGACTTCAAACAATTGCCTGTGTTGCGCTCGCTCTGGCGGCTGTTCCCACCGCGGCGATGGAGCTCGCCGGGGTCACGCTGCCCGACACGACGACCGTCAATGGGACGACGCTCAAGCTCAACGGGATGGGGATCCGCACCAAGACGATGCTCAAGGTCAAGGTGTACGTGGCCGGCCTTTACCTCGCGACGCCCAGCCACGACGCTGCCGCAATCATCGCGGCTGACGAGCCCAAGCAGGTCGTCATGCACTTCCTTTATGAGAAGGTCGAGAAGGATAAGCTGACCGAGGCGTGGCAGGAGGGGTTCGCCAACAACTCGGCCTCGACGCTGCCGGCGCTCAAGGCGCGACTCGACGAGTTCTGCGGGTTCTGGCCGGACATGGCGAGCGGCGAGGAGGCGGCAATCACCTACATCCCGGGCACCGGCACGAAGCTCGAAATCAAGGGCAAGGAGGCCGGTGTGATCGCGGGGAAGGACTTCGCCGATGCGATGTTCGCAGTCTGGCTTGGACCCAAGCCCGCCGATGCGGGTCTGAAGACTGGCGTGCTGGGAAAGTAGAAGGGCGCCGGACCGCCGGGCTCACGCCTTCTTCTTGAACTGCTCCTTCGGAGCCTTGCACTTCGGGCAGTTGGCGGGGCGACACCTGCCTTCCACGACCGTCTTGCACTTTCCGCACACCCACTTTGGCATCGTCGTCTCCTCCCCGGCAACCTTCGCCGCCGTTCACACCCGAGCATAGGCAGCCCGCAGGTACACTGCAAGCATGGCGTGGGCGCTCGGCCTCCTTGGCGCGCTGGTCCTGTACCAGGTCCTTGTCCTCGTGCTCACCACGGTGCTGTGGCGCAACCCCAGGGTTCCATCGCGGCGCACCCCGGCCAACCTCGGCGTCCCGTTTCTCGACGTCCGCTTCCCGACCGGGAACGGGCGAACGCTGCACGGTTGGTGGATACCCGTCGACGATCGCCAGCGGCCAGCGCTCGTGCTGATCCATGGCTGGGGGCGCAACGCCGAGCGCATGCTGCCGTACGTTGCGATCCTCAGGCCGATGGGGTACCACCTCCTGGCCTTCGACGCTCGGAACCACGGCACCTCCGACCGGGATGGCCACGCGTCGATGAAGAAGTTCTCCGAGGACATCCGCGCCGCGCTCGACTTCCTCCCGGGCCGGCCCGAGGTGGACGCCCGTCGTCTCGGCGTTCTCGGGTTGTCGATTGGCGGCAGCGCCGCCATCCACGCCGCGGCCCACGATGCCCGGCTTCGGGCCGTGGTGACCGTTGGCGCCTTCGCACATCCGCGCGAGGCCATGCTCGAGATGGGCCTCGGGAGGATCTGGCTGGCTCCCGCCATGCCGTTGGTCTTCCGGTTCATGGAGTGGCGCGTCGGCGCGAAGTTCGACGATCTCGCACCCGAGAGGCAGATCGCGCGCGTTGCCGGCCGTGTGCTGGTCATCCACGGCCAGCACGACACCATCGTCCCGGTGAGTAACGCCCACCGCCTCATGCGCACGGCGCCAGTGCACGCCGAGCTGTGGCTCCTGCCGGATCGGGGGCACTCCGACGTTCACCTCGAACCTGCCTTGCCCGGACGCCTGAAGGCGTTCTTCGCCGAGGCCCTCGAGCCCGCGCGCTGAGCCGACGACTCTCACAGCTTCAGTGTGCGATGGTGCGGCGTCGCGCCCCGAATTGACGAGGAACAAGCCCGCCGTACGGTGGAGCAGAAGGGCGAACGTTCCCGGAGCGCAGCGCTAGCTACATCCGTAGACGGTGCCGCAGTTCCCGCACTTGTAGCAGGCACCGCTGCGCACCATCATCATGCCGCACGTCGGGCAGGGCGGCGCATCAGCCTGGTTGACGAAGAGCTGGGCACCCTCCGAGAGCTCGAGCCCAGGGAGTGCAGGCTGCCGAGGGGTGGCCTGCGCCGGTGTCTTCTCTTCATCGCTGGGAAGCGGCTGCACGCCGACCGCTGCCTGCTCCTCTGGGGGAAGGAACTTCGAGGCGAGCCAGCGGAAGATGTAATCGATGATCGACTTCGCGTAGGGGATCTGGGGGTTGTTCGTCCACCCCGCCGGCTCGAAACGCACGTGTGAGAATTTGTTGACCAGGAACTCCAGCGGCACGCCGTACTGCAGCGTGAGCGACACTGCCGTTGCGAAGGCGTCCATGACACCGGAGAGCGTGGAGCCCTCCTTGGCCATCGTGATGAAGAGCTCGCCCGGCTTTCCGTCCTCGTAGAGACCGACAGTGACGTACCCCTCCTGCCCCTCCACCGAGAACTTGTGTGTCATCGCGACACGCTCGTCGGGGAGCTTGCGGCGGACCGGTTGGAACGCCCCCTGTCCGGCCTGTACGCTCACCGTGGCCAGCGGCTGCGAGCCCTTGCAGTTGTCGCGGTAGACGGCTACCGCTTTGAGGCCCAGCTTCCAGGCCTCGATGTAGAGTTTCTCGATCTCGTCCGGAGTCGCGTCCTCCGGGATGTTGACGGTCTTTGAGATCGCCCCCGAGAGGAAAGGCTGGACCGCGCCCATCATTCGCAGGTGCCCGAGCGCCGAGATAAAGCGCGTGCCGGAGACGGACTTGAACGCGCAGTCGAAAACCGCGAGGTGCTCGTCCTGCAGCGCCGACGCGCCTTCGACCGTGCCGGTGGATTCCAGGTACTTGAGAATCGCAGTGCGACTCTCCTCGTCGTAGCCGAGTTTGGCGAGGGCGCGCGGCACCGTCTGGTTCACGATCCTGATCGTCCCGCCGCCCACGAGACGCTTCACCTTCACCAGCGCGAGGTCGGGCTCGATGCCTGTGGTGTCGCAGTCCATCATGAAGCCGATCGTCCCGGTGGGCGCCAGCACCGTCACCTGGGAGTTGCGATAGCCGAACTGCCTGCCGTGTTCGAGGGCCGCGTCCCACGAGTCGGTGGCAGCCCGGCGCAACTCCAGGGGCACACCACGCGTTGGGACGCGGTGTGCGGCGTCGCGGTGCATCGCGATCACCTCAAGCATCGCCTCCCGGTTGACGGCGTAGCCCGGGAACGGCCCGAGCGCCTCCGCGACCAGCGCTGACTGGAGGTACGCCTCACCGCACATCAGCGAGGTAATCGCGGCCGCGTACGCCCGGCCCTCGGGCGAGTCGTAGGGGATGCCCTCAGCCATCAGGAGCGCACCCAGGTTTGCGTAGCCGAGTCCGAGCGGACGGTAGTCGTGCGAATTCGCCGCGATGTTGGGTGTGGGGTAGTTGCTGAAGTCCACGAGGATTTCCTGCGCCAGAATCGTGATGTCAACGGCGTGACGGAATTCCTCGGTCTGGAAGTTCCCCTTCTCGTCCACAAAGCGCATCAGGTTCAGCGAGGCCAGGTTGCACGCACTGTCGTCGAGGAACATGTACTCCGAACAGGGGTTGGAGGCGTTGATCCGGCCGCTGGACTTGCAGGTGTGCCAGCGGTTGATCGTGGTGTCGTACTGCAACCCCGGGTCCCCACAAACCCAGGCGGCCTCCGCGATCATGCGCATCAATTCGCGTGCCCGGTAGCGCCCCATCACCTCGCCTGTCGTGACTGCGCGGGTCTCCCACCAGCCATCGTCCTCCAGTGCCCGCATGAACTCGTCCGTCACGCGCACCGAGTGGTTCGCGTTCTGGTACTGGATCGAGTCATACGCGCCACCTTCGAGGTCGAACTCCGGTGGGTAACCCGCCGCGATCAGGGCGTGAGCTTTTTTCTCCTCCTCCGCCTTGCAGCGGATGAAGTGCGCGACGTCGGGGTGGTCGATGTTCAGGATCACCATCTTTGCGGCGCGCCTGGTCTTCCCACCCGACTTGATGACGCCCGCGAAAGAGTCGAAACCCCGCATGAACGACACCGGTCCGGATGCGGTGCCTCCCCCCGCCAGCGCCTCGCGCGAAGATCGCAGCACAGAGAGGTTCGACCCGGTGCCGGAACCGTACTTGAACAACATCCCTTCGGTCTTCGCGAGGTCGAGGATCGAGTCCATCGAGTCGCGCACCGAATTGATGAAACAGGCGGAGCACTGAGGGTGCGCCTCGATCCCCACGTTGAACCAGACCGGTGAATTGAAGGAGACCATCTGGTGCACGAGGAGGTAGCACAGGTCGTGCTCGAAGGCGTTCTCGGAGGCGGGGTCCGCGAAGTACCCTCCCGTGCGTCCCCACTCGACCACCGTGGAGACAACCCGAGAGATCAGCTGTCGGGCCGAACTCTCGCGCCCCGGCGTCCCGAGGCGCCCATGAAAGTACTTTTGCGCGACGATGTTGGTCGCTGTCTGCGACCAGAACTCCGGCACCTCGACGTCGGTCTGCTCGAACACCATGGCGCCGTCGCTGCCGGTGATGCGGGCGGTACGCAGCTCCCACCGAACCATGTCGAAAGGGTGATGCTCCCCGTCTGTGAACACGCGTCGCACCGGGACACCGTGGGCATCGGGGCGGCGACTAGCGGCAACGGCGAGCAACGATGGTTCAGCGGACATCCCGGCTCCCCCTTCCCAATAACCTCAAGAGTTCAAGTGATACTTGAACTTTTCAAATCGAATTTAGAGCGCCCTTCCAACCTTGTCAAGTAGCGCACCGCAACATATGGTGTCCCGACGACTGCCCAGCCCCAACATATTGGGCTCAGAAGCTCTTCCGAATTTTTGGCACAAACGTTGCTTCCCAAAACTGCCCAACCCGGACCACAAACACTGAGGAAGGGGGTTCCCCCATCCCGGAAGGCGCGGGAGGGAGTGTACCTCAACCCGGTGCCCTGTGCGACCGCGCGTCAAGACCCCCGGGCGTGCGGCAGAGCATGCCGCCACAAACCAGCGAGCGGGGATTCACTCCCCGCGAGCTTGGGGGCTCGGGGGGCACTTCTGTGGCGGGCGGTGGGCGGAGTGCCACAGAGCCCCCCGCGACAAAAAGACAGGGCGCGGTCCCCCGCGCCCCAAGACGAACCGAGAGAACCAGCGCCTACTTCGCGACCTTCTCCTTCAGCGTCTTGCCCACTTTGAAGGCTGGGTACTTGCGCGCCGGGATCGTGATCGCCTTGCCGGTGGCCGGGTTGCGGCCCTGCCTCGCCGACCGCTTCCGCGTCGTGAACGTTCCGAAGCCCGGAACGCTGACCTTGTGCCCGGCGTCCAGTTCGACCGCGACGATACCCTTCTTGGCGTTGAAGACGGCATCCACCGCCTGGGAAGCTTTCGCCTGGGTGAGGCCTGCCTTCTTCGCGAGCTTGGTGATCAACTCGGTCTTGTTCATCTCTCCTCCTCCGTCTGCTGGCCTACTTCGAAACCTTTTCCTTGAGCGTCTTGCCCGCCTTGAAGGTCGCGTACTTGCGCGCCGAGATCGTGATCGCCTTGCCGGTGGCCGGGTTGCGACCCTGCCTGGCCGACCGCTTCCGCGTCGCAAACGTTCCGAACCCCGGGATGGTGACCTTGCGCCCGGCGTCCAGTTCGACCGCGACGATGCCCTTGTGAGCGTTGAAGATCGCGTCGACGACGTCCGCCGCCTTGGCGTGCGTGAGGCCGACCTTCTTCGCAAGTTTCACGGCCAGTTCTGACTTGTTCATTTCCCGTCCTCCTTTAGGGGTCGGTTCGTACTGTATTATTCGGACCATGTTTCGAGTTTGTCAAGGGCCCCACACGCTTTTCGCCATTGCCCTCGCCGCTTTGCTCGGTGCGACCGGGGCGGCAGCGGACAACCCACCGGCAGAGCCAGCTTCCACCGGCATTTCCATCCACCTGGTTCCCCGCCAACCGCAGCCGTTTGCGGACCTTGTGCTGGCGACGCCCGAACTCGCCGCGTGTTTCCTCCTTTCCCCCGGTTGGTGGGCGACCGCGGGTCAGCCGGCCTCGATGCCGTCCGCGACCACGCTCTCAACGGCGCTCGCGGGCCAGCTTCGGGGCCTGGTGGACGTGGGCACGCGACCACCCGTGGAGCTCGTAATTGCGACCAGCGCGAACGCGAACCTCGAGGCGGTGGCCCACGGGGGAACGGCACTCGTTCTCATGCCATCGACTGAAAGGCCGGGGGAGGTGGAGGTCGCCCGCGGCGTGGCGCCGGTCCTGCTGCTCGCCGCAGCGGAACCGGCCTCCCCGGACCCCCGCTGCGGCGAGCCGCTGCTTGCGCTCGGCCAGGCCATAGCCACCGCCGGTTCGCTGACGCTCGCCGCCCTCCCACCCGAGTTGCGCCCGGTCCGCGACTGGCTCGATCTGCGGGATGCGACATTTGCCCTCGAAACCCTGGCCAGCGAGGCCCTCGACCGCGACACGCGCTGGCAAAGCCGCCGGGCAAGGCTGGCCCGCGGCGGCCAGGTGGGCAGCGCGAACCCGCGGTTTGCGGCCGCGGCCGCACTGGTCGTAGAGGCGTTCGGCGACCCGCCGCTCGCGCGGCGCAAGCCGTTCGAGATGCTGCTGGCCTGGCAGAAGAAGAGCGGGAAGGCCTTTCCAGCGCTGCCGAGGGCACTGCGCGGCGCCATGGGCAAGCCGCTCGAGGCCGGAATGCCCAAAGAGAGCGAGAAGGCGGATCGGGACGAGGTGAGATGGGATGCGCTCGCCCGCCGGTTGGCGACCGAGCCCGTGGCGCTCGCGGAGGTCCCCGGGACGGCGCCCCTCTCCCTGAGGCTGCTCGCTGCCGCCCAACTGCGCGCCCGCGGGGGCACCGGGCTGTGCGAATGGCTCACGGCGAACCCGCTGCCGCCGATGCGCACCGGTTGCCGTGGCGAGGGCGAGGACGGTGGGTGGGTGTTCTCGCGACCGGGCAACGTCGGCTTCGAGGTAGTGTGGCGTTCGCTCACCGGGGACGAGGCGTTGCTGCTGTGCTGGCCACGGTGGGTCCTCTTCCCGCTCGTCGTTCCCTCCTCGGGCGACCTCTGGTTCATCGACGAAAAGGGGGTGTGGCGCCTGCCCCTCGACGCCCACATGGCCCCGCAGTTGGTCGCGGCCGGTTCATTCCGATACCTGACCGCCTCACCGGATGGGAAGAACGTCGCCTCTGCACGCTGGCCCTCGGGCCAGGTTGTGGTCTTCCGGTCCGCCGGCACGCGTGAGGTCGCCGTCGACGGCCGCGGCGGACTTGTCTTCCTGGATCCCGACGTGCTCGCCGTGAGCGACGGGACGCAGCTTTCCCTGGCCTCGGCCGAGGGTGAGGCACGTTCGGGTGTCTCCCCTTCCCCGTGCTGTCGCTCGCTGGTCCTCGCAACCGGGGGCCTCACGGCCGGCGCGACGGCGCCCTGCGACCCCGGTCTGGTCCGCATCGTCCTCGCCGACCGCAGCGCCTCCCAACTCCTCAAGCTCCCGGAGGGACCGCTCGGTCTTGTCGCCCTTCCCACCGGAGCGATGGTGCTGGGCACAGCGGACGGGTTGTGGCTCTGGCGAGGGGAAGGTACACCGGAGCGCATCGGGGCCGGCTTGACACCGGGTCCCGGCTAGGTGACGCCAGTTTCCTCGAGCTCCTCGCGCAACTTCAGGTACGAGGTGTAACGCCGCACGGAGAGCGTGCCCGCCTCGACTGCAGCGCGCACCGCACAGACATCCTCGCGGACGTGGGCACAGTCGGCGAACGGGCAACCCGAGGCGGCACGGGCGATCTCGGGAAAACAGGCCTGGAGCTGCGAGGGCGCGAGGTCCCACAAACCGAACTCGCGCAACCCAGGCGTGTCGACCACAAAGCCGGAACCTGGCAGCGGCAGAAGTTGCGCCGTTGTCGTCGTGTGGCGCCCCTTGCCGGTGGCCTCCGAGATCGAGCCCTCACGCAGGCGGTAGCCCGGGTGGATCGCGTTCAGCAGCGCTGACTTCCCGACACCGGAGGGACCGCAAAAGAGGGTCGTCCGGCCGCTCACCTTGCGCGTCAGGCAGCCCACACCGCGGGCAGTCCGCGCCGACGCCAGCAGGATCTCGTAGCCGGCATCCTGATAGTCGCCGATCCAGGTGTCGATTGCCGCCGTCCCCTGGTCCACCTTGTTGAAGCAGACCAGAGGCTCGATCCGGGCGTGGTGGCAGGCAACCAGTAGACGGTCGAGCAGTCGGGGGTTGGGTTCGGGTGTCGTTGCCGCCAGCACCACAACCGCCTGATCCACATTGGCAGCGATCACGCGCTGACGCCGCTCGCCCGGAGAGCGTCTCGTGAGGGTGGTGCGTCGCGGTCGAACATCGGCCACCACCAGGTCGGGCGGCTTGCCTTCCAGCCCGACGTGGTCACCAACCACCAGGCGGCGATCCTCGATCTCGTCGTGCCAGCGAAGCCTGCGACGGAAAGGCACGACCAGCGTTTGCTCCCCCATCTGCACCCGTACCAAGGGGCCAAAGACCGCGGTCACGACGCCTGCCGCGCGCTCCGTCACGCGGCGGAGTATAGCCCAGGAGCCTACGAGGGGAGGGGAAACGGCAGTTGGTATGCGTAAGGTCCGCGCTGGATGACGAGCAGGAGAGATGAGCGGGTGTGCTCACGCGCCACCACGCGGTTGACCTCGGCGAGGCTTCCCACGCGCTCGCCGTTCACCTGCAGGACAACATCGCCGGGGGCCAGGCCAGCATCTTCGGCTCGGCTACCTTGGGCGACGCGGTTCACAATCAGCCGCTTGCCCCGCTCCACGAGTCTGATGCCGACGAACCGCGCGAGGACCTGCTCCCCGATGTCCTCGGGCGGTCGGGTCGCGCGCATGGTGACCTCGTGGGTGCGACCGCCCTCGGCCACCTGCAGCGTCACCCGATCCCCGGGCGCCAACTGTGCGACCAGCGTCGAGTAATCGTCGCGGCTCTCGAGCGGCCTCTCGCCGCCCGCGACCAACAGTTGCCCCCGCTTCAGCCCGGCAGTTGCGGCCGGGGATTCCGGGAAGACATCCGCGACCTCCACGCCGCCACTTCCGCTGGCTCGTCCATCGCTGCGGTTGCGCACGAAGATCCCCAGCCAGGCGGCCTGCACTTGCCCGTAGCGCAGCAGATCGGTGGCGACCCGGCGCACCCGCTTGGCCGGAATTGCGAAACCGATCCCCTGCGCGTCCCCGATGATGGCGGTGTTGATCCCGATCAGGCGCCCGTCGAGGTCCACGAGCGCGCCGCCCGAGTTGCCGGGGTTGATGGAGGCGTCGGTTTGGAGGAAATCTGTGTACACCCTGCGCGTGCTTGGCGACGTGACGGTGCGGTCACGTGCGGACAACACCCCAACCGTAACGGTGCTCTCCAGGCCTAGTGGATTCCCGATCGCAATCACCGTCTCGCCGATCATCAGGTCGTCCTGCTGCGTCACCGGAAGGTGCGGCCGTCCGCGCGAAGGCACGCGCAGCAACGCAAGGTCTGCATCCGCGTCGGAGCCGATGACCTCGGCCTCCTCCCCCTTTCCATCGCTGTAACGAACCTTGATCTCAGCGGCGCCTTCGATGACGTGCTCGTTGGTGACTATCAGTCCGTCCGGTGAGATCAGCACCCCGCTGCCGAGGGACTGCGACATCACGCGCTCTCCAGGCGGTGCGAACTCCGGAAAGAGATCGTCGAATATCGATCGCGGGCGCACGGTCACCACCTGCCTGGCGGTCAGGTTGACCACTGCGGGCCGCACCCGCTCCACGACCTGCACCACCGGGGTGCGGCGCAGGCTCTGGGCGAACGTGGGGGCTGCTGCCAGCACGAGAGGAAGCAGGAGAAGGCGCTTCACGGATCCCTCCCGGCCCGCCCCAGCGGGCCGCGCATAGCCTACAACGTCCGGCCAACGCCTGCGCCCTGCCTGGGGCGATCGCGACGTCCTTGGAATGCGCCCGTGCGAAGCCTAGAATTGCCGGTGGGGTTTGCCGCACTTTCGCCCTCGGAACAGCTTGCAGCGTCGGGTGCGGCCGGCTCCCTCGGGGGTGCGCGAGTGGACGTGCCGGTTCGCGAGGTGCTGCGCCCGGAAAGCGTTGTGGACGCCCTGGCCGTGCTCAGCCAGCGCCCCGACGCCCTCCCGATTGCGGGCGGCACGGACCTGATGGTGCAGCTGCGCGACGGTCGCAAGCGTTCCACGGTCCTCGTCGACCTTGACCGACTCGGGCTCGCCGGCGTTCGAGATACCGACCAAGGGATCGCGATCGGCGCCGCCACGCGCATGGATGTCATCGCCGCCGACCCTCGCATCCGCCGGCTGCACCCGGCTCTCGCAGAGGCCGCGGCGCAGGTCGGGGCCTGGCCGATCCAGTGTCGCGCCACCCTCGGCGGGAACCTCGCCAATGCCTCCCCCGCAGCCGACACCGCACCGGCACTCATCGTCGGGGGAGCACTCGTCGCGGTGGCGTCGACCGCGGGCGCGAGGCAGGTGCCCGTCGAAGAGTTCTTCCTCGCACCTGGCCGCAGCGCGCTCACCCCCGGCGAATTGATCCTCTCGATTCTGCTGCCGCCCCTGCAGCAGGGACCCGGGGTCCGTGTGGTCGAGCGCTTCGTGAAGGTGGGACCCCGCCGGGAGCAGATCATATCGGTGGCGAGCCTGGCGGGGCGGGCGCTCGTTGCCGATTCCGGAGTGCTGGCCGAGCTTCGACTGGCACTTGGCTCGGTGGCAGCCACGCCGGTGCGCGCTCATCGCACCGAGCACCTCCTCACCGGGCGGCGGCTCGACGCGGAGCTCCGACGCGAGGCCGTGCGGGTGCTGCAGAACGACATCACCCCCATCGACGACGTTCGCGCACCGGCGGATTATCGTCGCATCGCCTGCGCTGTGCTGCTCGACCGCTTCCTGCAGGAGGTCGCAAGTGGCTGAGCGGGTAACCATCACCCTCACGCTCAACGGCGAGCGGCGCATCTTCGAGGTGCCGCCCGGCCGGCGTCTCCTCGACCTGCTGCGCGACGACGCGGGCCTGATCGGGACCAAGGAAGGGTGCGGGGCCGGGGAGTGTGGCGCCTGCACCGTGCTGCTGGACGGCGCTCCGGTGACGTCCTGTCTGGTGCTCGCGGCCTCGGCCGACGGCCACGAGGTGGTGACCGTCGAGGGGTTGCAGTCTGCAGGGCACCTGCATCCGTTCCAGGAGGCACTGGTGAAGCACGGCGGCGTGCAGTGCGGCTTCTGCACGCCAGGCATCGCGGTGACGGGGGCCGCGATAGTCGCCCGTGGCGAGGCCGACCCGTCGGAGCAGGCGCGCCTGCTCTCGGGCAACCTCTGCCGCTGCACCGGCTACACCAAGGTCATGGAGGCCCTGCAGGACGCCTTCCCGGAAGGTAGCCATGCCAAGTCGTGAGCGCTCTCGCGCGGCGGGGGTCGCTATGGACCCCAGCCCCCGGACTGCGGACCACGGTCCTCTTGGCGGGCGCCACGAGCGCCCCGATGCGCGCGCCAAGGTCGCGGGCAGCGCCCGATACGTGGAGGACCTCGCGCTGCCAGGGATGCTGCACGCGGCGCTTGCGGTTTCCCCGGTTCCATCGGCCCGACTCCTCGGGCTCGAGCTGGCCGCGGCACGAGCCGTGGACGGGGTCGAGGCGGTCCTCACCGCTGCGGACATCCCCGGGAAAAACCAGGTGGGTGTGGTCTTCCCCGACCAGCCGCTCGTGGTAGAGGAGCGCGTGCGCATGGTGGGTGACCGGCTCGCCTTGGTGGCGGCGCGCACACCTGAGGCCGCATGGCAGGCGGCGCGGCTGGTGCAGCCGCTTCTCGAGGCACTGCCGGGGGTCCACGACCCGGTCGCCGCGCTGAACTCGGGAGCGCCTCCCGTCCACGAGGGCGGCAACCTCATCCGCACCTTCAAGGTAGTGCGCGGCGATATCGCACGCGAGAGCACCCACGCGGACGTCGTTGTCGAGGCGGAGTACAAGATTGGCGGGCAGGAGCACGCCTACCTTGAGCCCCAGGCGTGCCTCGCCATCCCGGAGGGGCGCCAGCGCATCACGATCATCGCCTCCTGCCAGTGCCCGTTCTACATCCAGCAGGCGGTGGCGCGCGTGCTGGGCATTCCGCTGGCCGCGGTGCGGGTGGAGCAGGCGCCCACCGGCGGAGGATTCGGTGGCAAGGAGGACTATCCCTCGGAGCCGGCCGCCTGCGCGGCGGTGCTGGCCTTTGCCACGGGGAGGCCGGTGCGGCTGGTCCTGCCGCGCGAGCTGGACATGCAGGCGTCCACGAAGCGCCACGCGGTGGTGGTGCGCCACCGCTGGGGGGCGGGGCGGGATGGCAGGCTGCGCTTCGCCGAGGTGGACACGGTGATGGACGCCGGCGCCTACATCGGCCTCTCCACGGTGGTGGCCGAGCGCGCCAACGTCTCTTCCATCGGGCCGTATCACGTGCCTGCGGTGCGGGTCGCCACCCACGTCGCCTACACCAACAACCTCTTTGGCGGAGCGTTCCGCGGTTTCGGGCACCCGCAGGTCACCTGGGCCGCCGAGGCCACGATGGACAAGCTCGCCCGCCGACTTGGGATCGACCCGCTGGAGGTCCGCCGCCGTAACGTCCTCGATGACCGCCGGCGCAGGTTCTGCACCGGTCAGCTGCTCCACAGGCCGGTGTTGGCCCGCGAGTGCCTCGACCGCGCCGCTGCCCTCGCCGGATGGGACGAGTTTCACACACAGCCACGAACGACCGCAGGACCAGACCGCGACGGTATGGGAATCGGCCTTGCACTCTACGGCTGCAACCTCCACCACGGTGGCCAGCGCCTCGACCGGTCTTCGGCGGTGGTGATCCTGCAGGCCGACGGCTCGGTGGTGGTGCGCGTTGGCCTCACTGAAATGGGGCAGGGCAACCTGGCGGCCGCCCAGACGATCGCCGCTCAGGCGCTCGGGGTCGATCCCGCGGTGGTTCAGGTGTGGCAACCCGACACGACTACCGTGGGCGACTCAGGGCCCACGGTCGCCTCCCGCGGTGCGCACATGTCGGGGCTCGCGATCTTGGACGCCGTCAAGCGTCTCCGCACCAAGCTCGACCCCGTGGCGGCCGAACTGCTGGGCTGCGGTGCCGGTGAGGTCGAGCTCGCCGACGGCTTTGCATTCGTGCGCGGAAAACCCGAGCGCAAAGTGTCGGTGGCGCGCGTGGCCGCCGAGATGGCTGCACGCCGCATCGAGGCGATTGCGACCGGCTGGCACCGCACCAGGGCCCGCCGCTTCGACGCGGAGACCGGCACCGGGGCGCCCTACGAGTTCTACGCCATCGCCTGCCACATCGCACGTGTGAAAGTGGACGAGGAGCTGGGCCTCATCCGAGTGGAGGAGGTCTCGGCTGCACATGACGTAGGCCAGGTGATCCACCGTGACGCGCTCGAGGGTCAGATCCAGGGCGGCATCGTGCAGGGGATCGGCTGGGCAACCACCGAGGAGCTCAAGCTGGACCGCGGCAGGCTGACCAACGCAAGTTTCACCGACTACATCATCCCGACCGCCGCCGACGCCCCGAAGGTCACGATCGCAGTGGTCGAGAGCGAGGGTGCAACCGGCCCGTTCGGCGCGAAGGGTGTCGGCGAGCCCTCGCTGATCCCCGCCCCTGCCGCCGTGCGGAATGCGGTCTGCGACGCGCTCGGCGTGGAGATCGACCGGTTGCCTCTTTCACCCCCAACAGTCGTGGCGGCGCTCGGCGCGCGTCACCCCTTTGCGTGGCTCCTCTCCGAGAAACAGGTGGACGAGCATGAACGTCTTGCGACGGTTGATCGAAAACGTTGACGCGGGCACGACCTGCGTCCTCGCGACGGTGGTGCAGGCCAAGGGTTCGGCACCGCGTAGGCAGGGCGCGCGCCTGCTGCTATCGGCGAGCGGCACCAAGGACGGAACGGTGGGCGGGGGTGAGGTCGAGGCCGCGGTCCTCGACGCTGCCCACGGGATGCTTGCCGGAGGTCTGAACGCATACACCCTTGAAATGCCGACCAACTGCGGAGGCACCGTGATGGTGATGCTTGAGAGGTTCGGACCCCACCGCCGCCTCGTGGTCGTTGGTGCCGGGCACGTGGGTGCGGCGCTGGCGACCGCGGGCGCGCGCGCCGGGTATCAGGTCACGGTGGCGTCGCCTACAGGCGTGGAACTTCGGGCCCTGGCCGGGGTGGAGATCGTGGCCGCGGCGGAGCCCGGTATGCTCACCGGGTTTGAGCACCCCGGGGTGACTCAGGTGGTCGTCGCGACCGGCAACGCTGACGCCGACAGCGACTGGGCTGTTGCTGCCCTCTCCTGCCCGTTCGCGGGGGTCGGCGTGGTCGGCTCGCGCACCAAGGCCGCGGCGATCCGTCACGCGGCAGCGGCGGCCGGCGTTCCCCCCGAGCGAGTGCACACGCTGCGCTGCCCCGTGGGGCTCGACCTCGGTGCCGTCACCCCCGAGGAGATCGCCGTCTCCATCGTGGCCGAGTTGATCCGGCTCGACCGCACCGGTGAGGTGCCCGAGGGATGGCGACGCGTTTCGCGGGGCTGATCCTCGCCGGCGGGACCGGCGAGCGGTACGGGAGCCCCAAGGCTTTCGCTCGCCTCCCCGACGGGCGCTCGTTCCTCGCCGCGTGTGCCGAGTTGCTAGCCGGTGCGGGGGCGGCACCGCTGCTCGCGACACTGCCGCCCGGCAGCGTGTCGTTGCACGCCCCCGGGCTGGAGGGTCTCCCGCTTCCCGCATCGGGACTCGCGATGTTCGACTCCCTGAGGTTCGGTCTTCATCACCTCCTCACCGACGAGGCGTGGGGCGCGGTGGTGGTGCTGCCGGTGGACCACCCGCTCGTGGCCCCCGCGACCGTCCGGTCACTGGCAGGGACCGAAGGGCCGGCCGTGCTCCCTTCACACAACGGCAAGCGCGGCCATCCGGTGAAGCTCGCGCGCGCCGTCGGGGAGAGGATCGTGGCCGGCGAGCTCGCCGGGCCGACCCTGCGCGAGGTGCTGCACGAAGTGGGCACCGTGGACGTGGCGGTGGACGACCCCGGGGTCACCGCGAACTGCAACACCCCCGAGACGCTCGCCACGGCGGTGGCACGACTTCACCGCCACCACCCGTGATCGCTTGACCGCGGTCAAGGCGAGCGCTTCCACCGGCCGGTACCGTTTCAGGCGGATCGTTTGGGGGGAAGATCGCTGATGCCACTGCGCGAGATCATCCGGATCGACGAGGAGCTTTGCGACGGCTGCGGCCTGTGCGTCCCCGCGTGTGCCGAGGGCGCCATCGCCCTCGTCGACGGCAAGGCCCGCCTGTTGAGCGAGAGGCTGTGCGACGGCCTGGGTGCCTGTCTCGGCCACTGCCCGCAGGGCGCGATCACCGTCGAGCGGGCCGAGGTGGTGGATTTCGACGGGATGGCGGCCGCACGCCACCGCACGACTCCCGCCGCCGCCTTTGCAGCCTGCCCTGGCTCACGCGAGGCGAGCTTCGAGGCTGAAGCTCCGGAGGGAGGCGACGAGTCGCGCCCCTCGGCGCTGCGCCAGTGGCCGGTGCAGCTCCACCTGGTCTCGCCGGCGGCCCCGCACTTCACGGGTGCCGACGTCCTGCTCGCTGCTGACTGTGTGGCGTACGCGGTGGGCGACTTCCACCACGACCACCTGGCCGGTCGTGCCCTCGCCATCGCGTGCCCGAAGCTCGACGTCCACCAGGAGATCTATCTCGAGAAGCTCGTCGCCCTGATCGACGATGCCAAGATCGCCTCCCTCACCGTGATGGTGATGGAGGTCCCGTGCTGCGGGGGCCTCGTCCGCCTCGCCCACGCGGCCGCTGCGCGGGCCGCCCGGCCGGTCCCCGTGCGCTCGCTCGTCGTGGGGGTCCGCGGCAAAATCCTCGCCGACGCCACCACGTCTCGTTCCGAGTTGCCCAGGGCATGCACCACGCTTCCGGTGCGCTGAGGGTAAGCGACTCTCTCCCGCTCGCCCGCATGTGTGTGCTCCCGAGTCTGCCAAGGGGGACGGCACGCTCGAGAACTTCCACCTCCCCTTCCATCGGGAGGTCGTACCGCTGGCGGCAACTGCAAAGTGAAACGGCGCGACGCGAGTAAACAAAGCCCCCGGGGCCAGCCCGGGGGCTAATCCCACTGCCCGCTGCGAGAACGGGCCAAGGGGTCTCGGTCACATCAGGACGACCAGCGTCACCCTGCGGTTCTTCGCGCGCCCTTCCCTCGTCGCGTTGTCGGCGATGGGCTTCGCGCTGCCATAGGAGATGACGTTCATGCGGTGAAGTGGGAACGAGTGCTGCATGGCGAGGTAGCGCATGACCGCCGTGGCGCGCGCCTGACCGAGGGTCAGGTTGAACTCCGGCGAGCCGACGTTGTCGGTGTGGCCCTGGATCTCGACATAGACGTTCTTGTTCTCAGCCGCGACCCTGGCGGCAAAGGCGTCGAGGGCGGCCTTCGCCTCAGCCGAGAGATCGCTCCGGTTGAAGCCGAACTTCACCGCCTCGTCGGTGAGCGTCACCTCGTACAGGAACTTGCCCTTGGCAAGCTTGCCCGCCTCCTGGGCGCGGGCCAGGGCGTCCTTGGCGGTGTCGGAGAGTTGAGCGAGCTTCTGGTTCTGATCCGCGTCCGACTTCTTGAGCGCCGAGACGTCCATCTGGTTCGCTTCAACCTGCTTCTGGACCTCACCGATCTTGGCGTCGCTCGCCTTGCTTGCCTGTCCCACCTGCTCCTGAACGTACGTCTTGGTGGCGCACCCCGAGGTGCCGAGCGCCGCGACCGCCGCCGCAACCACGACCGCTGCCATGTACCCTCTCATCGCTGCCTCCTTCGCGAGACGCCTGTCGCGCCCCGACCTGAACCTTCGAGATGCGAGCTCCGTGCCAACCAGAGGAAGCACAGTAAGTGATTGAAAAAAATGAAATAAGCGACGCAGCGCGAGCCTGCGCCACCTACCTCCCCGTCGTGAACCAGGGAATTTTTCCCGGCTGTCTGAGGCTCAGGCCGTATGCCGTGGCGAGCGAGACAGACACCCAGACCCCGGCAATGCCGCTGCCACCACGCCTGGGGTACAGTGGAGGGCGACCGGGGAAATTTTCCCGGCTCAGCGAGGGCGCGGTGACCGACACGGCTCTGCGAATCCTGGTGGTGGACGACGAGGCGGCGATGCGCGAGGTGCTGGAGATGCGCCTCTCCGAGTGGGGGTACCGGGTGACGCTCGCCGCCAGCGCCGAGGAGGCGCGGGGCCTCGCGGAGCGCGAGCACCCCGACGTTGTGATCTCAGACGTGGTCCTGCCCGAGGTCTCGGGGCTCGAGTTACTGCAGTTGCTCAAGGCTGGCGACCGCGAACGGCCGGTCGTGCTGATCACCGCGTACGGCAGCATCGACGAGGCCGTGGAGGCGATGAAGCTCGGCGCTCACGACTTTCTCACCAAGCCCCTCGACTACGGAAAGCTCCAGGCCACGCTCGCGGCCGTCGCCAAGGAGATTGCCCGGCGCGGCCACGTTCGGCGCCTCGAGGCCGCACTGGAGCGTGGCGCGGGCCTCGCCGGGCTGGTCGGGCGCAGTGCCAAGATGCGCGAGGTGTTCAGACTGGTCGAGGCGGTCGCGGCCAGCGACGCCGCCGTGATCATCTGCGGGGAGAGCGGAACAGGCAAGGAGCTCGTCGCCCGCGCGGTGCACGACCTGAGCAGGCGCGCGCACGGCCCCTTCATTGCGGTCAACGTGGCGGCGATCCCAGAGGGCCTGGCCGAGAGCGAGCTCTTCGGCCATGAGAAGGGGGCCTTCTCAGGCGCGGTGGCGGCCCGCCCCGGCTGCTTCGAGCTGGCGCACGGCGGCACGCTGTTCCTCGACGAGATCACCGAGATGCCCCTGACCCTGCAGGCGAAGCTCCTGCGCGTGCTCGAGGGTGAAGCCGTGCGGAGGGTTGGCGGAACCCGTGAGACGCACTTCGACGTTCGGGCGACCGCCGCCACCAATAGGGACCCGTTCGCCGCAGTCGAACAGGGCATTCTGCGCCGCGACCTGTTCTACCGCCTCAACGTGTTCATGATCACCCTGCCGCCGCTGCGGGAGCGGGAGGGGGACGTCGCGCTGCTGACCCAGCATTTCGTCCGCCAGTTCAACGCCAAGCACGGCACGACCGTCGAGGGTATCGCCGGTGACTCCGAGCGCCTCATGCGCGACTACGGTTGGCCCGGCAACGTCCGCGAGCTGCGCAACGTGATCGAGCGCGCCGTGATCCTTGCTCGCTCCGGATGGATTGAACCCCACCATCTTCCGCCGTTCCTCCAGGGGCCCGCCGGAGAGGCCGCCGGCGCAATCGTGATCCGGCCCGGCGCCACCGCTGCCGAGGCAGAGCGCGTCCTCATCCTGGAGACGCTGCGCCGCGTGGGCAACAACAAAGCGGAAGCGGCGCGCCAGCTCGGCATGGACGTCAAGACGATCCGCAACAAGCTCAAGGCCTACGGTGGCGGTACGGCGGATGACACATGAGGGTCGCCACCAAGGTTGCCACGGGTTCCTGGCTACTCGCCGCACTGCTCATTGGGGTGCTCCTCTACTTCGTGTTCCTCGTGCGTCAACTCGTCACTGTCAACCGGCAACTCACGGAGGTTCACTTCCGCACCACGAACGTGGCGCTCGAAATGCTCGGACAGCTCGATCAACTCGAGTTGGACGCGCGCAAGTTCTTCGTCACCCGCGACACCCGGTATGCAGACCTCGTCAGCGACTCGCGCACCGCCTTTGCCAAGGGCCTGACCGAGCTCACCGAGCTCGCGGCACGGGGGGCGGACGGTGACAGCATCAACCGCCTAGACGCTCTCTGGCGCACGTTCGCCCTGACGACCGTTCCGAGGGACCAGATGGCGGCGCGTCTGACGACCACCTCGGACGCCGAGCTTCTCGAGGTCGTGGCGGCGCCCCTCGACGGCCTCCACCGTCAGACGTGGGCAGTCCTGAACGCCTCCCGGGACGGGATTGCCCGGCGAGTCGCCGCCACCGACGAGGCGGGGCGCCAGACCGTGCGGTTCTCGCTAGCCGTGGCGGCGGTCGCTCCGCTGCTTGCGGCGTTGATCGTAGCGCTCACCGTGCGCTCGATCCGTGAGCCGCTGCAGCGGCTGACTGACGGTACGCGCGCCGTCGCCAGCGGATCGTTCACCTACCAGCTCGACGCCACCGAGGGAGACGAGTTTGCGGCCCTCGCCGAGGACTTCAACACCATGGTGCGTCGCCTCGGTGAGCTCGACGCGGCAAAGCGTGGGTTCGTCTCGCACGTCTCCCACGAGCTCAAGACACCACTGGTGGCGATGCAGGAGACCAACCGGCTTCTGCTGGACGGACTGCCCGGCCCGCTCACCGACCGGCAGCGAAGACTCCTGGAGCTCAATCTGCAGGGCGGCCGCCGGCTCTCGGCAATGATCGCGAACCTTCTTGACCTCGCCCGCCTCGAAGCGGGCGTCATGAGCTACGACGTTCGTCTCCACGACATCGTCGCTCTCGTGCGCACGGCTACGGGCGAGTTCGAGGCGATGGCCACCGAGCGTGGCGTCGGCTTCGTACTCGATCCACCACCCGAGCCGGTGGTGGCCGACTGTGACGGCGACCGATTCATGCAGGTGCTCGAGAACCTCCTCGACAACGCGGTGAAGTTCTCCCCGCCGGGAGGCTCGGTGACCGTGGCCGTACGGAACGAGGCCTTGCTCCCTGCCGACGCTCCGCCCGACAGCGATGTCGCCCCTCCCCCGTACACGGTGGTGCGGATCCACGACTCGGGACCCGGCATTCCCGACCGTGAGAAGAGTCATGTATTCGAGAAGTTCCACCAGGCCGCGCAGGGGTCCCGAAGGACCGGCGCAGGGGTCGGGCTTGGCCTCGCCATCGCCCGGGAGATCGTGCGTGCCCACAGAGGGACAGTCTGGGTCGCGGACAACCGACCGTCGGGTACTATCGCCTCTGTGCTCGTTCCAACTCGCGCACCGCACAGGGGTGGCGGCATGGGGGCGACGGTGCGGGAGGGAGGAAAAGCGTGACCGGGTGCAGGCGCCTCACCTCGCTCGCCTTCACCGCGCTCGCTATGGCCGGCTGCGCCTCCGTGAAGAGCGTGGCCGACCGTGAGTTCGAGGCCGGCAACTACGCCGCCGCGGCAGCGGCGTACGAGGAGGCGCTGCGCTCGCAACCTGCGGCCCGACGCGACCCCGACCTACACCTCCACCTCGGGCTAGCCTACGCGATGCCGAGCACCGCCCACGACCCTGCCCGGGCGGTAGAGGTCCTGCGCGACGTCCCAAGCCTTTTTCCGAGGACCCCGGCGGCGGCGCAGGCCGTGCTTCTCGTGCCCTTGCTCGAGCAGGAGCGCCGCTTGTCGGACGATTTCGCGTCGGCACGCCTGCAGCTCGCCGCGCTCGAGGGAGCGCTCAAGGAGAGGGACGAGCAGGCGCAACGGCTGCGGCTGACGCTCGCCGACACGCAGGCACAGCTTAAGCGCGTCCGCGAGGAACTCGAGCAGCTCAAGCGTATCGACCTGCAGCGCGGCCCATAGTCCAGCCCGCGTCACACCCGTACGGTCGTCACCTCGATTCGGGAGGCATCACCGATGCCGAGCCCCTTGCGGGCGGCGGTCTCGATGTGGCGACATTGCCGGGTCTTGTCGGCAAGACCTTTTTCGGAGCGTTTGCGCATGATGACGTTGCGGCACACCACGTCGAGCGCCACCGGATCGGTCGCAACGTAGATCGCGTTCTCGCGCCAGAGGCGGGAGCGGTCGGAAGGGCGCGGACCATTGTCGAAGCAACCCTCGGTCGCGTCCATGCCGATGAGGGGCACCCTGGTTTTGGCGGCGAAGTGCTCGCACGCCTCCGCGATGAACGGGTCGCAATAGTTTTCGTGCGCGCTGCGGTGGTGGTCGTAGCAGCCAAAGGCGATGTTCTTGAGCGCGAGTGTCACTCCGGAGGTCTCGTGATCTTTGAGCACCGGCAGGTTCACCGTGACATCAGTGCGATTCACTGGAATCGTGTCGATGGGGCACACCCCGCCCGAGGCCCGTAGCGCCAGTACCCTGTCGTAGCTGCCCCCGTGCTCGACGCTCTGGCCAAACGTGCCGCGCCCGAACTTGTACCGGGTCGGCCCGAAGTGGTCTTTCCAGCGGTCCCAGACGATCACATCCTCCGACTTGACGCCCGCCAGAAGCACGCCGGCAGCGACCGCATCCGTCACCTCCGGGGCGGTGTAGCTGAGCGGCCTCCCGAGCAGGTTGATCTTCAGGCCTACCCGGGTGCCCGGCTTGAAGAAGAAGCGCCATGCAGCCTCCGGCGTCGCTCCACCGCTGAAGGTCATCACCCCTGCGTTGACCATGCGGGCGACGACCTGAGGGTCGCGCGCGTCACCCCTCCAGACGTCGCCGGACTCGACCCTCACCACGCGGACCGTGTCCGTGGACGCAAGCGCCAGCCGCTTTCCGAACGCCGCAGCCGCGGCCCCGCTCAGGATCCCGGTGAAAAGTCTCCGCCTGGTCAGCCCCTCGTGCCGTCCGCCCATGTCGCCTCCCCCGAATATCGAAACCGGGCCCGCAGGAACGGACCCGTTCACGATCGCAATTCTAGTACGAGCCCGCGACCAACAACCTTGGGGCGCGGGAGAGTTCTCTAGTGTGACGAGGTGGTGCCGCGCCGCGCAGGGATATCCCTCATGGGGAGCGCCGTGCGGTGCACCCCGTCGAAGCTCGCCATCGCTCCAGCCACGGCCGCGGCCGTCGGAACCAGGCCAATCTCGCCGACGCCCTTCGTACCGTACCCCCCAACCGGGTCGGGCACCTCGATGAGGATCACCTCCACCTCGGGCATCTCCCCGGCTTTCAGGATGCCGAGGTCGCGCAGCAGCGTCGAGTTCGGCCGTCCGTCGGTGCAGGGCAACTCTTCCGAGAGCGCGTAGCCCAGCCCCATGTGCACTGCGCCCTCGATCTGCTGGGCACAGGCGAGCGGGTTGAGGGCGCGGCCCACGTCGTGCGCGGCCACGACCTTCGCGATCCGGCCGTCGTTGTCCAAAATCACGACCTGGGTTGCGTAGCCGAACGACATGTGGGTCACCGGGTTGTCCGCCGGTGTGCCGGGAGCCACGGTGAAGTCGCAGATGTACTCGCCGAGATACTCACTTGCGACCAGGGTTTCCAACTCCGCCGTGGCGAGATCGGCCGCGAGCTTCTCCGCAGCGCGCTGCCCGGCCATCGTGGCGAGCGCCGTGGCGCGCGAGGCGGTGGTCATCCCCGACAGCACGGCGAGATCGGACCGCGCGCTTACTTCAATCGCCGCCGGCGCAATCCCGGTCTCGTGAGCGACGACCTGCCGCAGTAGGGTGAACAGTCCCTGTCCCATCTCCGTGAAACCAGTGAGCACCTCAACGCGCCCAGCGCGGAGCACGCGAATCGCCACCCGGCCGATGTCGGCCGCCCCGTTGCCGATCCCGGTGTTCTTGATCCCGCAGGCGATCCCGGAGCGCCCGGCGTTCGCCTTGTAAACCGCCCGCACCGCCTCGAGCGTCTGCCGGATGCCGCACGACGACGTCATGATCTGCCCGGTCGCAAAGCGGTCGCCCGGGCCGAGGACGTTGCGCTCGCGGATTTCGTAATCGTCCAGCCCGACTTCCTCAGCCAGGATGTTGAGGCAGCTTTCGATGGCGAAGGTGGTTTGCGGCACGCCGAAGCCTCGCATCGCACCGGAAGGGGGGTTGTTGGTGTAGACGGTCTTCGCCTCGACGTCCACCGCCTGCACACGGTACGGTCCGCACGCATGCCCGGCCGCGCGTTCCAGCACCTGCGTGCCCACCGAGGCGTAGGCGCCGGTGTCTCCGACGATGCGGGCACGCACCGCGGTCAGAATGCCATCGACATCGCATCCAACCGTGTAGTGCATCGTGAGGGGATGCCGCTTGGGGTGCAGGAGGATCGACTGCTCCCGGGTCAGCACCGTCCGCACCGGTTTTTGCAGCAGCCACGCGGCAAGCGCGGTCTGCGCCTGGATCGAGAGATCCTCCTTGCCGCCGAATGCGCCGCCGTTGGAAACGAGCTCCACCTCTACCTTTTCGCGCGCCACCCCGAGGACCGAAGCGATCTGGAGCTGGTCGTCGTGCACGCCCTGGCCTTGGGAAAAAACCCTCAGGCCTTCCCCCTGCGGCACGGCCAGACACGCCTCCGGTTCAAGGAAAGCGTGCTCGATGCGTTGTGTCGTGAACCGTTTCTCGACGACGTGGGCGGAAGCTGCGAACGCCGCACTGACATCGCCACGCGTGAATGCGGTCACCTCGAGCAGGTTGCCGGATGGGTGAATGGGCGGTGCGTCCGGAGCGAGCGCGGCGTCCGGGGACGTCACCGGTTCGAGGACCTCGTATTCGACCCTGATCGCCTTCGCCGCCTGCCGGGCGTGAAACTGGGTGTCCGCCACCGCGAGCGCCACAACGTCCCCAACGTACCGGGTGATCTCCCCCACCGCCACGAACACCGGCCAGTCTCGGATCACCAAGCCGACGAAGCGGTCACCCGGGACGTCGGCCGCGGTGAAGACCCGCACGACGCCCGGCATCGCGAGCGCGGCGTGAGCGTCGATCCCCAGCACGCGGGCACGCGGGTGCGCGGCGAGCACGACCGCTCCGTGGACCATCCCGGGTTCCCTCAGGTCCGCGACGTACGGTTTCGTGCCCAGCGCCTGATCGAGGCCTCGGTACCGCGGAGCGGACGCGCCGACACCGTGAGCGCTGCCGACCGACGCGCGGTGGAGACCGTAGCGCTCACCGAAGAGATCCACTCGACGCGGGCCATCCCCCGCAAACGCGCCGCCGTTCTTCCACGCCTCCCCCGCGCTGCGGATGGCATCGAAGAGGCGCTGGTACCCGGTGCACCGGCACAGATGCCCGGAAAGCGCCCGGGCAACCGCCTCCCGATCGGAGGTCCTGCCACGCTCAAGAAGGGCGAACGCGCGCATTACGATCCCGGGCGTGCAGTACCCGCACTGCACCGCACCCTCCTGCACGAATGCGCGCGCGAGCACCTGCCTTTGCGCCTCCGGGATCCCCTCCAGGGTGACGACCTCGCGGCCGGAGACCTCCTGGGGCCTCTTTAGGCAGGCGAGCGCGGGGTGGCCGTCCACCAGCACCGTGCAGCAGCCGCACACGCCCTGGGGTGAGCAGCCGTCCTTGGGCGAGACGAGCCCGCACTCCTCGCGCAGCACCTCGAGGAAGTGCATCCCCTCCTCGTAGTGTGCGGTGGTCATCCGTCCGTTGAGCCTGAAAGTGACCCCTGGCATCAGGCGTCTCTCCGCCCGCAAACCGCGCGCCGCCGCAACGACAGGCGCGCCCCGCACCATTCTAGTCCGCCGGCGGCAGCACCGGTCGGAGGGCATCGAGCAACGCCGAGACGGGGTGGCTCGCCCCCTCGACGTCCACGATCACCACCGCGGGAACGGCAAGCTGTGAGAGAAACGAGGGAATGAGCGCAGGGCGGACCGTCGCGAGGACCGCGGCGAGGCCGCGGCGTCTCAAGGCGCGGCGCACCGCCGGCATGTGCCCGCCGCCGCGCAACTCAACCGGGCCGAGTTCATCGAGGATCAGCACCGAGCCGACCGTTGCCCGCCCGAGGGCCGCGCGCGCGAAGGCGAACCCTGCCGGCTCGAAGCGGAAGGGCGTCCCGTGTTCGCCGCGCTCCTCACCGACCTTGACGGCGAGTGTGCGCTCCTCCCCCGACGCCACATCCCGCACCAGGTAGCCGCCTTTGCCGCACTCGTTCCAGACCGGGATCTGCACGAAGCCGGCCACGGGGATCCCCCGCTCCTGCAGAGCGGCTGCCGTGCCTCGCAAGGCCGGGGTCTTGCCGACGCCGGGCCTCCCGGTCACAACCACGAGCAGCGCGACAGGCGGCAGCGGCGCTCCGGGCCGGGCGAGCGCGTGGTGGCCGCGCAGCGCGGCGGCAGCCGCCGCCTCTTCCGCGACGCGCGCGGTGTGGGCCAGCAGCACCTCGGCCAAGCGCGGCAGGTCGCGGAGGCGCGGGATCGACCGTCTCCGGCGCACGGCAAGCGCCGTCCAGGCGTCACGTGCCGCCTCCCCGAGGTGGGGAAGCGCGTTCAGGGCAAGCCCCGCTGCCAAACCCACCCTGTTCATCCCAAGGCGCCGCGCCCCCCGCTGAACCGCCTCGGCGTCCACGTGCCGGGAGGCGAGCGCAGCCAGCAGCAGGAGTGCAAGGAACCGCAGCAGCACCGCACCGCCCGCGGCTGCGCCCCGGTTGGGGGCGGTCGCCCACCCCACCAGGGCGGCGGTCACGGCTGCAGCCGTCAGGACCAGCAGCAGCGCCGGTAGCCTCCAGGCCCGTCGCACGGCCGCCGGCTCGAGGACCAGGCTCGCGGCGAGCGCCGCCACCAGGGTCAGCGCCGGCGCCACGGCGTGCGGAACAAACGCGAGCGCCACGGCGACCAGCGCGAGCAGCCCGCCCACGCGCCTCATGCGCTACCCCGCACCCGGCGCACCACGCGACCCGCGACCCGCCACGAGAGAGCGCCAACCGCCGCGCCAAGCAGCCCCGAGACGGTGGACACCGCGGCGAGCACCCCGAGGGGCGACGCTGCCGGGAACCACCGCTGCGCCGCCAGCGCCCGTGCGGCCTTCTCAATGGCCGCGGCCGCCTCGGGCCCCGTGATCACCACCGCGGTGAAAACCATCTGCAGCGGCGGTTCGGCCAGGGCGAGCGCGCCGCCGGCAATCGCGCCGAGCGCCGAGTTGGCTGTGGCGGTCATCGCGAGCTCGACCAGCGCTGCTTCGGCCAGGATTCCCACCGCTGGGGCAACCACCAGGCCGCCGAGTGAGAAGATCTTGAGGCAAGCCGCCACCGCCCCTGTCACCAGACTGATACCCACCGTAGGCTGCAGCCGGCGTACCGTGAGGAGGCAGAGCACTCCGATGCTGGCCATGATGAGCCCCGAGAGCGGAACGTGGCCGGCCTTCAGCGCGGTCCCCAGCGAGGCCTCCGCGGCTCCCCAAAGGCTGCCGAACAGCGCGGCGTGCGTCCAGGCGCGAGCGTCTTTCATGGACGGCTCTCGGCGGCCACCAGGCGACGGTCAGCGATCACCAGGTGCCGTTGCGCCAGCGTCGCGAGTTCCGGCCGCTGGGACACGATCAGGTAGGCGGCCCCACGCTTGGCACGCCCGACGATCAGCTCCGCGAAATCCACGAGGTCTTCCGGATCCAGCCCTTGGCCCGGCTCGTCGACGATCGTCACCGCGGGCTGCAGCGCCTCCACCGCTGCGTGCGCAAGCCGCTGCTGCTCGCCGCGCGAGAGCGTCCACGGCGCCCGCCCTCCCAGCGACTCCAGACGGTACCGACGCAGGACCGCGCCGACTCCGGGTGCGTCGAGACCTGCGAGTGCGACCTCCTCAGCCGCGCTGGCCGTGAAGAGTTGCACCCCGGCCTCGGGGAGCAAGAGTGCGGTGCCGTGGGGACGCCGCACGCGACCGTCTGGCATAGCAAGCCCGCCGCCGGCAGCCTCCGCGTACCCCGCCAACGCGCGCGCCAGCGAGGACTTCCCCGCACCGTTGGCCCCCGAGAGCAGCACGATCTCCCCGGCGCGCACGGTCAGGCTCACGCCCTCGAGCAGCGTGCGGCCACCGCGAACCAAATGAACCTCCGCCGCCTCCAGCAACGTCTCGCCTCGTGTTGTGGTCGCGCTCGGCAGCGTGGGTTGGACCGGCGGCAGGCACGGGCCAAGGGTGCCACCCTCCAGCTCGAGCCAGCGGTCCACCGTTCCGCCGAGCCGGAAACCAGCCTGCTCGGCGAGCAGCACCGAGCCCCCTACCGAGCGGATCTCGCTCAGGACCTGCAGGAGCGCCGCGACGCCAGGCTCGTCCAGGTGGACCGTCGGCTCGTCCAGCAGCACCGGCCGCGGCGCACCCGCAAGCGTCACTGCCAGCGCCAGCCGCTGCCGCTCTCCTGAGGAGAGCGCCGTGACCCGTCGGTCGAGGAGCGGCTCGAGCCCCAGGGTCCGTGCGATACGCCGAGCCAGCGGCGCGTCGCCGTGGAGGCGCCGTGCGGCGTCCAGTTCCTGGCCCACCGTGCCGAGGAAGAGTTGGGCGTCCGGCCTGTCGAGACACGTGGCGAGCAGGTGGGCGCGCTGCCCGGGATCAAGCTCGCCCAGTTCTTCGCCCGCCAGGGCAACCGCCCCACGAACCTCGGCCGGTTGAGCCCACGGTACGAGGCCGGCGATGGCGTGCAGGAGTGTTGACTTCCCGCACCCGGAGCGACCGCACACCCCCACGACCTCGCCGCGCTGCACCTCGAGGTTGACGTTAACCAGCGAGGGCAAAGCCTGCCCGGGCAGCCGCACCGACAACCCCTCCACCCGCAGACCGGCCGCGTCGCGCGTGCTCATCCGCCCGCGATCATAGCCTCGCGCCTAATAACCTAAAAAGACGAGCGGCGGGGCACTGCCCCGCCGCCCGCACCAGGGGGACGTGAAATGTTATGCGACCGGAGCCCCCGCCCGCTTCGGCGCAAGCACGAGCGCCCCGTCCTTCACGCCCAGCGCAACGACATCACCCTCTGCGATCTCGCCGGCAAGCGACATGCGGGCCAACGGGTCCTGCACCAGGCGCTGGATCGTGCGCTTGAGCGGCCGCGCGCCGAACTCCGCGTCGTACCCCTCGCGCGCCAGGAGCTCCACCGCCTCCTCGTCGGCCTCGACCCGGATTCGTCGGTCGGCCAGGAGCTGGTTGAGCCGTTCGAGTTGGATCGCGACGATCGCCTTGATGTGCTCCGGCCCGAGCCGGTGAAACACGAGCACCTCGTCCACGCGGTTGAGGAACTCCGGGCGGAAGTGCGCCTTCAGCTCCCTTTGAACCGAATCGAGCATGCGCGCGCGCTGTGCCTCGGTAAACTCCGCAATCGCATCGGAGGCGATGTTCGAGGTCATGATCACGACGCTGTTGCGGAAGTCGACCGTACGCCCCTTACCGTCGGTGAGGCGGCCATCGTCAAGGATCTGCAGCAGCACGTTGAAGACGTCGGCGTGCGCCTTCTCGACCTCGTCGAGCAGCACGACCGAGTAGGGGCGGCGCCGCACCGCCTCGGTCAGCTGGCCCCCTTCCTCGTACCCAACGTACCCCGGCGGAGCCCCGATCATGCGCGCCACCGCGTGTTTCTCCATATACTCCGACATGTCGAGCCGGATCATCGCCCGCTCGTCGTCGAAGAGAAATTCGGCCAGAGCCCGCGCGAGCTCGGTCTTGCCCACGCCGGTCGGGCCGAGGAAGAGGAACGAACCGACCGGGCGGTTGGGATCCTTCAGGCCGGCGCGCGCACGGCGCACCGCTGTCGCGACCGCAACCACGGCTTCGTCCTGCCCCACCACACGGGCCGTGAGGCGATCCTCCATCTGCAGGAGCTTCGCCTTCTCCCCCTCGAGCAGCTTGCTCAGCGGGATCCCCGTCCAGCGCGCCACCACTTCGGCGATCGCCTCCTCGGTGACCTCCTCGGCCAGCAGGGAGCCGTGCGCCGCCTGATGCTCCTTGAGGGCGGTGGTCGCCTGCTCAAGCTCGCGGGTCTGCCGCACCTGCTCCCCGTAGCGGAGCTCGGCCGCGCGCTCCAGATCACCGTCGCGCTCGGCCCGCTCGGCCGCCTCCTTGGTGTTCTCGACCTCCTCCTTGGCCTTGCGGATGCGCCCGATGAGCTCCTTCTCCCGCTGCCACGAGGCCTTCATGGTGGCGATGCGTTCCTTGACCTCGGCGAGCTCCCTGTCGATGTCGGCGAGACGCTCCTTCGACGCGCTGTCCTTTTCCTTGGCGAGCGCCCGTTTCTCGATCTCGAGCCTGAGGGCGCCTCTTTCCAGCTCGTCGATCTCGGTGGGCAGCGAGTCGATCTCGATACGCAGGCGCGAGGCTGCCTCGTCCACGAGGTCGATGGCCTTGTCGGGCAGGAAACGGTCCGTGATGTACCTGTTGGAAAGCGTGGCGGCGGCCACGATTGCCGCATCGGTGATGCGGACTCCGTGGTGCACCTCGTAGCGCTCCTTCAGCCCGCGCAGGATTGCGATCGTTTCCTCCACCGAGGGCTCACCCACGAGTACCGGCTGGAAGCGGCGTTCGAGCGCGGCGTCCTTCTCGATGTGCTTGCGGTACTCCGCGAGAGTGGTCGCGCCGATCGCCCGCAGCTCGCCGCGCGCGAGGGCGGGCTTGAGGAGGTTGGCGGCGTCGATGGCGCCCTCCGCGGCGCCGGCGCCCACGAGGGTGTGGATCTCGTCGATGAACAGGATCACCTGACCCTCGGAGTCGACGACCTCCTTGATCACTGCCTTCAGGCGGTCCTCGAACTCGCCGCGATACTTGGTGCCCGCGATCAGCGCGCCGAGGTCGAGCGCCACGATCCGGCGCCTCTTGAGCAGCTCCGGCACGTCCCCGGAAGCGATGCGCCCGGCCAGCCCCTCAGCCACCGCGGTCTTGCCGACGCCGGGCTCGCCGATGAGAACGGGGTTGTTCTTGGTACGACGGGTGAGAACCTGCATGACGCGGCGGATCTCCTCGTCGCGGCCGATCACCGGGTCCAGTTTGCCGGCCCGGGCGAGCTCGGTGAGGTCGCGGCCGTACTTTTTGAGTGCCTCGAATTTGCCCTCGGGATTCTCGTCGGTGACACGGTGCGATCCACGAAGCTCCTGGATGGCGGACAGGAGCGCGTCACGGTCCACGCCGTAACGCCCCAGGAGCTGCGCCGCGGCGCTCCCCGCCAGCGACACGATGCCCAGCAGCAGGTGCTCGACCGAGACGTACTCATCCTGGAACTGGGGTGCGAGCTTCGTCGCCGCCTCCAGAACCTTGCGGAACTCACGAGAGGGTTGTGCTTCCGCACCCCCCCGGGCAGAGGGCAAACGGCCCAGAGCGTCTGCCAGGTCTCCCTGCAGGCGCGCCACCGGCACGCCGATCTTTTCGAGCAGCCGGGGTGCCAGCCCCTCCGGCTGTTCGAGGAGCGCCTGCAGCAGGTGCGCGGGGGTCGCCTCGGGGTTACCGCGGTCGCTGGCGAGCCGGAGGGCACCCTGGAGTGCTTCCCCGGCTTTCACTGTGAAGTTACTGTTGGAAGGCATCTTACACTCCTCACCTGGCGCTGGCTTGGCACCACCAGACCCATTCAACATAGGATCTTAGCGCTCTTTTGTCAAGTCAGTTGTGCTGATATCTTAGCCTTGTACTATAAAAAAAGGCGCCCTCGGGGCTGCATTGGGACTGGAGAAGGAGGCGAACCTCCGCCTCGCCCGAAGCGCGTGCGGGACCCCGGGTTCGGGGCCGGGGTGCCATGTAGAATGCGGCAACCACCCCCGTTCCTCCGCCGCCGGCGAGGAGCGGCATAAAGACGGAGGAGACCACCTCATGAGCGAGCAGCACCACACACCATATGTGCCCGCCGACTCTGAGATGCGCGAGTTCACCCTGCGGGCGCTCGTCATCGGACTGTTCATGTGCGTCATCCTTGGGGCCGCCAACGCCTACCTCGGCCTCCGGGCCGGGATGACCATCGCGGCCACCTACCCCGCCGCCGTCATCGGTATGGCGGTGCTGCGCCTCATGAAGGGCTCGCTGCTCGAGGAGAACTTCGCCCGTACCGTCGGCTCGATCGGCGAGTCCGTGGCCGCCGGGGCCATCTTCACGATCCCGGCGTTCGTGATCCTCAACCTGTGGACGTTCCGTACGCTGACCGACTACCTCACGGCCACCGCGCTGATGATCCTGGGCGGCATCCTCGGGATCATGTTCGTCACGATGCTCCGCCGCGTGATGGTCGAGGACCGCGAGTTGCCGTTCCCCGAATCGGTCGCGGCCTCCGAGATCCACAAGGCGGGGCAGCGCGGCGCCGAGGCCGCGCTGCAGCTCTTCCGCGGCATGGCCCTCGGCGCGACCGTCAGGCTCCTCGACGCGTTCGGGATCTTCTCGTCCTCGAACACATTCAGCGTGGCGGTCGGCAAGCTCAGGGAGAGCCTCGTGCGCCTCGGGCTTTCCAGGGATGCGAAGACGATCACCGCGGGTGGCGTCTCCAACTTCTCGGCCCCCGCGGTGAGCCCGGCCTACATCGGCGTCGGTTACATCATCGGCCCGGAACTCGGCGCCCTCAACTTCGCCGGCGGCCTGCTCGCATGGGGACTGTTCGTGCCTCTTCTGATCTTCTTCCAGGGACCCCACCTGATCGACGGGTACCTGGGCGCCGCCGCTGGGAACGAGCCCGCGGCGTGGGCCGCGATGGTGGGTGATCTCTGGCGCTTCATCGTGCGCCCGATCGCGGTCGGCGGCATGCTCGTGGGTGCCTGCTACACGCTCTACAAGATGCGCAAGAACCTGGCCGCCGCCCTCGGCCGCGCGGTGGGCGACCTCAAGAAGTCCGCAGAGGTCCATGCAGCAACCAGCAGAGTTGACCGTGACATCGACTTCAAAACCGTGATCGTCGGGCTTCTCTTCACGTTTGCCCTCATGGTTGTCCTCTACGCGTACTTCACCAAGGCGATCGGCCCCGCCATCGTCGCCGCGCTCGTCATGCTGATCACCGGTTTCTTCTTTGCGGCCGTCTCCGGAAACCTGGTCGGGATGATCGGCTCCTCGAACAACCCCCTCTCGGGTCTGACGCTGGCTACCACCATCGTCGCAGCCCTGACCATGGTGATCGTCGGCGCCAAGGGCACGGCTGGGATCGCGGCTACGCTCGGGGTCGCGGCCGTCGGTTGCGTCTCGGCGGCGGTCGCCGGCGAGATGCTTCAGGACCTCAAGGTCGGGTACATCCTGGGAGGAACCCCGTGGAAGATGGAGGCCGGCGATCTCATCGGCGTGGTCCTCGCGGGAGCGGTGATGTTCTTCCCCCTCTACGTCCTTCACTTCGCGGACATCAAGCAGTTCGGCGCCGGGGCCGGCTTTGGCAGCCCTCGCCTTCCGGCGCCGCAGGCAGGTCTCATGGCGGCGCTCTCCCAGGGAATCGTCGGCGGCGAGATGGCGTGGCCCCTCGTCATGGTCGGCATTGCGATGGGGGTCTCCCTTATTCTCATCAAGGTCCGCTCCCCGATGCTTTTCTCGGTTGGGATGTACCTGCCGCTGGAGACGACGTTCGCGATCTTCGTCGGCGGCGTGATCCGCGGATTCGTCGATCGCATGCGCGAAAAGCGCGGCTACAACGCCGCCCAAAAGGCACGCGTCGAGAACGCAGGCGTGCTCGCGGCCTCGGGGTTGATCGCCGGTGAGGCGCTGATGGGCTTGCTGGTCGCAGCGGTGGTCTTCTTCCGCAAAGAAGGGTTCCCGTCGATCACCTGGATTTTCGCCAGGCCCCTGGCAATCCCGATTGCCCTGGTGCTGGTTGCCTACCTCATCTGGGTGCCGCTCTCCAAGGCGGGAGCACCTGACGAACCGGCACCGCCGACGGCAGTGATGTAGAGAGGCAACGACGAGAGCCGGGTGCGATGGAACCCCTCACCATCGTCCAGATGCTCGAGAAGACGGCCTTCGCCACCGGCTCGGTCGTGCAGATGTTCGAGGCCGCGCGCGGGTTAGCTGCGCGAGGCCACAGCGTTCTGGCGGTCACGCGGCCCAGCACGGAGATGGCCCGCCGTTGTGCTGAGGCCGGCGTCGAACACGTGGACCTTCGACTGCGTCACGAGTTCGACGTGTTTTCGGCACGAAGGTTTGCCCGTCTCGCGCGCAGCCACAAGGTTGATGTGGTTCACGTGCACAAGGGGATCGCCCACGCCGTGGCCTGGTACGCGACCTTTCTCGGCGCGCACTACGGTCTGGTGGTCAACCGTGGAGTGTCGTTCCCGATCGACTTTGTCTCCGGCTTCAAGTACCGCGCGCGCAGGGTCAGCCGCATCGTGTGCGTCGCCGAGAGCATTCGGCGGGTTGTCATCGCCACGGGCAGGGTCCCCGCCCACAAGGTCGGGGTCATCTACGCGGGGACGGATGTGGAGCGCTTTGACCCTAGCCGGACCCACGCCGAGGCGGTGCGAGCGGAGTTGGGCATCCCGGCCGAGGCACGCGTGGTCGGACACGTCGGGATGCGCGACTGGAAGGGTTGGAAGGAACTACTGAAGGCCTTCCCAGCCGTGCGGGCGGATCACCCGCAGGCGCACCTGCTCCTGGTGGCGTGCCGGACCGAGGCGCAGCGCCAGGGGGTACTCGAACTCGCCGGCGAGTTGGGCCTCGCCGGTGCGGTGACCGCCACCCTTGAACGAAGTGACATGCCCGACGTCCTGGCGGCGTGCGAGGTGGTCGTCGACCCCTCGTGGGCAGGCACCGGGATCACCGGTACGATCCGCGAAGCCATGGCGCTGGGCAAGCCGGTCGTGGCGACGGCGGTCGCCGGCAACCCCGAGCTCGTCGAGGACGGCGTCTCGGGGATCCTGGTGCCGCCCCGCGACGTCCCGATGCTGACTGCCGCGGTCTCCCGCTATCTGCGGGATCCCGAGTTTGCGGGTCGTCTCGCTGCTGCCGGCCAGGAGCGGGTGCGGCAGAACTTCTCGACCGACGCGCGCATCGCCCGTCTCGAGGCGCTCTACCTCCGCGTGGTTCACGAGACTCGTCAGAAGCCGCCGCGACGCCACTGGTAGGGCCGCTGTCGGATCACGCCCGCAGGCAGGTGATCCACAGCTCACGGCGCCGCGGACCGGCTTCCGTTACGGGGGGCCGGCGGCCCCACATCCCCGCCCCGCCGCCTCTGCCCCCCGAGCCCCCACGCGCGCGGGGAGTCAATCCCCGCGCGCTCATTCCCAGCTCACGCCCGCAGGCACGTGATCCACAGCTCACGGCGCCGCGGACCATCCAGCTCCAACAGGTAGACGGCTTGCCAGCGCCCGAGCGCCAGCTCGCCGTCGTTGATCGGGACGGTCACAGAATGCCCGACCAGTGTGCTGAGGAAGTGGGCATCGGAGTTCCCCTCGGTGTGGCGCCAGCTCAGCGCAGGGAGGGTCGCAGCGAGACCAGCCAGGATGTCTTCGGCCACAGCCGGGTCGGCGTTTTCGTTGAGGAGCACCGCGGCGGTCGTATGGGGCACGGCGACGTGGCAGATACCGTCAGAGACACCCGAGGCTGCGACCGACTCCTGGATGAACGTGGTCACGTCCACCAGTTGGCGACGACGCTGCGAGGAAACCTCGATCACGTCCACGGGTACGCCCTCCCCTCTGGCCAGTACAGGATCCGATACCCCTCTGCCAGCAGCACCACCCGGTGCACGTAGTCCCAGGTCTCTGGGATCTCCAGGGACTCCACGAAATCGGGGCCGTCCTTTCTGCCGTTGGCTTCCCACACTTCCCGCACGCGCTTCTCGCCGGCGTTGTAGCTCGCAAGTGCGACCGTCCAGGAGCCGAAGGTCCGCCGCAGCCCAGCGAGGTGCGCGGCCCCCAGCGTGAGGTTGCGCCCAGGCTCAAGGATGTCGCCCGCGCGCGGGAATCCCGGTAACGCGCGGGCCGCCTCGGCAGCCGAGTCTGGAAGGACCTGGGCGAGACCGAGTGCGCCGGCCGACGAGCGTGCGCGTGGGTTCCAGGCCGACTCCTGGCGCACCAGACCCGCCAGCACCCAGGGGGGCACCCCAGTCTGACGCCCGGCCGACTCGATCTCCTGACGCCAGGGCAGCGGCAGGTAGCGCTCGAGGAGTTGCCGCGGCAACCCCTGCCACGGACCGGAGAGCAGCTTCGGCTCCCCTCGCACGAGGAGCGACACGGCCTCCAGCGGTGGCATCTCCGCGAGGGCGAGCAGGCCCAGCCAATCCGGACCCGTTCTCCCCGTCACCTCCAGCTCGGAGCGCCAGGCGAACACCGCCTCGGCGACACGGCCGGCGGTCAGAAGGTCCGAGGCCCACGCCGGTGGCGGAGGGCTCGCCAAAGCCTGAGCCGAGAGTGCCACGGCCACACCGTGCATGCGCAACTCTCCCGCTGCCCACTGCGCGGGGAGGTCCGGAAAGCCGCTCTCCGCCAGCTGGAGGAGGGCGGACCGGTCACCCCGGCGAGCCAGCCCTCGGGCGCGCCAATAATCCGCCAGTCGCCGCCCCCGTGTGGTCCTTGCGAGCTCGGAGGGCAGCGCCGCTCCAGCCTTCTGGCGAGCCTGCAGCATCACCAGGCGGCGAGCCACCCACTCCCAGCGCGGTTGGGCCTGAGCGGCCGTCGAACCGAGGTGCACGAGAGCCTCGTCGAACCGGCCCAACTCGACGAGCGCCTCCCCAACCAGGAGCTCGCCTCGGCCCGCGAGCGCTCCCTCGTTGGGCACGAGCTGGCGCGCCCTCTGCGCCGCCCGCAACATGTCGCCGAAGCCTCGCTGCCGCTGGCCGGGCTGACTGCTCCACGCCAACTGGCGGTAGGCCTCGGCCCGCTCCAGCAGGCACTCGGCACAGCGCTCGCCGCCACGTGTCGCCCAGCCCAAGGCGACGCTCGGGCGGTGCAGCCGCAGCGCGGCACGTGCCGCGGTCAAGGATGCGCCGCTACCGCCGCGCGCCGCGGCCCGCAACGCCTCCTGGGGCTCCCCGGCGTCCAACCAGGCTTGTGCGTGGTGAACCCACTCGGCACTCGAGAACGTCGCTTCCAGCCGGTCGAGCGGCCGCCCTGGAAACACCGTCTCAAAGAGCTGGGGGAACCCGACTGCAAGACTGCGCGCGGCGGTTCCACCCGCTGCGTCGCCGACGAGCGCGGTCACGGCCAGCGCGCGGCCAACCTCGTCGCCGTGAAGGGCTGCGAGTTCGGGAAGCAGGCCGGCTCCAGCCGACGTCTCGCCGCGAGCCGCGAGAACCTCCGCGCCCCGCAGCCTCACTCGCACGCGGTCCTCTGTTGGCAGCCACGGTGCGGCCGCCACCGACATCCAGGGCCCGACGGGAGACCTCGATTCCTCGAGCGCCTCCACCAATCGGCGCGTCGCCAGGCGGGCGAGCCCTCCCTCTGGGCGGGCGATGTCGAAGGCGGTCAGCGCCCCGACGGGCGACCGTGCGTCACACGCGTAGAGTCCCCACAACAGCGCGGCACGCCGCCGCTCGCTCTCGCGCCCGGCGACCGCCACACGCATGAACGCGGTGGCCCGGGCGGTTGCGTCCCCCTTGACCAGGAAAGCGCGGGCGAGCGTCGGGGCAGGGGTCGCCCGACACGAGAGAAGAACCGGCAGAACCAGTGAGACCGCCGCCCGCAGCCAGGCTCGCCTACATTCCGAGGGCGTCAGGTTCTCCATCCGCGAGGATTCGCACCAACTCATCGTGGAAGTAGTTGCTGCTGCCTCGCACATCTGCGGCCACGCGCTGCTCGTACATCTCACGCGAGCGGTCGATGTCGTCCTTCAGGCGCTGATAGATGTCACGCGAGATCTTCCCCGCCTGGACCGCCTGCTCGTTGTAGAGCCTGATCTCCGAGACCAGCAGACGGGCGAAGCGCCGCGCCTCCTCGTGCTTCCGCTCGTCGTCCGGTGGCCGACCCGGAGCAGCCGGCGGCGGAGCGACAGCCGCCCGCGGTGGGGGCGGCGCTGGGGGCGGCGGCGCGACGGGTGGCGGCGCAACGGGTGGCGGCGCAACGGGTGGCCGCGCACCGGTTGGCGGTGGCGCCGGCGCAGCCTTGGGGGCCACCGGAACCTTGAGGTGAACGGTAGCCGAGGCGTCGGCGAGAGGCGGTGTGACCTGGGGTGGAACCGGGCGCACCATCGCTGGCGTCGGCACACCCTCCTCCAGCTCGAAGAGTTCGGATGTGGGCACCCTCTCGGGCGCCGGCGCGCCCTCTCCCTTACCCACCAGCACCTCGGGCTCGATGAGGGCCGCCGTCGTGACCACCGTCCGACCGCTCATCGTCTCGAGCATCAGCCCTGCCGTGTAGGTGAGCTGCTGCACGATCGCGGTGTCAAGACCCGACTCGCCCTCGAGCGCGAGCAGCATCCCGACCACCTTGCCTCGCAGCGACATGGGCACCAACAGCAGCCGCCCCTGTGCGGCGTCGAACCAGCGCGCAAGCATCTCTTCCGCGGCGAGGTCGACCACGACCGGCACGCCCTCGGCAGCACGCCGGAGAGCGAGCGAGTTTGCAAGCGCCCCTTGCCAGCTCTTCACCGGGGGCCCACCCGTCAACCCTTCTCCCGCCCAACCCTGGACGGCGTTGCCCTCGCGCAGCACGACGATCGCTCGCGGGCCGCACCAGGCACTAAGCTGCTTCAGCAACTCCTGGAGCACTTCGGACTGGGCGTGCCCGGCGTCGAGCCGCCGCATCACCTCGAGGCTCACACCGGCGGGGGCTGCCGGCTTCGCGAGCTCCTGCAGGCGCTCCGACAGCGCTGCCACTGGAAAGAGGGTCTCTAGGTCGGGGGGGATCACGGCGCCCACTTCTCGGGCCGCTCGGGACGAAAACTCCCGGATCTGCTCCTGCACCGCCTCCAGCCTTGCCCGGATCCGCGACGCGGCACCTTCCCGCAGCTTCTCCAACTCGGCGAGAATCGCTTCGTGCTTCTCCATGGCGCCTCCCTGCTGCCCGATCAAGCAATCATTATCGGCGCCGCGCGCAAAGCGTGTCAAGAAAAGCACGGCGTTGCCTGGCCGCGGCCCCTCTGCTAGCTTTCGCTGTCGGGGGAACGATGATAGCGGCCTTTTGCCGTGCGGGGCTCCTCGCTCTGCTCGCCGGTGCTCTCGCGTGCGGCGACCGACCGAGCGCACGGGGGCAGGCGGCGGACTCGGATTTTGCCCTCGTCAAGGCCGCCCGCTCCGACTTTCTCGCCGCCAGCGAGGCGTTGAGCCGTGCCCAGGTCGAGGGACGGAACGGCAGTGTGGGTGCCGATGCCCTCCCGCGGGCGCAGGCTGCGTACGATGCCGCCTACGCCAAGGACCAGAAGGTCCTCACGGCGTTCCTCACCGTCGCGCTGAACGAGAGGCCTTTCGACCCCCAGACACTCGAAGCGCTGGGGTTCTACGCGGACGCCGCCGTCGCCAACGCTCGCGTCATCCTCGCCCGCAGCGGGGACGGCCAGCAAGCCCTTCAAACCCTCGAGGGAGCGGAGCGCCCGTACCGCGCGCTCGGCCTCCCGCTCCCGCAGGATCTGGAGGCAGCCATCCAGGAGGCGCGGCGGGCCCGGGTCAACCCTCCCACGCCCGCGCCCACGGAACGCCCGGCCACCCGGCGGCATCGTCGCTCCGGTTCCCCGTGACCGTGAGGCGACGGAAATTGACCGGATCGACCCTTCTTTGCTAGACTTCCCTCCCTTTCGCGTGCCCGCGCCAGCAGCGTACGGTGCGGCAAGACCAGCGCAGAGGGGGGGTGAGATCGCGCGATGCCCACGATGGTGCACGTTCGTGACAACGAGTCGTTCGAGCAGGCTCTGCGTCGCTTCAAGAGGAAGTGTGAGAAGGCCGGAATCCTGTCGGAGATCAAGAAGCGTCAGCACTACGAGAAGCCGAGCGTGAGGCGCAAGCGCAAGCTTATCCAGGCGCGCAAGAAGCTCCTCCGCAAGCTGGCCCAACAGCGCAAGGCGGGGTTGCTCTAGCGACCTCGGGATTACCTTGACCTTCGCGTCGTTGGAGTTTGACCAGGTGCTCAAGTTGGTCGCCACGTTCGCCCGCAGCGAACGGGGGCGACACGCGGTGATCACGACCCTTCCCCGGTTCTCACCCGGAGAAGGGTCGAAGTCCTTTTCCCTTACCAACGAACTGCTGGCCCTCATCACGAAGACCGGCACGCTCTCCTTCACCGGGCTGGACGCGGTTCACCTCCTGGAGGACGGAATCGCGAGCCCGGCTGATGGCTCCGAGCTCGCCCGGCTCGTCGCTCTGGTGCGCCGCATCGTGGAAGTGAGGGCGGCACTGTTGGCCGATGCTCCCGGCCCGGAACTCGGGCGGGTGCTCTCAGCGCTGCCGCAGTTCGAAGCCCTGCTCGCATTCTGCGAGCGGCGGCTCGGGCCCGGAGGGGAAGTCCTCGATAGCGCTTCGCCCGCGCTCGCGCAGGCGCGTGCCGCACGCGAGCGCCACCGCGTCGCCATCGTGGCCGCCGTCGAGCAGGTGCGGCGGCAGAACAAGAACCTCTCGGCGCCGTTCACCGTACGCCGCGAGCGCTACTGCATCCCGGTTCCGGCGAACGAACGTGCCTCGGTGCCCGGGTTGGTCCTGGACATCTCCTCCTCGGGTGCCACCGTCTTCCTGGAGCCTTTCGCGGTGGTGGACCTCAACAACGCGCTCGCCGAGGCGACCGCTCTGGCCCGTTCGGAGGAGGAGCGGGTACTCGCCGAGTTGGCGTCGTCCTTCCACCGTCACCGCGATGACCTCGTAGGGGCCGCCACGGCCCTTGCCACGCTCGATGCGTATCAGGCGCGCGTCCTGTTCGGCCAAGCCTGCGAGGGCAGGCTGCTGCAGCCCGGGACGGGCGATTCGCTGTGCCTGTGCGAGGCCCGCCATCCGCTCCTCGATCCGGCCCTCGCCCCGCTGCGCGCGCAGGCGCTCGGGGAGCCTGGCAACTCCCGCCCGATTGTCCCGCTCGACCTCGAGTTCCCGGAAGGCGCCAAATTGGTGCTGCTTTCGGGACCGAACGCGGGCGGCAAGACCGTGGCGCTCAAGACCGTCGGGCTCGCCGCCCTGATGGCTCAGACAGGGATTCCGGTGCTCGCCGAGGAGGGCAGCGCGCTGCCTCCGTTCAATCGGCTCTGGTGCCACCTCGGAGACGAGCAGAACCTCTTCTCCGACCTCTCGACGTTCACCGGAGCCATGCGGGCGACCGCATCGTTGCTCGCGGAGGCGGACGCCGACACGCTGGTCCTCTACGACGAGCTCGGCTCCGGTACCGACCCCGAAGAGGGGGCGGCGCTGGCGGCCGCGCTCATCGAGGAGTTAGCGCGGCGCGGGTGCTGGACGGTGGCGACCGCCCACCTGATCACTGTCGCCGCTCACATGGAGAGCGTGCCAGGGGCAGTCAACGCCGCCATGGGCTACGACGAGGAAAGCGGCCGTCCGACCTACCGTTTGCACCTCGGAGTGCCCGGCCGCTCGCGCGGCCTCGCCATCGCAAGCTCCTGGGGAGTGCCGCCCGGAGTCGTTGCGCGCGCTCGCCAGTTGCTCTCCAAGGCGTTCCTCGCGATCGATGCCTACCTCGGGGCGCTGCAGGAGGAGCGCGAGCGCCTGCGGCGCGAACGGGAGGAACTGGCCGCGCGGACGCGCGACACGGAAGAGGCGCGCCGCCACTCCGAGGCCGAGCGTGAACGCCTTGCGCGGGAGCAGGAGAGGGTGCGGTTGCGTCTTGCCGAAGAGCGCGACGCACTTCGGCGCCGAGCCAAAGAGCAGCTTGCGTCCGCGCTCTCCGAGCTGGAGGAGGCCCGGGCCCGCGGGGAGTTCCCAGGCAAGCGAAAGGTCGCAGCCATTCGCCGCAGCGCGTTGGCGTTCGCACCCGAGGACGCCCCGCCAGAGACCCCGGAGCCTTTTGCGGTCGGGGCAACCGTGCGGGTGCTCGGGACGGCGGCGGTCGGCGTGGTTGGCCGGGTCATCGGCGACCGCGTCGAGGTCCAGGTCGGGGACAAGCGCATGTGGGTCGAGCGGGTGGCCTGTCAACCGGTCGAGCCCGCGCCGGCACAACCGCGTGCGGCAATCGAGGTGCCCTCGGTCGAGACGACCATCCCAGCCGAACTCAAGCTCATAGGCCGCACGAAGGAGGAGGCCCGCGAGGAGCTGGAGCGATTCCTGGACCGGGCTGCGCTCGCCGGTGTCAGCCATGTTCGGGTCGTGCATGGCCACGGTACCGGTGCCCTGCGTAAGGTCGTGCGGGAGGTGCTCTCCAGTCACCCGGCTGTGGCACGCTTCACCCACCCGCCGCAGCACCGGGGTGGAACCGGTGTAACCGAAGCGGAGCTGGACTCGCGATGAGCGACTACGACCTCTCCCGCAACGTCCTCGACCAAGTCCGCGAGGCGGCCGACATCGTGGTGGTCGTGGGCGAGCACCTGACGCTGCGTAAGACCGGCCGCAACTACGTCGGGCTTTGCCCGTTCCATGGGGAGAAGACGCCCTCGTTCAACGTTTCCCGCGAGAAAGGGACGTACTACTGCTTCGGCTGCAAGCGCGGCGGCGACGTGATCGACTTCGTGATGGAGCTCGAGCGCGTGGGTTTCGCCGAAGCCGTCGAGCGGCTCGCCGAGCGGTTCGGCGTGCGCCTGCCCGCCGCCTCGCCGGAGGCTCGTCGGCGCAAGGACGAGAACGACCAACTCCTCGAGGTGATGGAGGTCGCCCAGGGGGTGTTCATGCGCCAGGCGAGCGATGAGCGGCCGCGCGCCTTCCTCGAGCGCCGGGGTGTGACACCCGGGGTCGCCGCCGACTTCGGTCTCGGCTACGCGAAGGGAGAGTGGCGGGCCCTCTACGACGAGTTGCGCCGACGGTTCCCGGAGCGTGCGCTGATCGCCGCAGGCCTGGTGGTGCAGGGGGAGGCGGGACGGGTGTGGGACCGCTTCCGTGACCGGCTCACCATCCCGATCCGGTTGGCCCGCGGCCGGTTGGTGGCGTTCGGCGGGCGGGCCCTCGGCGAGGAGACGCCCAAGTACCTCAACTCGCCCGAGACCACCCTCTTTTCGAAGAGCCATGTGCTGTTCGCGCTCGACCGCGCCGGCCGTGCCTTCGCGCAGGCGGGCAACGCCATCGTGGTGGAGGGCTATTTCGACTGTATCGCCCTGCACGACAACGGCTTTGCCGAGACCGTGGCGACCCTCGGCACCGCCCTCTCCGAGCACCACGCCAAGGAGCTGGTGCGACGGGTGCCCAAGGTGGTGGTGTGTTTCGACGGTGATGCGGCAGGCCGCCAGGCGGCTGTCAGCGCCGTGCGCACCCTTCTGGGCGCCGCCCTGGAAGTGAGCGTCCTGCTCCTCCCGCAAGGCCAGGATCCCGATGACGTGGTGCGGCATGAAGGTGCCGCGGCCTTCCGGCAACGGGTCGCCGGCGCTCTGCCCGCCACCGAGTTCCTGCTCGAGTTGATGGGCACGACACGCGAGGAGCGCCGACGCAACCTACTACAGACGCTCGAGATAGTTGATGGGTGCCCGGACCCCGTGCGGCGTTTCTCGATGCGCGAGGCGCTTGCCCGGGGGGCAGGGGTACCCCTCGAGCAACTCGGCCAGATAGGCTCTCCGACGGTCGTGGCCCGGCAGGCCGCGGTGCAGGCGCTGCCCGACAAGGGCGAGTTGGCCCTCCTGCGCGCCCTTCTCCACGACATCGAGCCCTCCCGAAGGCCCGACGTCCTCTCGCGGGTTCCAGGCGAGGCCGTTCTCCACCCCGCGACCCGAGAGGTGCTGAGGGTGCTGAAGAAACTAGCTGAAAACAAAATACTTATCGAGATTCCAGCGGTCCTCGCGGAGATTCAGGACCCGGACGTGCGACGCCTGGTTGCGGCCTTGGAGCACGAGGCGCCCGCCACTGCGGAAGACCGGCTCGAGGTCGTGATCGGCCTGCTGATGCGGAGGATGGACGAGGCCAAGCGAGCCGAGCTCGTCACCAAAATCGGCGAGGCGACCAGGAGGGGGGATCAGGAACTGGCGAGGAAGCTGCTGGCCGAGCAGACCGAGCTGATCAAAAGGCTTGGACCGCCCTCCCCGGGTGTTCCAGACGCCGAGTGAGGGCGCCAGCCGCAGCCGCCCTGCGTCACCGAACGGTCGAGGCCCTTGAAATTTCTGGGATTACGCCCGACATTGTCGAGTGGTGGTGTGCGGCGGGTGGTGGCCACTCTTGAGCATGGGGTGCCGGAGAAGGATGAAGAGCGCCTCATGCTTGTCATGTTGAGGGAGAACATTGCGACAAAAACCGAAAAAAAAGGCTCGCGCCCCACTGCACCGAGACCGCGCGCGCCGAAAGACAAAAGTAGTTGAAAAGAAAAAGGTTCGCGTCCTTCCGGCGCGATCCAAACGCCCCCAGAAGAAGGCCAAGGAGCACCGTCCGAGTGAGGCTTCGGCCGGTTCGGGGGTGCGGGAGCGGGACGCTCTGGCCCTGACCGTCGAGGAGAAGTACGTCGAGCTCGCGCGGCTGCTGGGCCTCGGACGGGAGCGAGGCTACGTCCTGGTGGACGAGATCCTCGAGGTGCTGCCCGAGGAGGTGGCCTCCACGGCCGACGAGCTGGACGAGATCTACCTCCGCTTCACCGAGAACGATATCGAGATCGTCGAAAGTCTGGAGAAGCTGGCGGTGCTCGAGGAGGAGGCCGCCCAGGGCGAGAGGCCGGAGCCCCCCGAACCGCTGCCGGGCGTCACCGTCGTCGACCCGGCGCTGCTCGAGAAGACCAACGACCCGGTGCGCATGTACCTCCGCGAGATGGGCACCGTCAAGCTGCTGGACCGCGACGGTGAGGTCTCGATCGCAATGCGCATCGAGTCGGGTGAGGCGAAGGTCTTTGCCGCCCTGGCCTCGAGCCCCAAGGTGAGGGAGCTGTTCCTGCGCGCCAACGAGATGGCGCGCCGCGACCGCCGCATGATCCGCGACATCCTCTCCGGGCTCAACGGTGACCTGGACGAGCGCGGACAACAGCGGGTCGCGGACACGATGAAGCTGTTCGACCGAATCCTCGAACTCGACAAGCAGTCCAAGGCGCTCAAGGAGCGCCTGCGCCGGTGCAACAGGGGCACCCGCCGGGCCGACGAGCTGCTGCGCAAGATCGACGCGCTGGCCGGCGATATCTCGGTCTTCGTGCGTTCCACGGACTTCACCACCACCACCCGGAACCGCCTAGTCCGGTTCCTCGGCGAGGTGGAGCGCCAGTTCTCCATCCCGCTCAACACCATCCGCAAGGACGAGGTGCGTCTCAAGACCGAGCGCAACGCCGAGCGCCACAGCTACTACAAGGAGCGGGTGAAGCGTTATCGGGCCGAGCTTCGCGGCCTCGAGCAGCGGTTCGGTGTGCCCCACCAGGAGTTGAGGCGCGTGGTCGGAGAGGTGCGGCAGGGCGAGGAGGAGACCGACAGCGCCAAGCAGGAACTCATCGTCGCAAACCTGCGCTTGGTGGTCTCGATCGCCAAGAAGTACACCAACCGAGGGCTCCAGTTCCTGGATCTCATTCAGGAGGGCAACATTGGCCTGATGAAGGCGGTGGACAAGTTCGAGTACCGCCGCGGCTACAAGTTCTCGACCTATGCGACGTGGTGGATCCGTCAAGCCATCACGCGGGCGATCGCCGACCAGGCACGCACCATCCGCATCCCGGTGCACATGATCGAGACGATCAACAAGCTCACTCGCACGCAACGCCAGTTGGTGCAGGAGTTGGGACGTGAGCCGACCGCCGAGGAGGTTGCCGAGAAGATGGAGATCCCGGTGACCAAGGTCCGCAAGATCATGAAGATAGCCCAGGAGCCCATCTCCCTGGAGACCCCCATCGGCGAGGAGGAGGACTCCCACCTCGGGGACTTCGTGGAGGATCGTTCGGCGGTCTCCCCGATCGACGCCGTGATCGCCGCCAGCCTCAAGACCCAGGCGGAGGGCGTGCTTCGCACCCTCACACCGCGCGAGGCCGAGGTGCTGCGACGCCGCTTCGGGATCGGGGATGGCACCGAGCACACCCTCGAGGAGGTCGGCAAGGCGTTCAACGTGACGCGCGAGCGCATCCGCCAGATTGAGTCGAAGGCGCTGCGCAAGTTGCGCCACCCGACCCGCGCCAAGCTCCTGAAGCCTTACCTGGACATGATCGGTTGACGGCCGGGGAACAGGGCACAGCGCTCAGGGAACATCAAGCCAATCTCTACACGTCGCGCTCATGCAGTACCCCGGCCCGCCGTGTCGGCGCCGGCGGGTCCTCCACGACGACCCCGGCAAACGACGAACCCATCAACCCTGCGGTCTCGCTTGGCGCTTGCCTCCTGCGCCGCCAGGACCTACAATTCCGGCCTGCTGGGTCCATAGCTCAGCGGTCAGAGCTGCCGGCTCATAACCGGTTGGTCCCAGGTTCGAATCCTGGTGGACCCACTTCGAGCGTGAACCGTTCTGGGCCCACGGGCATGACCTGGCCGGAACGATGCGACTCGTAAGTGCGGGAGGTGCGTTGAAGGCACGGGAACAACTTGCCGGCTACATCGCGCTGCAGCGTCTCTTGGATCGTCGCACCCTCTTGAAGCGAGAACGGGACACCCCGCCCGAGGCCCTCACCGCCCTTCGAACCCAGTTTGCCGATCGCCACGAAAAGCTGGACCACGCTCGTAAACGCCGCGAGACACTGCAGGTAGAGCAGACCTCCCTGCAACCCGAGGTCGAAGCACTCCGTGAGGAGCGCGAACACTTCCGCAAACAGAAGAGCCAGGTCACGAACATGAAGCAGCTCTCCGCCGTGGTCTCCGAGCTCGACCACGTGGAGAGTCAGCTCAAGGCCAAAGAGGATCGGGTGCTGGCGATCTGGCAGGAGCTCGAAGGAATTGAGGCCGACATCGCCACCCTCGGCGAGGAGAGCCCGGAGGAGAAGACGCTGCGCGAGGAGGCCGAGGCAGGCTGGGAGAAGAGCCGTAAAGCCGCCGAGGCCGAACTCGCAGAGATCGAGCGCGACCTCCGCAACATCCAGCACGAGCTTGGCGAGGCTGCGATGGCTCGCTTCAAGAAGCTGTGGGCGTCGCGCAAACCCAACGCCGTAGTGCCGATGGACGGTACCGCGTGCTCCGCCTGCCACGCGGATCTTCGCCCCTCGCTGGTGCAGCTCGTGCGCACGAACGAGGAGTTCCAGTTCTGCGATCACTGCCGCCGGCTGCTCTACGACCCCGAGAAGTTCCAGCCGCCCGCATGACCGCTGTCCGGGCAGGTCGCGCGGCGATCGACGGGGGCGCGCGCGGCAACCCCGGCGAAGCGGGGTGCGGGATCGTGCTCGAAGCCAGCGGGCGCCGCGAGGAGCACATCCTCTACCTCGGGCGCACCACCAACAACGTGGCGGAGTATGCCGCGCTGCTCGCCGCGCTGGAGCGCGCGCACGCACTGGGCCTCGAGGAGCTCGCGGTCCGCTCGGACTCGCAGCTCCTGGTCGAGCAGATGAACGGCGCCTACCGGGTCAAAGCGCCCCACCTCAAGCCGCTCTGGCTGCGGGCCCGGACGCTCGCCGCGGGGCTCCGCCGCTTCTCCATCCTCCACGTGCCACGCGAGCGCAACCGCGCAGCTGACGCCCTCGCAAACCGCGCTGTGGAACAGCGCACCTCCACGCTTCCGCGGCCCGAAGGTCTGCCATGAACACAGGGCGTTGGGGACGGCAGGCGTGAGCCTCTCCGACAACCTCGCGGCAGTGCGAGAGAGGATCGCAGCGGCGTGCGCGCGGGCCCAGCGCGACCCCAGCGAGGTTCGCATCGTGGGTGTCACCAAGACCCACCCTGCGGAGACGGTTGCGGCCGCGGTGGCCGCCGGTGTGGACGCCATCGGTGAGAACCGGGTGCAGGAGGCGGCGGCCAAGCGCCCGCTGGTTGCCGCGCCAGCGCCCTGGCACCTCGTCGGCCCGCTGCAGCGCAACAAGGCGAAGCTTGCGCTCGGGCTGTTCGACGTGATCGAGACCCTCGACCGCATCGAGCTTGCCGACCGGCTCGAGACGCTGCTTGCCGCCGAGGGCCGCCTCGTGCCCGTGTTCATGGAGATCAACATCGGCGCCGAGATCGCCAAGAGCGGTGCCCCACCCTCCCACGCAGCATTACTGGTGGAACACGTGCTCGCGCGCTGCCCGCACCTTCGGCTCTCCGGGCTCATGACGGTGCCGCCCTACGATCCCAACCCCGAGCGCTCGCGGCCGCACTTCGCGGCCCTGCGCACGCTCGGGCGCGACCTTGCCGAGAGCTTCTCGCTGCCCACCCTGGAGCTGTCCATGGGGATGACCGAGGACTTCTGCGTCGCAGTCGAGGAAGGCGCGACCTGGGTACGCCTGGGCCGCGTCCTGTTCGGGGAGCGGTACGGCGTGACGTGAGCCTTGTCACGGCCCGGATCACGAGGTAAGTTAATCTCGGACTAGCAGGAGGCCCTCACCATGAGCCGGCTCACGCCGTTGGAGATTCAACGCTCCACCTTCCCGCACCGGATGCGCGGGCTCGACCCCGACGCTGTGCGCGAGTTTCTCGGCCAGATCGCCGAGCAGCTCGAGGACGAGGCGCGCTCTCGCGGTGAGCTGCGCGCCCAGGTTGCCCGCCTCACGCAAGAGGTGGACGAGTACCGCGAGCGCGCCGGTGCACTCAACGAAGCCATGGTGGCTGCGCAGCGTGCCGCCGAGGCAATCGTCGGGAGAGCCGAGGCACAGGCCCAGCGCATCGTGAGCGAGGCCGAGGCGCTCGCCGACCGTGTGGTGGACGACGCGGCGCGGCGGGCGGAGAACATCGAGCTCGTGATCGGCCAGCTGCGTGGCCGCAGGCGCGGCGCACGCTCCGACCTCAAGCGCCTCGTGGAGCTGCTGCACGGGGCGGTGCGGGACGATGAGGCCGCCGAGCAGCGGGAGAGCGACGCTCCCTCGGTCAGCTTCCTGCGCCGCCGCCAGGCGGACGCCAAGGGCGAGCGATGAGCCTTCTGGTGTCCGGGGCCACGCTCGTGGCCACCCCCCGCGGCAAGGCCGCACTGGCAGGGAACCTGCAGGGCGCGCTCGAGCTGCTCCCAGGGACCGTCGTCAGGTGCGACGACGGCAAGGTTGCCTTCGTGGGTGACAAGCAGGAGCACGATCGCCGGTTCGGCAGCCCCGAGGAGGTGCTGGACGCGGCCGGAGGAACCGTGATCCCCGGCTTCGTGGACCCGCACACGCACCTGCCCTTCGCAGGCACTCGGGAAGACGAGTTCGACCGTCGCCTCAGCGGCGAGACGTACAGTCAGATCGCGGCTTCCGGCGGCGGGATCGTTTCGACCGTCGAGGCTGTTCGGAGGGCATCATTCGACGAACTGCTGGGGCTCACCTTGAAGCGTCTCGACCGGCAGCTCCTCAACGGAACCACCACCACGGAGGCCAAATCTGGGTACGGTCTCGAGCTGGAGAGCGAGCTCAAACAACTGCGCGTGCTCCGCGAGGCGGCCCGGAGGCACCCCATCGAGATCGTGCCGACCGCGATGCCGGCCCACGAGGTTCCGCCCGAGTGGCGGCATGATCCCGATGGGTACGTGGAGCTCGTCGTGGGTCAGATCCACCCTGCCATCGCGGCGCAGAAGCTGGCCGAAGCCGTCGACGTGTTCTGCGAGCGCGGCGTCTTCTCGCCCCACCAGACCAGGAGGCTCCTGGCCAACGCGCGCCGCTACGGGTGGCGCATTCACCTCCACGCGGATGAGCTCTCCGACCTGGGCGGGGCCAAGCTCGCGGCTGAACTCGGCGCAGCGTCCGCGTCGCACCTCCTGCACGTCAACGAGGAAGGTGTCAGGGCACTTGCCAAGCGTGGTGTGGTGGCGGTCGTGCTCCCGGGGGTCTCGTTCTTCCTGCGGGAGCGTTACGCCCCCGTGGATCTCCTGATCCACGCCGAGGTTCCGGTGGCCCTCGCTACGGACTGCAACCCCGGCTCATCGCACACGGAGTCGATGCCGACGATCGTTGCGCTTGCCTGCCTCGGCGCCGGTCTCACCACCGAGCAGGCGCTGGTGGCAGCGACGCTCAACGCCGCCGCCGCCCTCGGCCGCGCCGACCGGATCGGCAGCCTGGAGGCTGGCAAGCAGGCAGACCTCGTGGTGCTCGACGCTCCCTCCCCGAAACACCTCGCCTACCACTTCGGCGTCAACCTGGTGCGCCATGTCGTCAAGGCGGGCCGGGTCGTGGTGCGCGACGGCGCGCTCCAACAGCGCTGACCGGCAGCCCGCCGGTCTGTCAACTGCCTGCCCCTGAAGCGCACCGAGCCCTGATCGGCCCGCGCTTTCTCGGTCTCGGCCTGGACGGCATCGAGTCGGCACTGCGCGGAGGGGACGTCCCCTGGTACGCGTTTCCAGTGAAGGCGGCGTTTACGTCACTCACCCTGAACTTCGGCGGGAGCGGCGGCATCGTGACGCCGATCTTCTTTGTCGGGGCTACATCGGGAACCCTCTTTGCCCAGATCTTCGGCCTGGACCCTCCGACCTTTGCGGCCCTCGGCCTGGTGGCCGTTCTGGCCGGCGCCGCAAACACCCCGATCGCTGCGGCGATCATGGCACTCGAGGTGTTCGGCCCCTCGCTGGGTCCGCATGCCGCCGTGGCGTGCGTGATCAGCTTTCTGATGACCGGCCACCGCAGCGTCTACCCGTCGCAGGTGCTCGCCATGAGCAAGTCGCCCTCGATCCAGGTGCAGATCGGCGAGCGGGTCGAGAAGGTCGGCGCCGCGCTCCACCCCGAGGGGGAGCGCAGGGCGCTGCGGGTGCTGAGAGCGCTCCGCTCGATCTGGAAGAAACCAGCAAACCAATAGGCACCTGAATTCCTCATCTCTGCCGCCTGGTCGGTGCCGAGACAGGAAGATAGCGGCCATTGCGAGGCGACCACCGGGATTACTTCACGGTGACGACAGGGCAGTCCTGCCCGCAGGGTCAGATTCCGGGGTAGCGTGAATGGATGGAAAGAGGTGCTGCGGGTTGGCGGGTGCGCGTCGCGGTCACGGGAGCGATCCTTGCCCTCCTGATCGGAGTAGCCGAGTACCTGACCGGCCAGGAGGTCACCTTCCTGATCTTCTACACCCTGCTGATCGCCGCCGTTGGTTGGCGCGCTGGGCGGTCGCCTGCACTTGTCGTCGTCGCGGCCGCCAGCATCGGCTGGGTCGTCTCTCACGCGATCGGCCTGGGCAGAAGCGACGTACCCATCCTGCTTTGGAGCTGGCTGAACCGGACATTTATCTTCCTGGTCGCCGCCGTCTTCAGCGACCTCCTCAGCCATCAGATGGTCCTCGCACAGACCGACCCCCTCACCAACCTGCCGAATCGGAGAGCGCTCTTGAATCGCCTCAAGGCGACCCTCTTCAGGGGCGCGCGCGTGCGCACATCGATCTCTCTCGCCTACATCGACCTCGACAACTTCAAGGCCATCAACGACCGTTTCGGTCACGGCGTCGGCGACACAGTTCTCCAGCGGATCGGCGAAACCATTCGGGTGACCATCCGCGCTGGTGATCTCCCCGCCCGCGTCGGCGGTGATGAGTTCGTGGTCGTCTTCTGGAGGCTCCCCAAGAAGGATTCGCTGCGAATCGCTCGCCGCCTGGTCCGGCGAATCACCGAACTTGGCGAGCAGTATCAAGGGGCAGACCTCGGGGCCAGCATAGGTGTCGCCTCTTTCGAGCGGTTGCCGGACCGACCGGAGGCCATGCTCGAAGAGGCGGACCGCGCGCTGCGCGAGGCGAAGAAAACCGGCAAAGGTCAGGTCGTCTGGCGAGAGACTCTTACCGGCGAAACCGAGGCCGGCCTCAGCGCGGCGTCCCGGTCGTAACACACCATCAAGCCAGACTGCACCGTAGACGCAGGCTGCGAATATGCGTCCTGCGGTGCGACCTCGGGTCTTCCCTGCGCCTCGCGCTTGGATACCTTCCGGCGCAGGGATTCGGGACGATTCCGAGTCGTCCGTTCCTCGAGCGGCCGATCGCCGCCTAGGCGAACGAGATGATCGCGAAAATCACCGCCGCAATGGCAATCACGATCCAGATGATCTTCATCGTGCGGCCGGAACCTTTCTTCTCGGCATCCTCAAGGCGCTCGAACATGTCGTTCCTCCGGACAATCGCCGCGCGGAGAGGGGAGATGCCCTCCCGGCGGGTTCTGCGGCGCGGCGCCACCGCGCCGTCGCCGATCACCCGGATGGCGGCCCGACCATCCGCAGCCAACCTCCGCCGGCACGATGCCGACGGACCCTTTCAAAGCCCCGCGCCCCGATCGCTCTCCGACCGGTGGCGTATGCCTCTCACTGAATCTAGACCTCCAGCGCTTCGCCCGCAAGGCCGAATGAGGTTGCGACCGGGGAGCAAACTCTGCGTGCACGATTCTTCCGACAACCGGGAAACCGCCTGAGAACTGCTCCGCGACCTGCTCAGAGGCGCTCGAGTTTGGCCAGGGAAGGGATCAGCGTTTTGCGGCCGGCGCGATCGAAGAAGACGACCAGCCGTGTCTGTGCGTCCGTTCCCTGCACCTGCAAGATCACGCCCGAGCCGAACGTCGCGTGGCGCACCTTGAGGCCCGGCCGCCAGCCATCGGGGTGCGGGGTACGCTGCTGGCGCCCGAAGCGTTGCTCGGTAGCTGGGGGCGACATCGGACGTGAGGGCCGCGCCAGGTGGGTGCGGAAGGCGTCACGCCCGGCCAAAGCCGTCCGCTCCTCGACAACCTCCCGAGGAACCTCGAGAAGAAAAGGCGAGGGACGGCCCGACAGCAGTTGCCCGTTGACGCGTCGGACCCGCGCCAGCGTGAGGAACAGGCGCCGTCGCGCCCTGGTCATGCCGACGTACGCGAGGCGCCGCTCCTCCTCCTCGTCGGCCTCGCCGTTGTTCTCCCGACGCAGCGGCAAAAGACCATCCTCCATCCCCACCAGGAAGACCACGTCGAACTCGAGCCCCTTTGCCGCGTGCAGCGTGGAGAGTTGTACCGCCTCTCCCCCACGCCGGGCGTCCGCGTCGGTCAGCAGCGCCACCTCATCGAGAAAGCCGCCGAGGTCGAGGCCGCGCTCTCCCGCCTCCGCTGCGGCGCCGACCAGTTCGTCCAGATTTGCGCGCCGGCCCCGGTCCTCCTCGTCCTCCGTTGCGTACTGCGCCGCCAACCCGGAGCGCTCGAGCAACTGCCGCACAACCTCCGGCGCCGGCGCGGAACCCGCGAGCGCCCGCAGCGCCTCGAGGAGGACGAAGAACTCCTCCAGTGCCAGGCGCGCGCGTGGTGTCAACTGCTCGGGCAGGCGCCGCGCGGCTTCCGGGAGCGAGACCCCCCACTCCGCCGCCGCGGCCTCCAGGTGCTCCATCGCCACCTGGCCGATCCCGCGCGCTGGCACGTGGACGGCGCGGCGGAACGCCAGCACGTCGTCCGGCACAATCAGGAGGCGCAGGTACGCCAGCGCGTCGCGCACCTCCTTGCGCTCCCAGAAGCGGGTACCGGCCACGACCGCGTACGGAATCGCCCGGCGCACCAACTCTGCCTCGAAGCTCCGCGACTGCGCGTTGACGCGAAAGAGCACCGCGATCTCGCCGAGCGCCGTCGTTGCGCGCAGCTGCTCGATCTCGTCCGTAACGAAGCGCGCCTCGTCCCCCTCGTCGGATGCCAGGTAGACGGCCACCGGCTCACCGTGCCCGACCTCCGAGGAGAGCCGCTTCGGGCGACGACGCTGGTTGTTGGCGATCACGGCTGCGGCCGCAGCCAGGATCGGCTCTGCCGACCGGTAGTTCCGGCCGAGGGTAACGACCCGGGTCCCCGGGTACGTCGCCTCGAAGTTGAGGATGTTCTCGACCTCGGCGCCGCGCCAGCGGTAGATCGACTGGTCCTCGTCCCCCACCGCGGTCAGGTTGGGGTTCTTCCCCCCCAGCAGCCACACGAGGCGCGCCTGGGCGAGGTTGGTGTCCTGGTACTCGTCAACGAGGATCCAGCGAAAGCGCGACGCCAGCCCTTTGCGCAGCGCCTTCTCGCGCTCGAGCAGGGAGACCGCCCCCAGCAGCATGTCGTCGAAGTCCACCGCTCCCGCCGCGCGCAGCTCCTCCTGGTACGCCTCGTAGAGCTCGGCGAGTAGTCGCTCGTCGCCCCCCCGCGCACGTGACGTCAACTCCTCAGGCGTGACCATCGCGTTCTTCGCGCCCGAGATGCGCGAGCGAGCGGCGCGCGGCGACAGGCGCGAGGAGGGAACGTCCAACTTCTTGAGCACCCGTTCGATCAAGGCGCGCTGCTCGTCCTCGTCGGCGATCGCAAAGCGGGTCGGCAGTCCCGCTTCATGGGGGTGGCTGCGCAGCAGCTGCAGCGCGAAACGGTGGAACGTGCCGACGAAGCCGCCGCGCAACGAGCCGCCAACCAGCCTCTCGACGCGCTCGGCCATCTCACGCGCCGCCTTGTTGGTGAACGTCACCGCGAGCACCTCGTGGGGTTGAGCTGCCCCTTGCGCGAGCAGCCAGGCGACCCGGTACGTCAGGACCCGGGTCTTCCCGGAACCCGCCCCCGCGACCACGAGCAGCGGCCCCTCGCCGTGCGTGACGGCCTGCTTCTGCTCGTCGTCCAGATCCGCCAGCAGCTTCGCGAGACGATCCAACGCACCTCCCCCGAGCCGGCGATTGTACTCCCCGGGGCGCACCGTCTTCTTCACGGCTTCGTGCAGCGAGCTCGGGTTGCCTGGCTACTCGACGGTGACCGATTTGGCGAGGTTCCTCGGCTGATCCACATCGCAGCCGCGGCGCACCGCCACCTCGTACGCCAGGAGCTGCAGCGGCACCGCCGTCGCCACCGGCAGCAGCGGCCACGGCAGTTCAGGGAGCGCAACCACCGTGCGCGCGAGCTCCGCCAAGCGCACGTCGGCGGGGTCACCGAAGGCGAAGACGGGCGCCTTACGCGCGCTGACCTCCTCGATGTTGGAGCGCACCTTCTCCGCGAGCTCACCCCTGGGGCAGAGGGCGACCACCGGGAAGCTCTCGTCGAGGAGCGCGATCGGTCCGTGCTTCATCTCCCCCGCCGGGTACCCTTCCGCGTGCAGGTAGGAAATCTCCTTGAGCTTGAGCGCACCCTCGAGAGCGAGCGGGTAGAGGACGCCGCGCCCGAGGTAGAGGGCGTTCGATGCGTGCTCGAGTTGGGCGGCAATTGCCGCCACCTCGGGTGCGCGGGCGAGCATTCCGTCGAGGTCGTAGGGCAGCGCCCAAGCGCGTTCCAACAAAGCGGTCGTCTCGCCGCCCGGCAACCCCTTCGCGTCGCGCCACGCGAGGGCGAGCGCCAGCAGCGCCACCAGTTGCGTTGTGAACGCCTTGGTGGACGCCACGCCGATCTCCGGACCGGCGTGGGTCGCAAGCCGCCACGTCGCGAGACGCTCGGCGAGGGCACCGCGCACGTTGCAGATCGCCGCCAACCCCGCCCCTGCTTCGCCCGCCAACCGCATCGCGGCCACCGTGTCGGCGGTCTCCCCCGACTGGGTGATTCCGACGACAAGCGTTTCCTTCCCGAGGAGCGGCTCGCGGTAGCGGAACTCCGAGGCGTACTCAACCTCGCACTGCACTCTCGCCAGGCGCTCCAGGTAGAACTTCCCCACCAGCGCCGCGTGCCAGGAGGTTCCACACGCCACCAGCCGCACGCTCGTGAAGCGGCGCAGCGTCGCGGCGTCGAGGCCATGGTGCGCAAGCGACGGGGAACCGGCATCTGGGAACAGAGCGCGCAGCGTCTCGGCGACCGCGCCGGGCTGCTCGTTAATCTCCTTGAGCATGAAGTGGCGGAAGCCACCGCGCTCCATCTCGCCCGGCTCCCAGTCGAGGGTGATGACGGGCCGCTCCACGCCGTGGCCGGCGCTGTCGAAGAACCTCACTCGGTCCGACTGCACAGCTGCCACGTCGCCGTCCTCCAGATGCGCGCAGCGACGGGTCATCGAAATCACCGCAGCCGGGTCGGAGGCCACGAGGTTCTCCCCCTCGCCGAACCCCACCACCAGCGGCGGCCCGTTGCGGAACGCCACGACGGTGCCCGGATCGTCGCGTGCAATCGCGGCCACAGCGTACTGGCCACGGAGCCTCCCGCGTACGGCGAGCGCTGCGGCAATCAGATCCGTGCCGCCGCGCGCGAGCAGGTGAGCGATCACCTCCGAGTCGGTGTCCGAGGAGAAGCGCGCCCCCTGGGCCTCCAGTTCGAGCTTGAGCTCCCGGAAATTCTCGATGATACCGTTGTGCACAACGGCGACGCGGCCCTCCGTATCGGTGTGGGGATGCGCGTTGCGCTCGATCGGGGCCCCGTGGGTGGCCCAGCGCGTGTGACCGAGCGTGAGGTGGCCACGCAACCCGGCCCCGGAGGCCTTCTCCGCAAGGTTGATGAGCTTGCCCGGCGCACGCAGCACTTCCAGCCGGTCACCGCAGTGCACGGCGACCCCGGCGGAGTCGTACCCGCGGTACTCGAGGTGACGCAAAGCCTCAAGCACTATCGGCACGCCCTCACGCGGCCCCACGTACCCGACGATGCCGCACATGGCCGCTCAGCCCTCCCCCGTTCCCCACGCCCCC
>DATKMD010000165.1:0-41367 GCA_035542075.1 Thermoanaerobaculaceae bacterium
GTCAGGGGTCAGGGGTCAGGGGTCAGGGGTCAGGGGTCAGGGGTCAGGGGTCAGGGGTCAGGGGTCAGGGGTCAGGGGTCAGGGGTCAGCAAGGGGCAACTTCTACTGCGTCGCTAAATTCCCCTCTGTTGTTCCCTGTCCCCTGTTCCCTGTTCCCCGTCTCAGCGGCGCCGGCGGGCCTGCTTGCGCTTCTCCAGCCAGTTCGACATGCCGAGCGCGATCGGGGAGGCGATGTAGATCGAGGAGTAGGTGCCGACGATGATGCCTATGACAAGCACGAACGCAAAGGTGTTGATCACGTCTCCGCCGAAGATGAACAGGGCCAGGACAACGACCCACGTCAAACCGGAGGTTATGATCGTCCGCGACAGCGTGGCGTTGATGGCCTCGTCCATGACCGTGATGAGCGGCTTGCCCCGCTCGAGCTTCAGCCGCTCCCGGATCCGGTCGAAGATCACCACCGTGTCGTTGGTCGAGTAGCCGACCAGCGTCAGTAAGGCCGCGATCGTCGGCAGGTTGATCGCCCGCCCTGTGACGACCAGAGCCCCGAGCGTGATCAGGGTGTCGTGGATGTTGGCCACGATCGCGCCGATACCGTACTGCAGCTTGAAGCGGACCCAGATGTAGATCAGCATGCCGAGCAGCGAAAAGGACACGGCGTAGGTCGCCTTTTCCCGCAGGTCCTTCCCTACCACCGGCCCGACGCTCTCCGCGGCGAGCAACGCGAAGTCGCCAAAGTGGGCGTTCTGCGCGAGGTAGGTCTTCACGCCGCCTGAGAGCGCTGTCAAGCTCGCGAGGTCCTCGGGCCCCTTGATGATGCCGGCCCTCTTGCGCAGGCTCAAAATCTCGTCCGCCATCGGCTTGTAGTGTGTCCGGCGGTCGTCGAACGTCCCAGCCACCTGGTCGGGGTCAGCCTGGGCGAGCGCGTCCCGTAAGGCGTCCGAGCCCTGGAGGTTGATCTCGATCTTGCCAGTGCCGCCGCCGAACTCCTTTTCGAGTGCCTGCAGCATGTGAGCGGTGAAGTCACCCTCCTGCCCCGCCGGGTTCTGCATGTGGATGAGGTACTGGTGAAGGTTGGCCTCGTCGAAGCGCTGGATCGTGACCTCCCCGAGCTTGAGGCCCTCGAGCGCGTTGCGGATGCGGCCGAGGTCGGGTTCCGAGCTGAACTTGAGGGTGAGCTGCGTGCCACCGGCAAAGTCGACGCCGTACTTGAAGCCGGGCGCGAAGAAGATGAGCCCTATGGCGACCAAGTTCAGCGCGGTGGACGCGATGATCCAGTACCAGCGGTACTCCATGAAGCGGATCTTGGTGTTGTGAAAGAAGCGCATCGCGTCCCCCTAGATCGAAAGCGTCTTGACCTGCGCCCGGCGCGAGAGCAGGGTTTCGAAGATCGTCCGCGACACGAACACCGAGGTGAACATGGAGATCGCGAGGCCGACGGTGAGAGTTACGGCGAAGCCCTTGATCGGGCCGGTGCCAAACTGGAACAGGAAGAGCGCGGAGACGATCGTGGTGACGTGGGTGTCAATGATGGTCGCGAACGCCCTCTGGAAGCCGAGGGCCACCCCATTGCGCACGGTCTTCCCGAGCTCCAGCTCCTCGCGGATGCGCTCGAACACCAGCACGTTGGAGTCCACCGCCATACCGATGGTGAGGATCACTCCAGCGATGCCGGGCAGCGTGAGCGTGGCCTTGAGGGCGCCGATCGCGCCCAGCAGCAGGATGGCGTTCAGGATCAGCGCGACGTTCGCGTTGATGCCCGCACCCTTGTAGTAGACGAGCATGAACACGGCGACCAGGATCAGCCCAACCATGCCCGCCCTCAGACCGCGTTTGACCGAGTCGCGCCCGAGACTCGGGCCGACCGTGCGCTCCTCGAGGTAGGTGATCGAGGCGGGCAGCGCGCCGGCACGCAGCACCAGCGCCAGGTCCTCCGCTCCCTGCACGGTGAAGTTGCCCTCGATGATGCCGGAATCCGTGATGTGACCTCGGATCACCGGGGCTGACCGAACCTTGTTGTCCAGGACGATGGCCATGCGGTCGCCGATGTGCGCGCTCGTGTAGCCCCCGAACTTCCTCGCACCCTCCGGGTTGAGCGTGAAGTTGACGGCGGGCTGGCCGTACTGGTCCTGGGAACGACGTGCGTTACGCAGGTCGCGACCCGTGATCACCGAGGCCTTCTTGAGGAGGTAGTACTCCTTGCCGGTGATGCGGCCCTCCATGTCCTCGATATCCCCCGAGACGACCTCGGAATCTTCCGGGACCTTTCCGCTGGAGGTGGCGAGCAGAGACTCCTCGGTGGGCGCGGTGCGCTCCACCGGCTTGATTTCCAAGAACGCCGTCGAGTGGATGATTTCCTTCACGCGCGCCGGGTCATCAACGCCCGGGAGCTGCACGACGATGCGGTCTCCCTCGAGCCCTTGGCGCTGGATTACGGGTTCGGACACGCCGAACTGGTCCACGCGGTTACGGATGGTCTCCAGGCCCTGCCTGACTGCAATGTCCCGAATGGCGCGCGCCACTTCCGGCTTGAGCGTCGCCGCGATCTCAGGGCCGCGGCTGATCTTGAATTCGGCAAGTCGGTCGTCGATAACCTTGTCGAGGGTCTTTGCCGGGGTGTTCTGGCCTGGCCTGAGCTGGAAACCGTCGCCGTCCGGCAACCGCTGAAGCAACGCCGGGGCAAAGCCCTTCTCGGTCAGGTCCACGCGAACCCGCTCCATCGCGTCGTCAACCTCCGCCCGGACGGCATCCTGGGTGTTCACCTGGAGCACGAGATGGATCCCGCCCTTGAGGTCGAGCCCGAGGTGGATGCGCTTGTCGGGCGGCAGCATGAAGTAGACCGCTAGGACGGAGACAGCGCCGATGAGCAGCCACCGCCACATCAGGTTGCGTTGCATGAACCCTCCCTACTTGGGCTCGCTGGCGCTGAGGTCGACGCTCCCAGCATCCTTTGCGAGGCCGGCGACCGCGGAGCGTGCCACCTGGATGTCCACCTTCGGTTCCGCGATACGGAGCGTGAGCTTGTCGCCCTCGACCTCCACCACAGTGCCGAAGATCCCGCCGTTGGTGATCACGCGATCGCCCTTGGTGAGCTTGCCGAGCAGTTCCTGGTGCTTCTTCTGCCTGCGGCGCATCGGCATGATGAGCAGCAGGTAGAAGATCCCGAAGATGAGAATGAAGGGTAGAAACTGTACCAGTGGATTCTTTGCGTCCATGACGTCCCCTTCTTCAGCCGCCTGCCGCTCCCGCCGCGATCACTTCCCCACGAACCTCCGCAAAGCGGCCGGACATGATAGCCCAACGGAGCCGTCGCATCAAGGAGAGGTAGAAGTGAACGTTGTGGACGGTCGCCAGCACCACCACCGCCGCCTCGTGCGCCAGGTAGAGGTGGCGCAGGTAGGCGAGCGAGCAGCGGCGGCAGGTCGGGCAGTCGCAGGCCGGGTCGGGGGGCTGCTCGGATCGCTTCCAGCGTGCGTTCTTCAGCACGACGGGTCCCCGCGAGGTGTGCAGCAGGCCGTTGCGGGCGTTCCTGGTCGGGATCACGCAGTCGAAGAGGTCACACCCGGCCGCCACCGCCTCGACGATATCCAAGGGCGTCCCGACGCCCATCAGGTAGCGCGGTCGGTCGGACGGCAGGAGGGGCGCCGCGACACCGACCGCCACCCGCATCGCCTCGGCCGGCTCCCCCACCGAGAAACCTCCGAGCGCGTACCCGTCAAAGCCGAGCGCGACCAGCTCCTCGGCTGAGCGGCGACGCAGGTCGGCCTCCAACCCGCCCTGAACGATGCCGAAGAGCAGGGTGTCGCCGCCCGTTGCCAGGGCGGCGCGGCACCGGGACGCCCAGCGGGAGGTCGTTGCGACCGCCCGCTCCAGCTCGCCGCGGGTCGCGGGCAGCGCCGGGCAGACGTCGAGGGCCATCGCCACGTCGCTGCCCAGCCGCCGCTGCGCCTCCACGCAACTCTCCGGCGTGAGGCTCAGCTCACTGCCGTCGAGGTGCGACCTGAAGACCACCCCATCGTCGTCATAGCGCCGCCGCTCGGCAAGGGAGAAGATCTGGAACCCGCCCGAATCGGTGAGGATCGGCCCGTCCCACGCCATGAAACGGTGCAAGCCCCCGAGGTGCTCGATCAGTTCCACGCCGGGGCGGAGGAGGAGGTGGTAGGTGTTGGCCAGGACCATCTCGGGCGCGAGCCTCTCGAGCTCCCAGGGGGCCAGCCCTTTGACGCTCCCGGCTGTTCCGACCGGCATGAACGCCGGCAGGTGCACGAGGCCGTGCGCGGTCACGAGTTCGCTTGCACGGGCTCCGGTCGCGGCGTCGCGTGCCGCCACGGTGAAGCTGCCTATCACCTCGTCACCCCACGGCGCCGCAGACTCCGGAGGGAACCCGGCCTCCGGGCTCCCCACCGGCTCGGACCGCCCTTCGACACCCCTCCCCCGTCACTCTCCATCGGCCAGCTTGATCTGGACCACCTCGACGTCAGGTGGGATGTTCAGGGTGTACAGATCGGGCGACTGCGGGGAGTTGAGCTTGACGTTCGAGAAGGCGTATTGCGTGCTGTCGCCGTCCGCCTCGGTGTACCCGACTTTGATTGGCAGGAAGGTCGTGCGCTCGATCTCGATCCGCACCTGTCGCAGGCGCTTCTTGATCATGTGCGCTTCGGGCTTGAGCTCGAGGATGTAATTCCCAGGTCCGAGAGGGTCGCGAAATGCAAAGGAGAAGTGCTGCATGAGCTTGTCGAGCGGCTCGGTGGCAGCGAGGAACCGGAACACCCGGCGCTGCGCCCTTCCCACCTCGATGCGCTCCGCTCGCTTCTCGGCCGGGCGGTAGGTGATCGCGACACCGCCCGTCAGCAGGACGGTCATCTCCCTTGGCGCGTCGTAATCCCAGCGGACGGAATCGGGCGCCCGGTAGTGGAAGCGCCCGCGCGAGACGCTGGGAGCCACCAGGAGGCGGCTGGTGCGGACCTGCTCGAAGTCCGCGTCGAGCGTGGCCACGCTCGCCTGCACCTGGCTTACCCGCTGGACGAGGGCAGCGAGTTTGTCCACGCCGTGCAATCCCGGCGGCAACGGCTCCTGCGCCAGCGCGCTCGCGCACACGAGCAGGGACAGGGCGGCCAGCGCTCGTCGCACCATGGATGGCTAACCTAACAGATGCCGTCGAGAGGGGTCAATCTCAACCTTCGGGCGGACGCGACTTGATCTCGTAACGCAGCTGGTCACGGGAGAGGGTGACGCGCGAACCGGGCGGCACCGATGTGGTGAGCCACACGTTGCCACCGATGACCGAGCCACTCCCCACGACGGTGTCCCCTCCGAGGATGGTCGCCCCGGCGTAGACCACCACGTCGTCTTCCAGCGTGGGGTGACGCTTGGTGCCACGCACCAGCGTGCCCCTTTGATCGCGTGGGAAGGACAGGGCGCCCAGGGTCACACCCTGGTAGAGCTTGACCCGGTTCCCGATGACCGTGGTCTCGCCGACAACCACGCCGTTGCCGTGATCGATGAAGAACTCCCGACCGATGGTGGCCCCGGGGTGGATGTCGACGCCGGTCTCGTTGTGCGCGAACTCGGTCATGATGCGCGGTATCAGCGGCACCCCGAGGCCGTGCAGGAGGTGTGCGATCCGGTACGTGAACACCGCCTTGACCCCCGGGTACGCCAGGATGATCTCCTCGAGGCAGGTCGCCGCCGGGTCGCCCTCGTACGCCGCCACGACATCCGCGCCGATCAGCTCCATGACCTCAGGCAGGCGCTCGAAGAACGCCGTCACCACCTCGCGCGCCTCGAGGCCGGGCTGCGGCACCTCGGTGCCCCCGGGCTTGCGGCACGGGGCCGCGAGCGCCCGGCACACCTCGGACTCGAGACGCTTCGATAGCGCGAACAGCTGGTCCCCCAGGTGACCGTGGAGGTACTCACGGTACAGCGCCTGGTCCCCGAAGTAGCCCGGGTAGATGACCTCCTGCAGTCCGCGCACGATCGCGATCACCTCGCGCTTTTGAGGAAGGGGCGCTTCGCCGCTATGGATCAGCGGCTCACCGCGCTCCTCCACGCGCCTCACGATCGCCTCGATGGCGCGGAGAATCCTCTCCGAACGAGCGTTCCTTGCCACGTCTGCTCCCCTCCGGCGTGCGCCGCACGCGAGGCCCCGTCGGACCGGTCCGGATTCTACTTCCATCCGGCGGTCGCTGCCCCTGCCCTACAATCGAATGGTGGAGGTGTGAGTGCCGCACGGGTCGGTCGTGGTCAGCTTCGAGGGCGAACGGCGCCAGGTGCACAGCGGCACCACGGTCGAGCGGTTCCTTGCCGCCAGGTTCGGGAAGGTGCCTCAGGACATCCTGGCGGCTCTGGTCAACCGCCGCCTCGTCATGCTGGATTTCCCGCTGCGTGGTTTCCAGGTCGACCTGGAGCTCGTGCGGGCCACCTCCCGTGAGGGCGAGGAGGTGGCGCGCCGCAGCGCCTCGCTGATCCTTCTCGCCGCCGCCCACGAACTCTACCCCGAGGTCCGCCTGGTGGTCGGGCAGTCGCTCGGCGGCGGGTACTTCTTCTCCTGGCACGGTCCCACGCCGCTCACCCCCCAGATCGCGACCTCGCTCGCACGCCGCATGGAGGAGATCTGCGACGAGGACCGACCGCTCTTGCGCCGGTCGGCGACCCTCGAGGAAGCCGAGGCGGTGTTCCGGGCCGCCGGCGACCACAGCACGCTCGCGCTGCTCGCCACCCATCGCTCGTCCAGGGTTCCGGTGGTCGAGTGCGGGACGTTCGTCGAGATCGCGACCGGCCCCGTCGCGCCATCCGCGGGTCGGGTGCGGGGTTTCGCGGCGGTCCAGTACGAGGACGGCCTGCTCCTGCGTTTCCCCCGCAACGGCGATCCCACGCACCTGCCGCCTTTGCAGCCGCAGCCGAAGCTCTTCGCCTGCTACCGCGAGACCAGAGAGTGGAACGAGCTGCTGGGCGTCGCCAACGTGGGCTCGCTCAACCGCCTGTGCCTCTCGGGCGAGATCGCGGACATGATTCGCATCGCCGAGGGCTTCCATGAAAAGAAGATCGCTGCCATCGCGGACGCCATCGCCGAGCAGCGCCACCGCGTCCGCCTCGTGCTCGTGGCCGGACCTTCGTCCTCCGGGAAGACAACCTTCATCCGGCGGCTCGCCATTCAGCTGCGGGTGAGCGGGATCCAGCCGGTCGGGCTGTCCCTAGACAACTACTTCCTGGACCGCGAGCGCACGCCGCCGGGACTCAACGGCAAACCCGACTACGAGGCGGTCGAGGCTCTCGACCTGGATCTCTTCAACGCCCACCTGGTGGCGCTGCCGCGCGGCGATGAGGTGGCGGTCCCCCGGTACGACTTCGTCCGCGGGCGGAGGGTCGAGTCGGATCGCTGGTCACGCCAACAGCTCGCGCCCAACGAGGTCCTGCTGATCGAGGGGATCCACGCCCTCAACCACCGCCTGACCGCCGCCGTGTCCGAGGATGCCAAGTTCCGGGTGTTCATCTCCGCGCTCACCCAGCTCACACTGGACGACCACAACCGGATCTTCACCTCGGACACGAGGCTGCTGCGCCGGATCGTGCGCGACAGGCTGTTCCGCGGCCATCCCACCACCCGCACCCTGGAGATGTGGAGCGACGTGCGGCGGGGCGAGGCGCGCGGGATCTTCCCGTTCCAGGAAGAGGCCGACGTGATCTTCAACTCCGCCCTCGTCTATGAACCCGCGGTCATGCGCGTGTTCGCGGAGCGGTTCCTACTCGAGGTGCCGCGCGAGCACCCGGCGTACACGGAGGCCTACCGCCTGCTGAAGTTCCTGACGTGGTTCGTGCCAATCTTCCAGGACGACGTTCCGCAGACGTCCATCCTGCGCGAGTTCATCGGCGGCTCCGCGTTCGAGGTCTGAAGTTTCCCCTGATTTAGGTCGGGATCGTGTCGCGAAGGATGACGCCGAGCTCGCGGATCTCGGCGAGGGTGCGCTCGGTGTGGCCGGGTGGGGCCCCCACCGGGCGGGTCGCGGGGAGCCAGATCTCGGCCTTGAACCCGAGCTCGATCGCGTCCCGCGCGGAGGTGGCGGCGCAGTAGTCAGTGGTCAGGCCAACGATCACGACGTGCCCGACGCCGAGCTCGCGCAGCAGGCTTCCGAGCCCCGTGGCGTGCTCGCGGTGGTTGTCGCGGAACGCCGAATAGCTGTCCACCCTCGGGTTGGTCCCCTTGCGGATGATGGCGCGAAAGAAATCCCGGTCGAGCTCCGGGTGGAAGTCCGCGCCCGCAGTGCCCTGCACGCAGTGGTCCGGCCAGAGCACCTGTGCAATCCCGTCCAGATCGATGACCTCGAGAGGTTTGCGACCGCGGTGGGAGGATGCAAACGAGGCGTGCCCGGCGGGGTGCCAGTCCTGCGTCGCAACGACCAGGGGGAAGCGCGGCATGAGGGCATTGACCACCGGAACGACCGCGTCGCCGTCCGTCACGGCCAGGGCTCCCCCGGGGCAGAAGTCGTTCTGCAGGTCCACGACGAGCAGGGCCTGGCCTTCCATCAGTCAGGCCTTGGGGCTCACGGCACTCTTGAGCTCCTTGCCCGGCCGGAAGCGCACGGTGCGCGACGCGCTCACCGAGACCATCTCGCCGGTGCGGGGGTTCCGAACCTGGCGCGCCGGGCGGTCGGACGTGTAGAAGCTGCCGAGGCCGGGGATCGCCACACGATCGCCGCCGGCCAGCCACTGGGCCATCGCGTCGATCATCACCTCGATGGCGCGCGCGGCGTGCGCCTTTGGCAGTCCGGTCTCGAAAGCGATGCGCTCCACCAGTTCCGTCTTTCCCGCCATTGCTGGACCTCCCTCACCTGGCGCTTGGCGACGCCCGTTCGTTCAGCCGGCCCGCCGTACCGCCACGGCGCTTCTCCCTGCCCGACTTTGGCCGTGTGCGGTCCCGCCGCCAGTCTACGCCAACGCGGCGCGGGTGTCGGTCATGCCCGGCGCCGCATGAGGTGGACCGTGAACCCGTCCCCGGCGATCCCGGGCGCGATCACGACGCCCCCGCTGGGGAGGACGCGGACGGGCAGGTCGGTCGCGACCCGGAGCGCCTCCAAGCCAAGCCCCGCCAGCACCGCCGCGTTCTCCTCGGGCTCCAGGGAGCAGGTGGCGTAGAGCAACACCCCGCCGGGCACGAGCAGTGCCGCCGCGGCCTCGGCGAGGCGGCGCTGCGACCCCGCCAAACCTGCGAGGTGGCCGGGCTGCAGGCGCCAGCGGATCTCGGGGTGCCGCCGTAGCGTGCCGGTGCCCGAGCACGGTGCGTCCAGGATCACCGCCCGGCAGCTGCCCCGGCGCAGGGGGGCTGCGCCCGCGTCCGCCACGACGAGCCCGGGGCGCCGCTCGAGGCGCGCCAGGTTGCCCCGCATCATGCGCGTCCGACCGATGTTGCGGTCGCAGGCAAGCAGCCTGATCGCAGGCCGCTCGCTCGCCAGCACCAGGCTCTTCCCGCCCGGCGCGGCCGCCAGGTCCACGCAAAGGTCGAACGTCGGAGGCAGCAGCCGCGCGACCGCAACCGCCGCGGGATCGATCGCATAGCCGTCCCCGGCCTGCAGGGCCTCCACCGCCACCTCCGCGCCTCCCGCCACGACCAGCACACCCGGGACATGCGGGTGTGGCCTCAGCTCACAGCCGGCGGCGGAGAGCTGCTCACGGTCGCACGTGGCCTCGAACAGGCAGAGAGGCGCAGGCTCCTGGTCGGCCGCAAGCGCGGCGGCAGCCTCTTTCTCGCCGAGCAGTTTGACCCAGCGCAGCACCAGCCACTCCGGGTGCGAGGTGCGGAGCGAGAGCGGCACGTTCCGGTCCGCGGGATCCGGCCACGGCTCCTCGACCGCCCTTCGCAGCACGGCGTTGACGAGGCCCCCCGCCTGCGGCGCCACTGTCTTGACGACCCGCACCGCCTCTGACACTGCGACCGGCACAGGCGTGTGCATGCGGCGGGCCTCGTAGAGGCCGACCCGAAGCGCTGCCCGGACCAGGACGTCGAGCGCCGAGATCGGCTGCCGGAGATGACCCGCGAGGAGATGGTCGAGGGTGAGCTGCCAGCGCAGGGCACCCAGGACCAACTCACGTTCCGCCGGCTCGGCGTGCGAGAGCAGGCGCGCCGCGTACGCGCCTCGCCCCTCCACCCTGGCGAGGGCGATGACCGCCTCACGGCGGGGGTCAGTGGAGCCGCTCTCCCGGAGCAACTCGATCTCCGATAGCGAAGGCGTCGGCCGGGATGCGACGCTTGCCCTCGCGCTGGACCTCGGTGACCACCGCTACGGTCCCGTCGCCGCAACGCACGGAGATGCCGGCCGTTGAGGCCGCCAGGACGGTACCCGGCTCTTCGTCCCCAGGCCTCGGCTCCCCCACCTCGAGCCCGTGCACCTTCAACCGCGAACCGCGGAAGTTCGTGAAAAGGCCCGGCCATGGATCGAAGGCGCGACAGCGACGCGCCAGCTCGTCGGCGGTCGAGCTCCAGCTGATGCGCCCCATCTTGCGCTCGAGCTTTCCGGTCACGGTCGCGAGCGCCGGGTCCTGCGGCTTCGGCGCGACCGTGCCGCCGACCAGACCGGCGAGCGTCTCCACGAGCACCTCCGCGCCGAGAACGGCCAGGCGCGCCTCGAGCTCCGGTGCGTGCTCGCGAGGCTCGATCGGCGTGGAGCGCTGGAGCAGGATCGGGCCAGTGTCCATCCCCTCGTCGAGCAGCATCGTGCTGACACCTGTCTCCGTGTCGCCCGAGAGGATCGCCCACTCCACCGGCGACGGGCCCCGATGGCGTGGCAACAACGACGGGTGAACGTTGACGAACCCGAAGCGGGGGACGCTCAGGACCCGCGGCGAGATCAGACGTCCGTACGCCACCACCACCGCGGCGTCGGGAGCGAGCGCGTGCAGGCGTTTTGTGAACTCCTCGCCGCCGAGCTTATCGGGCTGGGCCAGCGGGAGGCCGAGCCGGCGAGCTGCCGGGACCACCGCCGGCGCCGCCAGGTGCAGGTGCCTCCCGGCAGGCTTGTCGGGCCTGCTGACCACCAGTTGCACCTCGTGGCCGGCGCCGACCACCGCCTCCAGTGAAGGAACCGCAAACTCTGGAGTTCCGAGGAAGACGATGCGCACGGCATGAGTCTACACGCTGCGCCAGGCCCCGCGAGCCAGACCGGCCCGGGCAAGGACCGGCCGGGCTCGCATGCTCGGCGGTTGGCCGACCGGAACCGCCGTGCTACCTTCCTCGACCGAAGAGCATGACCGTTCGGGGAGCGTCGACGGAGGCTTCGGAGCGGTCCGACCCACGGGCCGCGACCCCCGGCCGCACGGGATCGGCGCTGTCGCGTCGGGACGCCCGGGCGGCGCTCGCGGTCGCGACCGTCTTTCTCCTCTCGCGCGCCCTCGTTCGTGCCGCGGGGGTACGTTTTGATGCGTCCGGTCTGGACTGGTACTGGCAATTCCTCGACCCACCCCTCCTCGCCCACCGGCTGCTCGAGAGCGTGGTGCACCTCCACAGCGCGCCCCCGCTCTTCAACGTCTTCCTCGGGGTCGTCCTGAAGGTCTTCCCCGCCGACGCAACGGCGATCTTTCACGCCACGTTCCTCGTGAGCGGGCTGACCCTCGTCCTGAGCATGTTCTTCCTGATGCGTGAGCTCGCGGTTCCCCGCGCCGTTTCGGCCGCGGTGGCCCTCGCGTTCGCCGTGAGTCCGTCCGCCGTGCTCTACGAGAACTGGCTCTTCTACACCTACCCGACCGCAGCTCTGCTCTGTGTCGCCGCCCTGTGCCTCACGATCTGGGCCCGACGACACCTGGCGGTCGCGGCCGTTGCCTGCGGCGGCGCACTCTGCTGTCTGGCACTGACTACGGCCTTCTTCCACCTGATCTGGCTCCTCGCCGCGCTGGGTGTGATTCGCCTGGGCGGCAGATTGGGTTGGAGGCGTGCCGCTCTGGTCGTTGTGGCGCCCATCGTGGTCGTCGGCGCGTGGTACGTGAAGAACCTGGTTCTGTTCGGACGGCTCTCGGCCAGCAGCTGGATGGGGATGAACATCGCCAAGATCGTTGAGTCAAACCTCGATACCGGCCGCCGGGAGCAGCTCGTGCGCTCCGGCCGCATCTCTCGCCTGGCCGAGATCCGACCCTTCAGTCCCCTCATGTCCTACGTAGCCGATGTGTCGGAGCTCCCGAAAACCGGGGTTCCGGCTCTCGATCTCGTGACCAAGTCATCCGGAGTTCAAAACTTCAACCACCTGGCGTACGTGGAGATATCGCGGACCTACCTCCGCGACTCCCTGCGTGTCGTCGTGCTTTCGCCCGCGGCGTACCTCAAGGGTGTCATCCTCGCGACGACGTACTACTTCCAAGCCGGGAGCGAGTACTTCATGCTCGGCGACAACCGCGCAAAGATTGCCCCCTACGAGCGCATGTTCGACCGATTCGTCTACGGTCGGCTCGGAGGCAGCGGATTCCTCCCCGAGGATCGTCCCGACCGGCAGATCGCAGACGAACCGTGGAAAGATCAGGTCAGGCGCGCGGCGTCGGGGTGCGGAGCCGTGATCGTGATCGGCACCGCCCTGTGGCTCGCGGTCGGCTTCAAGCTCGCCGTTCGGGCTGTCAAGCGCCGGGGAGACATCGAGCCCTGGGAGGTCGGCCTGCTCTTCCTCTGGCTCAACATCGCATACGCGACCGCCGCCGGGACGCTGCTCGAGTTGGGCGAGAACGGCCGCTTTCGCTTCATGGTCGAGCCTCTCCTGTGGTCCGGGCTCGCGGCGTGGTTGTCGCGCCTCTGGCAGCATCGAAGGGCTCTCGCGTCCCCAGCCGTCTCAATCCAACCCGAAATGTGAGGCAGACGATCGTGAAAGAACGGAATTCCCCTCAACAGGATGGGGGTTCCTGACCGAGGAGGTGGCATGCGGGCCCCCCGACGCGCCCTCACAACCCTTTTCCTGATCGCCTTTGCCGACCTGGTGGGATTCGGAATCGTGATCCCGCTGCTGCCCCTCTACGCGGAGCACTACCACCCGGCACCCTGGGTGTTCGGGCTTCTGATGGCGGCCTACTCCGCGATGCAGTTCTTCTCCTCGCCGATCCTGGGTCGCCTGTCCGACCGCGTCGGCCGTCGGCCGGTCCTGCTCGTGTCGCTGACGGGTTCGGTGGTCGGGTTCGTCATGTTCGCGCTCGCCGACTCGCTCATCTGGCTGTTCGCGTCCCGCCTGTTGGCGGGCATCGCCGGGGGCAACATCGCCACGGCGCAGGCCGTAATCGCCGACACCACGAAGCCGGAGGACCGGGCGCGCGGCATGGGCCTCATCGGGGCGGCCTTCGGGCTCGGGTTCATCGCGGGCCCCGCCCTCGCCGGCGTGCTCGCCCCGATCAGCCCCGCCGCGCCGGGCTGGGGCGCCGCCACGTGCTCCGCCGTCGCGTTCGCAATGACGCTGCTCTACCTCCCGGAGACGCGACCCGTCGGGCCTCCCGCCCGGATGACCCCCGCCTACGGTGTGGCCCGCATCGCGTTTGCGTGGCGCCACCCCGAGCTTGCCCCGCTGATGCTGATCGGGTTCGCAGTGGTGACGGGGTTCGCGGCGTTCGAGGTCACGTTCGCCCAGTACCTCCACGAGCGTCTCGCCCTGCCCCACTCCGGCGTCAGCTTCCTGTTCGTGTACATCGGCGTGCTCGCGGCGATCGTGCAGGGCGTGCTGGTCGGCCGGGCCACGCGGTGGCTGGGTGAGAGGAGGCTCGTGATCGGCGGCCTCGCCGTAGGCGCCGTCGGACTGCTGCTGCTGGCCTCGGCGCACAGGCTGGGCGTCGTGCTCGCGGTGCTGCCGGCCCTCTCGCTCGGGATCGGCATGGTGATGCCGTCGCTCTCGGCGCTGGTTTCGCGCGGCGTGTCCGCCGACCAGCAGGGGCTGGCGCTCGGGGCGTTCCAAGGCATCGCCTCGCTCGCGCGCGTCGCGGGACCGTTCACCGCCGAGGTTGCCCTCGGCTCGTGGGGGGTCGCAGCGCCCCAGGTGGGGGCTGCGGTCCTGGCCGCGGCTGCGGCCGGGGGCGCCGCAGCGGTGCTGCGGCGGGCGGGTACCCACCCCGAGGGCACCTCCCTCGGGCATACTTGAGGTTCAGGGGAGGACCCGTTGGGAGAGCAGACCTGTGACCTGCCGCTGTCCAATGCGAGCGATGCCGAGATCGACGCCATACTCGCGGGCGCCCGGACCATCGCGGTCGTCGGGCTTTCCGACAAACCCGACCGGGAGTCGCACAAGGTCGCGCGCTACCTCCAGGCGCACGGGTACCGCATCATCCCCGTCAACCCCGCCGTAGCCCAGGTGCTGGGCGAGCGCAGCTTTCGCGACCTCGCCTCGATCCCGAAGGAGATCGCGATCGACATCGTGGACATCTTCCGCAGGCCGGAGTTCATCCCGACGGTCGTGGACGGGGCGATCGCGCGCGGCGCCCGTACCGTCTGGATGCAACTCGGGCTCGCCCATAACGCCGCCGCAGAGAAGGCCCGCGCCGCGGGCCTGGCGGTGGTGATGAACCGCTGCATGAAGATCGAGCACGCCCGCTGGTCCGCCCGTCCGCCCGCTCCGGCCTGAGGCAGGCCCCTCCACCGACCGTGCCTGCTTGCGCCAGCCTGCCCTTTGCTATACTTCGCCGGTCCAGCTCAGGCGCTCGGACAACGGGGGACTCGAGGTCCGCCCAAGGAGGAGGCTGTCATCGCCGACGAACGTGATCGTACAAGAGTCAACGAGATGATCCGGCTCTCGCCCGTGCGTCTCGTGGATGCCGACGGGAGCCAAGTCGGCATCGTCCCCGTCGAAGAAGCTCTGGCGCTCGCCCGCACGCGTGGCCTCGACCTCGTCGAGGTTGCCCCCACCGCAAGGCCAATAGTCTGCAAGATCATGGACTGGGGGAAGTACCGGTACGAGATGGAGAAGAAAGCCCGGCTGGCGCGCCGCAAGGAGCACCAGATCGAGGTCAAGGAGGTCAAGTTCCGCCCCGGCGTGGCGGACCACGACTTCCACACCAAGCTCTCGATGGTGAAGAGGTTTCTCGAGCAGGGGAAGCACGTGAAAGTCACGATCATGTTCCGGCGGCGCGAGATGCGCCGCCCGGAGAACGGCTACGAGGTGCTCGAGCGCATCAAGGAGGAGCTCGCCGAGATCATCCGGCTCGAGCGCGACGCCGGGCCGCTGGAAGGGCGCGACCTGACCATGGTCCTCGCCCCCGGCCGCAAGACCGCCTAGCTTTCGCTCATCACCGCTGCACCCAGGCCGCAAGCCGTCGACGGGACCGGGCCGCGTCCACCCCGGTCCTCGGGTGCTGTCACCTCAGATGCGTTCGGTCTTCTCGGTGAACTGGATGCCCAGGCGCTCCAGCTCGACCAGCGCCGGCTCGTAGATCTCCGGGAGGACCGGGACCAGCACCCCTCGCGATTTGACCTGGCCTTCGAGGATCAGGCGCACCCCGACGGCGGCAGGCAGCCCGACGGTGCGGTTCATGCTGCTGTCGCCACTGGGGATGCCGAAGTCGATCATGGTGGAGCTGATCTTCTCCTTGTGGTCCGGGTACTCGGCCACGAACTGGTGCTGTAGGACAAGGAGGTCCCGCTCGCCAGGGGCGTAGGACATCTTGGCCAACGTGGTGGCGTTCAACACGTCGAGCGGAGACTTGCAGCCGGCCGGCAGCGGAGCGCTGCTGAACAGGCCGAGCCATTCCAGGTTGGCGATGATGAAGTTGATGGGGTCGAGGCCGATCTTGCGGGCCACCGCCTGCTTGACGCCGCGCGGGCTCTTCTTGCCGATCAGCTTGGCCATGAACTGGGCATAGGTCAGGCCCGAGAGATCCATCTCGGTCTCTTCCAGCAGCCCCAACTCCGCGACCTTCTTCAGCGTGGGGCACCACCCCTGGTTGCGCAGCGTGCCGCGGAACATCGTCCGCGCCTCCGTGATCCCGTAGGTCTCGGCGTAGGGCAGGCTGTCACGGTTCGGATAGCCCTCGAACGGGATGACCTTCCCCTCCACCTCGATCGGGACACACCAGTAGTGCAGGAACAGGTCCGGGCCGGGGATCTCGACGAGCTCGCCGTCCTGACGGAAACGCGCGGGGTTGCGTCCGGCCATGAGCACCCCGCGCGGGCTCCAGGAGAACTTGTACCCGAACGGGTTGTCGTTGGCCTCCGGCGCCGGAAGCCCGCCGCAGTAGGAGGTGAAGCGCGTGATCGTTCCGCCCGCCGCCTTCACACGGTGGATCACCTTCATCGCGGTCATGTGGTCGATGCCCGGGTCCACGCCCAGTTCGTTCAAGAGCGCGACACCGGCGGCCTTTGCCTCGGCGTCCAGCGCCTGCATCTCGGGCTTGACGTAGGAGGTCGTGACCATGTGCTTGCGGTGGCGCACGCAAGATTTCGCCACGCGCGTGTGGTAGACGTACGGCAGGAGACTCACGGCCAGATCGTGCTCGAGCACGATCTCGTCGAGCCTTGAATCTCCCTCGGTCTCGATGTCGAAGGCGACCGGCCGACCGTTGGGATGACTGCCCACGATTTGCTTTGCCTTGCTCACGGTCCTGCTCGCGACCGTCACTTGGTACCCGTGTTCCAGCAGGTACTTGACGTGGGCGCTGGCCACCAGACCGGCTCCGAAGACCACGACTTTCTTCACGGCGTCCTCCTTGTCAAGACTGTCACGCAGCTCGATGCACACGTTCCATGCTCGCATCGCGGCTCTCCCCGGGGAGGGCTCATTCGGCCGGCGGGTCGAGGTACTTCGCGATGTACTTGTAATCCGGAGTGAGCTTGCCGTGGTACAGGATCACCGCGCGGGCGATCTCCGAGGGGAGGTCCACCTCCTCGAATGGCACCGATAGGTCGGCGTGGGCGATGGCCGGGATGAACGGCTCCAGGATTTCGCTGAAGTACTCGGAGGCTTCTCGCGGCAGCTCACTCGGCAGGATGTCCACCGCCAGGATGACCGGCCCTGCGCCCGCCACCCCCATCGCCACATCGCCGGTCTGCGGGTCCCAGACGTACACCGGGTCGTCCGGCTCGGTGGCCTTGAGGGTGCACTCGATCGAGCCCCCGATGTCGCAACTCGCGTCGCCCACGACTCGGAGGCGCGGCCGCTCTGCCCCTCCAAAGAGCTTCCGCGCATACGCGTTCGTCAGCAGGCGCGGGTAGCGGGCGTCCCAGTAGTTGGAGTTCATCAACACGGTCAGGTGTGGGAGGTACTGCTCGAACACGGAGTGGTACCTGTCGGGGTGCAGGTAGTACACCTGCAGGTCGAAGTGCGTCGCCGGATCGTTCGGCGCAACGGTGTGCTCCTCCTTGAAGAGGACGCGGTATACAACGCGGTTCGAGGAAGTCGGGTCGCTCGCGACGCGAGCGACGTCGGCCGGCTCGATCTCCACCGTGGGCAGATCGGTCAGGAGCTCCAGGATGCCCCGGCCCACGTTGCCGTAGCCGGCAACGCCGACGATCAGCGGGGTGATCTCCCTGGGCAAGCCTTCGGCCTTGATCCGCTCGCCTGCCGCGCGCACTGCGGCCCGTACGTCGACCAGGCTGTCGTATGTGTAGGTGTGGCGGATCTCGGTGAACGGGTTGGCGACGCCCTCCCACTTCAGGCGCTGGCCGAGCGCCCAAAGGCTCTCGATCATGCTCACGACACCGGCGTGCCAGCCGAAGAAGATCAGCCGGCGGCCGCGCTCATCGGTCACCTTCTCGTAGTCGATGAGGTTGCAGCCCTGCTCCATCATCCGCCTAAGCATGGGCATGTTGTGGGGCTGGCCCTTGATGACGTGGGCGAAGAAGACATAGGTCTTACCGGGATGGAAGAACTGCAGCGGGATCTCCTTCACCGCGAAGATGACGCTCGCGGGACAGAGGTCCTCCTGCACTTGCACACCGGCCTGCTCGAACTCCTGCTCGCGAAACACCCGGATAGGCGACGGTTGAACCAGGAACTCGATCCCGTGGCTCTCGTGCAACTGGCGCGCCTTGGCCGGCGTGATCGGCACGCGCCGCTCCCATCGGCTCTTGTCCTCGCGACGAATTCCGATCCGGGCACCCACCGCCCACCTCCCGAACGCACACCCATTCCGCCCACCGACGAGCAAGGAAAGCGTTGGTCCCCTGCACAGGCTGACTCACTGACAGGGAAAGGGATCATACACCGGGCGCCACGAGCGTGCAAATCTCAAACACCCGCCGCTTAAAAGAGAAACGAGAGATAACCCGGGACAATGACGGGGGCCTCCCTTCCCCGTTCGCCCTTGCCAATCCTGCCCCTACCCTCTTCCGTGCCCCGCCTCTTCCCTTTCCTCTCCTTCATCCCTAAACTGCGCGGGAACCGCACCAAAGGAGGCAACGATGGCCGAGAACTATCCCCCGCCTACCCCACCCTTGCCGCCCCAACCCCCGGGGATGCAGCCCCCCGGCACGGTACCGCCGCCACCGCCAGGGGGGGTACCGCCCGCGGCGCCGACCCAGCCGCTCCCCTGGGAGCAGCCGGGATACCCCGCGCTCGAGGGGCTGTACGAGACCGCCAAGCTCTTCCTGACGGCGCCAAGCCAGGCATTCGCCCGCATGTCGCTGACCGGGACCCTCGGAAGACCGCTGCTTTACGCCGTCATATTCGGGTGGCTCGGGATCATCGCGAGCCAGGCGTACAGCCTCGCTTTCCGGGGGGCCATCCACGGGTTCCTCTCGTCACTCCCTGGGTACAGCCCGAGGCTCGCGTTCGGGTTGCCGGTCGCCGCAACCGCTGCGGTCATGATCTTCGCACCCGTGTTGGTGCTGCTCGGCATCTTCATCTGGTCCGCGATCGTCCACCTCTTCCTCATGCTGGTGGGCGGCGCCAACACCGGCTTTGCCTCCACCGTGCGCGCCGTCGCGTACTCGAGCACGGTGCAGATCGTCCAGGTGATCCCGCTCTGCGGAGGGACCATCGCCGCGGTCTGGGCGCTCGTGCTCTACATCATCGGCCTCGCCATCGCGCACCGCACGACCCAGGGCAAGTCCGCCCTCGCCGTGCTGCTGCCCCTGGCGTTGTGCTGTGTGTGCGTGGCCATCCTGGTGGCCGCTTTCGGTGCCGCCATCGCCGCCGCTATCGGCCACCTAGGCAGGTAGCCGGTCACGGTGCGCTGGCGCAAACCGAAGCGCGAGGAGCGGCAGTTGGCGTGGCTGTGGGGCGTCGTTGCAGGCTGCTCGTTGCTGCTGCGCCCCCTCTGGCTCGAGCTCGCCCCGTTTGTCCCGGCCTGCCCTTTTCGGGTCATCACCGGCATCCCGTGCCCCACGTGCGGCACGACCCATGCGGCGCTTGCGCTGCTGAACGGGCACCTGGGCGACGCGTTCTTGGCCAACCCCCTGGCCGCGCTCGCCGGTATTGCCTTCGTTGCGGGTGGGCTCATCGCCCCGTTCTGGGCCGCCTTCAACTGGCCGGTGCCCGAGATCCCTTCACCGCTTCCCGGATGGTCGCGCGTCGCCATCGTGGCGGTCCTGCTCGTGGGCTGGGCGTACCTATTAGTGAAGAGTTGAGAGGGGAGAGGGCAGCGAAAAGCCTGAGGTACAAACCGCCCGGATGTCTTCGCCGCCACTAGCTCTCTGCTCTCCCCTCTTATCTTTCCCCTTGCTTGTCGGGGCGGGAACCCGGCTTGGTGAGCGGGATCCCAGAGGCGCAGAGCGGGCACGACTCGGGCTGGTAGGTCGGGACATCCACCGTGAGCAGCGCGGTGAAGGGCAACGGCGTGAAGGGGTTCTTGCTCCCCGAACGGTTCACGATCGCGCCCACCCCCACCACGACGGCCCCCTCCTGAGTCACTGCGCTCATCACTTCACGCGTGGAGCCCCCGGTGGTGACCACGTCCTCGACCACCAGCACCCGGGAGCCCGGCTCGATGCGGAAGCCGCGCCGCAGCGTCATCGCGCCTTCACTGCGCTCGGTGAAGAAGAAGGGCACGTCCTCGAGGGCGCGCGCCACCTCGTGCCCGATCACCACGCCGCCGAGCGCCGGTGCCACGACCAGCTGAACGGCCGCGCTCTTCAGCCTGGCCGCGAGCTGTCTGCCGGCCGCTTCGGCCCGGGTAGGGTCCGCGAGGTAGAGCGCGCACTGCAGGTACCGCGAGGAGTGCAGGCCGGAGGAGAGCTTGAAATGCCCCTCGAGCAACGCTCCCGCAGCCTTCATGTCGTCGAGCGTGATCCCGCCCATCAATCCTCCCGCTTGAGGCCGTAGGCCTCGATCTTCTTGTAGAGGTTCGAGCGCGGCGTCTGGATGGCGCGCGCGGTGGCGGCCACGTTCCACCCGTGCCGCTGGAGCTGCCTCACGAGGTAGGCGCGCTCCGCGCGCTCCTGAAACTCGGCCAGCGTCGGCGCACTGAAAAGCCCCTCCGCGTCGACCTCGATTCCGGTTCCGGCGGGAAGGAGGTCCACCCCGCGGATGTCGTCCTCCAGCTGCATGATCACCGCGCGCTCCACGATGTTCTTGAGCTCGCGCACGTTGCCGGGGAACGCGTAGGAAGCGAGCTGCTGCAGCGCCTCCGGAGACCAGTGCTTGGGGCGCCGGTTGTACTCCTCGCACGCCTCCCTCGTGTAGTGCTCGACGAGCGGGGCGATGTCCTCGGGGTGCGACCGCAACGGTGGTGTCCTGAGGATCACCACGGACAATCGGAAGAAGAGGTCCTCGCGGAAGCGCCCCGCCTTGACCTCCTCGGCGAGGTCCTTGTTGGTGGCGGCGATCACCCTCACGTCAACATGCCTCACGGCGCCAGCGCCGACCGGCTCCACCTCGCCGTCCTGCAGCACCCGCAGCACCTTTGCCTGGGTGCGCAGAGACATGTCGCCGACCTCGTCGAGGAAGATCGTTCCGCCGTCCGCCTGCACGAACTTCCCGATCTGCTTGCGCACCGCTCCGGTGAACGATCCCTTCTCGTGTCCGAACAGCTCTGACTCGATGAGCTCCTCGGGGATCGCGGCGCAGTTCACCCGCACGAACGGGGCGCGCGCCCTCGGCGAGAGGTGGTGGATTCGGCGGGCCACAAGCTCCTTGCCCGTCCCCGACTCGCCAACAACAAGGACCGTCGCGCGCGACGGCGCGACGCGGGCGATCTCCTCCCGCAACGCCTTCAGGTCGGCCGAGTCTCCGAGCAGCGGCGGCAGATCCTCCCCGCCTCCGGCCAGGCGTCGGTTCTCCTCGGCAAGCCTGCCGCGCGCAACCGCGTTTTTCACGTGCAGGAGTAGCTCGTCGCGCTTCGGCGGCTTGTTCAGGAAGGCTTCCGCGCCAGCCTGAAGGCATGCGGCGGCAGTGAACTCGTCACCGTGCCCGGTTAGCACCACCACAGGCACATCCACGGCCCGCTTGCGCAGGTTCTCGAGCAAGCCGAGACCGTCCATGCCCGGCATCTTGAGGTCCAGCAGCACCGCGTGCGGACTCTCGCGGTCGATGAGGTCAAGTGCTGTGAAAGCGTCACCGGTCTCGCTCACCTCGAACCCGGCCCCCGCAAGGATTGTCTTGACGGCCAACCGGTTGGCGGCGTCGTCGTCAACCACCAGCACTCTTCCCGCTGCGTCCACGAAGCGAGAGTTTACTCCACACGGGGCGCTGCCCCATGACCCTGTCTTCTCTCTCACTGCGTGTGGCTTCTGTGTTGCCCCGCGGACCCGTCTCTTCCCTTTTCACTGCGTGAAGCTTTTGTTTCGCCCGGCGGGTGGGGCGGCCCTTGCTTTTCCACTGCGTGGAGGCTCTTTCCTGTGTTTGCCCCGCGGGCCCGGAGCGGTCGCTCGGGCTGGGCCTCGAGCCCAGCCCTCCGACCCGCCTGCGCGTGCGACCGAGCAGGCACAGACCGACGGGCGGACCCTCGCTGTTCCCCTCCCTCGGAGGAGACTCTCGGTCGGGGCCAGCGTCTCCACCCGCCGGTCTGGCCGCTCGGTACCCGCACGCTCCGGCGAGATGGCTCTTATGGCCCACGGGGCGGTTCTCACCACCACCCTCCCGGTTGGCACAGCCCTGCTCATCATGTGCGGTCAATGTCCTTGGGCGGGGGGTTGAAATCGCCGGTGCCGCGGGTGACGGATCACTCCGGAGCCCGCGGGCACCGGACGCGCGAGCCGTGCTGGGGAGACGGCGGCCCTGTCTCATGGGAACGCCGAGGGGCCCCAGTGCGGATCGCGCCCTCCGGTCGCGGGCGGAAGAGAGCGAGCCCTGCCTCTGGCGGGGCGAGCGGTGGGGGTTCGGGGGTCAAGAGCGCCGGTTAGGTGGCGGAGTGGCGCGGAACCCCCGCAACGGATAGCACGGCCGCAGCGGCTGGGGAGACGCAAGGCCGCACCACGGCCACCGCGGCACCGGCAAAACAACAGCCTCACGCAGTGAAACAGAGAACAGGGGAATCGGGGCGGAGCCCCCTAGAGTGTGACCACCACTTTGCCGGTGGAGCCACGCCCCTGAAGGAGCGCGTGGGCCTTCGGCAGCTCCTCGAAGGGGAGCACCGCGCCCACGACGGCCTTGAACGTGCCCTCGCCCAACATGTCCTCCAGGTGGCCGAAACGCGCCTGGAAGTCCTCCGCGAGCTGGGGCACCAGGGAGAGGTTGAAACCCGCGAGGGTCCGGCTGGGCTGCACGAGCGTCGACGGGAACACGATGCCCATCCGCAGGAGCCCGAGCGCGGCGTGCAGGTAGCGCACGCGCCTGGCGCCGAGTGCGGCCGCGAAGCCGTACAGGACGTACCGGCCGTTCGGCCTGAGAGCCTTCCAGCCGGGCCGAAACAACGCTCCGCCCACGGCGTCCATCACGACGTCCACGCCACCGGCAAGCGCCTTGGGATAGTCCTCGTAGCCGGTGGCCTCGTGGGCGCCCAGGTGAACCGCCAGCTCGCGCTTGGCTGCGGTGGAAGCCACCGCGAGAACCCGTGCGCCCGCGTTGGCTGCAAGCTGTACGGCGGTCGTGCCGACGCCGCCGGCTGCGGCGGTGATGACCACCCGCTCGTCCTTGCGCACCCGTCCCACGGTGAACAGCGCGTGGTCGGCGGTGAGGCCGGTGACGGCGAGGGACGCCCCCGTCACGAAGTCCAGGTTCAGCGGCAGGGGGCGCAGGAACCGGGCCCGCAACTTCACGAGCTCGGCATGGCCTCCGAAGATCGGCACCGCCGCGACCCGTGTGCCGACCGGGGGGTCGGAGACCCCTTCGCCGAGCGCCACGACCTCACCGCTGACCTCCATGCCGGGCACGAACGGCGGTCTCGGCACGCGGGGGTACACGCCCAGCCGTGCGGCGCAGTCGGCAAAGTTGAGGCCGATCGCGCGAACGCGGACGAGCGCCTCACCCGGGCCCGGGACCGGGTCCGGGAGGTCAGTCAGGCGCAGGACTTCGGGCGGCCCGTAGCTCGGCGCGACCCACGCCCTCATTTCCGCGCCCCCACCCACCCAGGGGAGAGGGGAGAGGCGAGAGGGGAGAGGAAAAACGAAGCACGACACTGCGCACAACAGCGCCGACTCTGCGCTCTGCCCTCTTCTCTCTCCCCTGCCTCAATCACGATTCGTCGGCAGCCGACGCCGGTCTGGCCAGGGTCGGGAGCATGCCCCGCAGCTTCTCCTCGAGCTCGGCCATGACCTCCGGGTGGTCCTTGAGGAAAGCCCGCGCATTCTCCCTGCCCTGGCCGAGGCGGGTGTCCCCGTAGGAGAGCCACGTCCCCGACTTGGTGACCAACCGGTGCTCCAGACCCAGGTCGAGCAGCTCGCCGGACTTGGAGATCCCCTCGCCGTACATGAGGTCGAACTCGGCCACCCGGAACGGAGCCGCCACCTTGTTCTTGACCACTTTGACCTTGGTCCGGTTCCCGACCGAGTCCTCGCCCGCCTTGATCGCGCCGATGCGGCGGATGTCGAGTCGGATCGAGGCGTAGAACTTGAGTGCGCGACCGCCGCTCGTGGTCTCGGGGTTGCCGAACATGACCCCGATCTTCTCGCGGATCTGGTTGATGAAGATCACGCTGGTCTTGGACTTGGACACGATCCCCGTGAGCTTGCGCATCGCCTGGGACATCAACCGCGCCTGCAGCCCCACCGAAGCCTCGCCCATCTCGCCCTCGAGCTCGGCCCGCGGCACCAGGGCGGCCACCGAGTCCACCACGATTACGTCCACCGAACCGGAGCGGATCAGCGTCTCCGCGATCTCGAGCGCCTGCTCCCCGTTGTCGGGCTGCGCCACCAGCAGGTTGTCGACGTCCACACCCAGCTTCCCGCAGTACTCCGGATCGAGGGCGTGCTCGGCGTCGATGAACGCCGCCAGACCCCCGGTCATCTGCGCCTGGGCGATCACGTGGAGCGCCAGGGTGGTCTTCCCGGAGGACTCGGGGCCGTAGATCTCGGTGACCCTGCCGCGCGGGATCCCGCCCACACCGAGCGCCGCATCCAGGCCGATGGACCCCGTCGGGATCACGTTGACGTTGACTGCCTCCTGGGCCCCCAAACGCATGATGGAGCCCTTGCCGAACTGGCGCTCGATCTGCGCCACGGCAGTCTCCAGGGCCTTGATCTTGTCTTGGTTGTACTCAGCCATGGTGACACCTCTCTCGTGGGATCCGGCGTGGACGGGACGACCCAAAGGCCGCACCTCCAAGGTAAGTCCCCGGCGAACGCCCGTCAAGCGTGGGCTTCCCCCTCCGGGGTGAACCGGTAGCCGACGCCCCGGACGGAATGGATGTACTTCGGACGGCGGGGGTCGGCCTCGAAGTAGCGCCGCAGGCGGACGATGAAGTTGTCGATGGTCCGGGACGAGGAACCGTACTTGTACCCCCACACGCGCTCGAGGATCAGCTCACGCGCCACGACCTGCCCCTGACGCTCGACGAGAAGCTTCATCAGCATGCACTCCTTCTCGGTGAGCTCGACTTCCCCGCGAGGGCCCTTCGCCTTGAAGGTACGGAAATTGACCTCATTGTCGCCAAAGTGGAAGAGCCCCCGCTCCGCAACCGGAGTCTGGTACCACTCCTGGCGCCGCAGGATGCCCTTGATGCGCAGTACGAGCTCCTCGAGCAGAAAAGGCTTGGTCATGTAGTCGTCGCCGCCGTGCCGCAGGCCGGCGATCCGGTCGGCATCAGTGTTGCGCGCCGTCAAGAACATCACCGGGACACGGTTCCCGGCCTCCCGCAACCGAGCGCACACGTCGAATCCGGAAATGCCGGGGAGCATGACATCGAGGATCACGAGGTCGAAATCCTCGGCGGCGAGGCGTTCGAGCGCCGTCTCGCCCTCACCCGCGACCGTGGCCTCGTAGCCCTCGAACTTGAGGTTGTGCGCCATTGCCTCGGCGAGATGCCTTTCGTCCTCGACGATCAGAATGCGGCTTGCCATGGCTCACCTCTCTTCGTGGCCCTCAATGTACTCGGAAAATTCGTCCTCCGGTAGTACCTCCGCACCGGGGAGCGAGAGGCGGAACGTCGCCCCGCGGCCGGGGCCGGCGCTTGCGGCCGTGAGGCGGCCGCCGTGGGCATTGACGATCTCACGGGCGACGAAAAGCCCGATGCCTGTGCCCGGGGTCCTGCGCGTGACCTCGTCGCTGGCGCGGTAGAACGGTTTGAAGATGGCCTCGAGGTCGGCTGGCGCGATGCCGACGCCGTCGTCGCTCACCTCGAGGGCCGCCTCGCCGCGCTCCAACCGCAGCCGCACCCGGACGCTGGGGGAACCTCCCTGCGCGTACTTGAGGGCGTTCTCGATCAAGTTCGAGATCACGATTGCCAGGGCTTCGGGATCAAACATCGCCTGAACGCCGGGCGTGACGTCGGCCTGAAGCGTCCCGCCGCGGGCGGCGACTCTTCGTTCCGCGACCTCGACCTCATCCTGGACCAGTTGGGAGAAGTCCCCGAGACCCATCCGGAGGCGGTGCGCCCCGCCGGTGTAGCGGGTCACGTCAAGGACCTTCTCGACGAGGTCGCCGAGACGCTCCGAGTCTGCAAGGGCGTTGCTCAGGAAACGCTGCCTGCCGTCGTCGTCAACGCGGCCGGAGAGCACGGTTTCCAGCGCGAGCCGTATACCCGCGATCGGGGTCTTCAGCTCATGGGTCACGGCGGAGACGAAGTTCTGGTGCTGGCGCTCGAGCGCGCTCTCGCGACGAAGCACTCGCCAGAGCAGGACCACCGCGGTGAGTACCCCGGCAAGGAACAGGACACCCTCCGCGAGCACCCGGACGACCCTCTGCCGGTAGCGATCGACAAGGTCCTCCCAGCGGTGAAAATCCGGTGTCACGACGAGTCGCTCGAACGGCGGCCCGAGGGAGGTCTGCGGGCGACCGGCCAGAACCGCGCCCTGCTCGACCAACTGGAGCGTCGGGTCGATGGCCGCGAGCCAACGGTAGGGCGCCTGTGCGTCCAGGAGGGCCAGCGCCACCCGCTCGTGTCCGAGCGGTCGGGCGAACGCCACACGCCCACCCGTCTTCAACCAGCCCGTTGTCGCTGCCGCACCTCTCCCCGGCTCCAGCGGCGAGAGTGTGCCCGCCTCGACCACCTGGACCTCGACGAAAGGTGGCGACGGCGAAGGGATGACGCCCGGCGGAAGCTCCGCCATTCGACGCGCGGCCTCCTCCACCCTCACGGTCATGCGAAGGGCAGCGCCCTCGACGCGCGCCCCGAAGAGAGCCCGCTGCAGGTCCAGCCGCTCCCGGTTTTCCCGCAGGGAGTAGTACACCCACCAGGTGAACTGGGCGTTCAGAACGAGGGCAACCGCCACGAAGGCCACAAGATGACCGAGCCCGAGCCTGATTCCACCGCGCACCGCTGGAGTATAGCGACCCGACCCGGCTCTCGAGCCACGCCCGGGGCTTGGCGTCCGACCCCAGGCATTGACGCTCAGATATTTGACAGTCCAATGGCCGGCCGCGAAAATCGAGACTCTATGGGTTCGCAAGGCCCGGTGCTGGTTCGGGGAGGCACGGTCGTGCCCATGGCGACCCGCGGCGCCTGGATGGTGTCGGACGTTCTGATCAGGGACGGCCGGGTTGCGGCCGTCGCTCCTCACCTCCGGCCCGAGCCCGGCTGCGAGGTGCTCGACGCGCACGATGCGCTCGTGCTGCCGGGGTTCGTGCAGGCGCACGTGCATGTCGTGCAGACTCTGGCCAGGCACCACGCGGAGGGCCTTCCACTGCTGCGCTGGCTCGCCGAGCGCATCTGGCCGTACGAGGCGGCGCTCTGGCCCGAAGAGGTCGCCGCTGCGTCCCGCCTCGGGATCGCGGAGCTGCTCCTCGGGGGGACGACCTCGGCCCTCGACATGGGGACGACGCACGACCAGGATGCGGTGTTCTCCGCGGCTGCCGAGTTAGGCATCCGATTCACCTCCGGCAAGTGCCACATGGATACGGGGCAAGGGGTCCCCGCCACCCTGCTCGAGGACCGCGAGGCTTCCCTGGTCGAGGCCGAGGCTCTCGGGTCGCGCTGGCACGGCGCAGCCTCGGGCCGGCTGCGCTACGCAGTGGCGCCCCGCTTCGTCCTGTCCTGTTCGGCGGAACTGCTCGCCGGGGCGGTCGCGCTCGCCCGCGCCCATGACTACCTGCTCCACACGCATGCGAGCGAAAGCCTCAAGGAAACCCAGGCGGTGCGCGAGTTGACCGGCAGGGGCAACGCAGCCTTCTTGGCGGATCTGGGCATCGCTGGGCCTGACACGGTGCTCGCCCACTGCGTGCACCTGGAGGACGGGGAAGTCCGCCAGTTGGCCGAGAGGCAGACCGGGGTCGCGCACTGCCCGGGGGCCAACCTCAAGCTGGGATCGGGGATCGCCGACGTTCCGCGGCTGCTCGCGCACGGCGTCCGCGTGGGCCTCGGGGCGGATGGCCCGCCAGGCAACAATCGGCTTTCGATCTTCCACGAGATGGCGCTGGCCGGGACGCTTCACAACCTCGCGCACGGGGCGGGCGCGGTGGATGCGTGGACAGTTCTCGAGATGGCGACCTGGCGGGGCGCCCAGGTGCTCGGCCTCGGCGAAGAGGTCGGAAGGCTGGTGCCCGGTTGGAAGGCGGACCTGGTCGTGCTGCGCTGCGACGCCCTCGCGATGGTGCCGGCCGCCGACCCGGCGGTCATGGTAGTGTACGGAGGGGGCATCGAAAGCGTGCGGCACGTGGTAGTTGACGGTTCGGTCGTGGTTCGGAACGGCGAGCTGGCCACCGCCGATGCCGCCGTGATCCGGCGCGAGGCGCAGGCGGCCGCGCAGGCAGTGACGCAGCGCCTGGGGTGGTCGTGATGTTCAGGGGCAAGCCGCGTTTCGAGCAGCTCGACGAGTACCTGCTCCGGCGCGAATACGACATGGCGCTGGAGGCGATGGCCGACGAGATCAAGAAACGCCCGGAGAACTTCAACCTGCTGCTGCGTCAGGCGGAGATCCTCGGGATGGCGGGCGACCGTGAGAAGGCCATCGGCGTCTACCGCAAGCTCGCCCGGCACTACGCACAGCAGGGCTTCTACGCCCGCGCCATCGCGGTCACCAACAAGATCCTCCGACTCGACGCCACCCGCCAGGATGTCACCAGGGAGCTCGCGGCCTTCATCGCTGCCCAGCAGGAAGCCGAGAAGATGACCCAGGCCAAGCTCAAGAGCGCGGAGAAGGACGGTCACGAGACGCTCAGGCGTCTCGCGCCGGCCGCCGCCTCGCCCGCGACTACCCCGATGTCACCCCCAGCCCAACCCCCACCGCCTCCTCCGCCCCACCCGGACAGCAGCGAGCAGCAGGCGGAGAAGGAGCGCGCCGCGTCGCGCTTCTTCGTGGAGTTCCCGCCTGGTGGCCTCGAGCAGCTCCTCTATGCCGCCGCCGTGCGCTCGTTCGACCCGCCCGAGGTCATCGTGCGGGAAGGCCAACCCGGCACCTCGTTCTTCCTCATCGAGGACGGTGTGGTGGAGGTCCGGACCAAGGACCCGTCGGGCAAGCCGCTGGTTCTGGCGCAGCTCACCGCCGGCGAGTTCTTCGGCGAGGTCTCGGTGCTCACCGGGAAGCCCCGCACTGCAACGATCGCGGCCAGGACCCCGGTGACCGTCATCGAGATCTCGAAGAAGGACCTCGACCGTATCGCACAGCAGTTCCCTGAGGTGCGCACGGTGCTGCAGCGTTTCTACGAGCGTAGGGCACAGGCCACGGTGGAGGCGATGCTGGCCCGCATCCGGGGCGCCGATGCCTGAGGCTCCCAGCCCGATCATCCGGCACTTTCTGACCCTGGCGCGCACACGCCCGGGCCTGCCGGCGTTGCTTGGGCCCGAGGGAGAGATCCTGGCGACGCGCGGCGCCCTCGCCGCCGGCATCCAGGCTCAGCGCGAGCGGCTCGCGCCGCTTCTGGGACCCGGCTCCACCGTCGTGCTGTCGCTGCCCAACGGTCCCGACTTCGTACGCGCCTTCTCTGCACTTCGCCTCCTGGGGGCACGCGTCGCCCTTGCCGATGCATCTGCGCCTATCGATGAGCTGCAGCGCGCGGCGGCCGCCGTGGGCGCCGACTTTCTCGTGGCAACACCGGAAAGGCTCGCCCGCAGCCAGCTGGTCCTCGCCGACGGCTCGCTGGCCCTCGCCGCCCGCAGGAAACCTGAGCCGGTCGGGCTGCCGCCCGGCACCGCGATCCTCAAGCTGACCTCGGGCTCCACCGGTCTGCCGCGGGCGGTTGCGATCTCGGAGCGACAGCTCGCCGCAGACACGGTCCAGATCCTGCGCACGATGGGGGTGCGGACGGACGACGTGACGATGGCGGCGATCCCGCTCACCCATTCGTACGGAATCGGGTCCTGCCTGGTGCCGCTGCTTCTGGCGGGCGCGCCCCTCGCGTTCCCGACGTGGGGGCTCCCCGCCGCGCTGGCTCACACCCTGGCCAGGGCACGGGTGGCGCACTTCCCGGCCGTGCCCGCGATGATCAGGACGCTGGCGACACTGCCGGATCTGCCTGAGCTTCCCGACCTGCGGGTCTGCCTCGCGGCCGGGGCACCACTCGCGCCCGAGGACGGCGAGGCGTTCCGCGCGGCGACCGGCCACAAGGTTCACATCTTCTACGGCTGCTCCGAGTGCGGCGGCATCACCTATGACCGATCCGCGGAGCCCGTCCACGAGGCGGGCGCGGTGGGCACCGCGATGGAGCGGGTCACCGTCACGGTCGTGGACGAGGAGGGCAGGGCGCTGCCGAACGAGGTCGAGGGTCGCGTCCTGGTCGCCTCCCGCGCTGTGGCGCTTGGCGCCGTGCCTCCCCCCGACGAGCCGGGAGAGCTCGCTCCGGGTCGCTTCCTCTCCGGAGACCTGGGCATCCTGGACGGTGGGGGCCGGCTGAGGCTCACCGGGCGGGTGGCCGAGTTCCTCAACGTGGCCGGGAAGAAGGTCCACCCCGAGGAGGTCCGGCGCGTGCTGGAAGCGCTGCCCGGTGTCCGCAGCGCAGCGGTGGCGGGCCTCCCGGACCCGCACCGCGGCCAGCTCGTTGCGGCGCTGGTGGCTGTCGAGCCCGCCACGAACATCACCGTCCACGCGGTGCTGGCGGCGTGCCGGGAACGACTTGCGCCGCACAAGGTACCGCGGCGAATCGTGATCGTGGACGAACTGCCGGTCTCCGAGCGGGGCAAGGTGCGCAAGGAGGTCGTGATGCAGCTGCTCACCGGCTCCGATCAGGCCCGGGACGCCAGCTAGCGCGCCCGTACCGTGGCCGGGACGGGAGCGAAGCGCCCGCACTCCCATGGCATACAATCCGCCCGTGTCCGGCCGACGTGCGCTACGCGCCGCTTTCATCCTGGCCGTCGTGGTCTACCTCACGGCGGCGGGCTGGTTCTTCGTGCTCGCCCCATGGAGCAGGTTCTGGGCGACCAAGATCGTGTCGGCCACCCCACTCTGGCTCTCGCTCTGGCTCGACAACCCGACACTCCGCGGCGCACTTTCGGGGTTCGGACTCGTGCACTTCGCGGCAGCATGGTCGTGGCTCGAGGCCACGATGGGCCGGCAGTGATCGTCGGGGTGGGGCTCGACCTGGTGGAGGTGTCGCGGGTGACCCGCATGCTGTCACGCCACGGCCGCCGGCTCCTCGAGCGCTGCTTCGCTCCCGGAGAGGTCACGCGTCCCCAGGATCCGCAGCACGTCGCGGGGCTGCTCGCCGCCAAGGAGGCTGCGTTCAAGGCGCTCGGCTCCGGGTGGGGCGGGGGCGTCGGCTGGCGCGACCCGGTCGTGGAGCGCAGCGACACCGGAAGGCCCCGGCTCGTCCTCGCCGGCAACGCCGCCATGCTGGGCTCGGCCCTCGGCGTTCGCTCGGTCCACCTCTCGATCACTCACACGGGCGGCGTGGCGGTCGCCATCGTCATCCTCGAGACCTGAAACCCGGGAAACGGAAGACGGAAGAGCTTGACGGGGCTTCCGAGTCTGCGTAATTTAGACTGTTTCGCGTCGCCGTGACCGTCGGCGGCGCGAGGGGACGGGCATGTACAAGGACACGCTGAACCTTCCGAGGACCGAGTTCCCGATGCGCGCGGACGCCGCGCGCCGGGAGCCCGAGCGGCTCGCCCGCTGGGAGGAGCAGGACCTGTACGGACAGATCCGTGCTGCGAGGGCGGACGCCCCGCGCTTCGTGCTGCACGACGGCCCCCCGTACGCCAACGAGCACATCCACCTGGGAACCGCGTTCAACAAGATCCTCAAAGACTTCGTGGTGCGCACGCGCACCATGATGGGCTTCGACGCGCCGTTCGTGCCCGGCTGGGACTGCCACGGCCTCCCCATCGAGCAAAAGGTGGACCGTGAGCTGGGCCCCAAGAAGCTCGCCATGTCCGACCTGGAGATCCGGGCGGCGTGCCGGGCCTACGCCGAGACCTACGTTGGCATCCAGCGCGAGGAGTTCCGCAGGCTCGGCGGGGTCGGCACCTGGGATGCGCCGTACCTCACGATGGCGCCGCGCTACGAAGCCGACATCGCGGCGGCCCTCGGCAAGGTCGTGGAGCAGGGGCTCCTGTACCGCGAGCGCAAGTCCATCCGCTGGTGCTGGAGCTGCCGCACGGCGCTGGCGGAGGCGGAGCTCGAGTACCAGCCGCGCAAGGATCCCGAGATCTGGGTCGCCTTCCCGGCTGAGGACCCCGCAGCGGTGCGACGGGCGTTCGGAGCCAAGGGCAAGGGGCCGGCCTCGTTCGCGATCTGGACCACCACCCCGTGGACGATCCCGTCCAACCTCGCGATTGCCGTGCACCCGGACGCCGAGTACGTGTTGCTCGAGACCGAGCGCGGCGGACTCGTGGCCGCGGCGGCGCTCGCCCCGGCCGTTCTCGCCGCGGCGAAGCTCGACGGCAAGGAAGCGGGCCGCACGAAAGGCGCCGCACTGCTCGGGTTGCGCTACCACCACCCGCTGCCCGGGGGGTGGGTCGCCCGTCTGCCCGAGGGGTCAAAGGCGTTTGTCATCGTTCCGGCCGACTACGTCACCCTCGACACCGGCACGGGTCTGGTCCACACCGCCCCCGGCCACGGCGAGGAGGACTTCCGCACCGGCAAGGTGGAAGGGATCCCGATCGTCTCGCCCGTGGACGAAGGCGGCCGCTACACGGAGGAGGTCGCGGACCTGGCCGGCGTGCACGTCTTCGAGGCGAACCCGAGAGTGACCGAGGAGCTCACGCGGCTCGGGGCACTGCTCGCCAGAGGCGAGAGCGAGCACGAGTATCCCCACTGCTGGCGCTGCAAGAACCCGGTCATCTTCCGGGCGACCGAGCAGTACTTCATCGCGCTCACCCAGGACGCCGCGCCGCATGCCCGCCTGGACCTGCGGTCCCGTTCCCTGCAGGAGATCGCGCGCGCGACCTGGATCCCGCCGTGGGGCGAGGCGCGCATCGCGGGGATGGTCGAGAACCGCTTCGAGTGGTGCGTCTCCCGGCAGCGCCGCTGGGGCTCGCCGATCACCGTTCTGGTGTGCGCCAACCCGTCCTGCCGGGCGGTGTGGCCGGACGGCTCCGAGCCCGAGGTCGCCAGGGTCTTCTTCTCCCGCGTCGAGGAGCGTTTCGCGACCGAGGGAGCGGACGCCTGGTACGCCCGGCCCCTCTCGGACTTCGCCCCCGCGGGCCTCGCCTGCCCGAAGTGCGGCGGCTCGTCCTGGGAAAAGGAGCGCGACATCCTGGACGTGTGGTTCGACTCCGGCGCGTCACACCTCGCGGTGTGCGACAACGGCCGCTTCCAAGGGCTCAGTTGGCCCGCCGACGTGTACCTCGAGGCCCACGACCAGTACCGCGGTTGGTTCCAGTCCTCGCTCCTGGTGGGCGTCGTCACTCACGGCGAGGCGCCGTACAAGGCGGTCGTGGTCCACGGCCACGTGCTCGACGCGACCGGCAGGAAGATGTCCAAGTCGCTCGGCAACGTCATCGCGCCCCAGAACCTGCTGAAGGAGTACGGCGCGGACGTGATCCGGCTCTGGGCGGCCTCGGTGGACTTCCGCGAGGACATCCCGGTCTCCAAGGAAACGCTGACCCGCATCGCAGAGGCGTACCGAAAGCTGCGCAACACGCTGCGCTTCCTGCTCTCGAACCTCCCCGACTTCGACCCGGGCCGCGACGCCGTTGGCCTCGACGCGCTCCAGCCGATGGATGCCTACGTCCTGCGCAGGGCCAAGGCGCTGGCCCGGCGGATCGAGCAGGCGTACCGGGCCTACGAGTTCCACGCCGTCTACCACGCCCTCAACAACTTCTGCGCGGTGGACCTCTCCGCCATCTATCTCGACATCCTCAAGGACCGCCTCTACTGCTCGAGCCCGGGCTCGCCGCTGCGGCGCTCGGCGCAGACGGTCCTCCGCAGGGTCGCGCGGACGCTGGCAACGCTGTTCGCGCCGATCCTGCCGTTCACCGCCGACGAGGTGTGGGGGTTCCTCCCGGGGGAGAAGAGCGCCAGCGTCGGTCTGGAGCTCTTCGACCTCCTGGCCGACGTCCCCGACGATCCCGGGGCCGACGAGCGCTTCGCTCGCTTGCTCTCGCTGCGGGACGAGGCGAACAAGGAGCTCGAGGTCCACCGACAGGCGGGCGAGTTCGGCAAGTCGCTCGAGGCCGTGCTGGTGCTGGGCGGCGACCGCAGCGGGCTGGACGCGGACCTCGCGTCGTGTCGCACGACGCTCGAGGAGCTGTGCATCGTGTCGCAGGTGGAGAGAGGCGAGGGCTCGACAGCGTCGCAGGTCTACCCCGGCCTGACCATCGGCGTGCGGCGCGCCGAGGGCACGACGTGCCCGCGCTGCTGGCAGGTGTGGCCGAAGCCCGCGGGCCACCCGCAGCACCCCGAACTCTGTGCCCGCTGCCTGGACGCGGTGCTTGGTCTGGGGAAGGATCAGGGATGAGGCTGCGGGGAACGCTTTGGGTGGCCGCGGGTGTCGTGGCGCTGGACCAGCTCACCAAGGCGTGGATCGTCTCGGCCTACCCGCAGGGCACCGAACTGGAGATCATCCCCGGGCTGTTCCGGCTCGTGCACGCCCGCAACCGTGGCATCGCTTTCGGGATGTTCGGCGCCTCCGGGCCGACGGTGCAGCTGGTCCTGCTTCTGGTTGTCGTGGCGATCGCCGCCTTCGTCGCATGGCAGCTCGGCCGCGCCGGGGGCGATGGGCTGGCCGGTGTGGGCCTCGCGCTCGTTCTGGGGGGCGCGATCGGGAACATCATCGACCGAGTACTCCGCGGCGAGGTCGTGGACTTCCTCGACTTCTATGTCGGCGCCGGCCGCGTCGAGCACCACTGGCCGGCTTTCAATGTGGCGGACTCGGCGATCTCCGTGGGCGCCTGCTGCGTCGTTCTCGCCGAGATCCTCGCGCAGCTGAAGGAGAAGCGTGCACCCCGTCCTCATTGACCTCGGCTTCTTTCAGGTCCCGACCTACGGCGTGCTGCTCTACTCGGGCATCATCCTCGCCATCTTCCTCGCCAGCCGCCGCGCGCGCCTAGTGGGGCTGTCGGCCACGCACGTCATGGACCTCGGAGCATGGGTGGTGCTGTGGGGCCTGCTGGGGGCCAAGATCCTGCTGGCGATCACCGACCCCTCCTACCTGACGTCACTCGCCGGGCTGTGGGGGCTGCTGCGAGCCGGTGGGGTGTTTTACGGCGGCCTTGTCGGCGCTCTCGCCGCGGCGGTGGTGCTGATGCGCCGCTACCAACTCCCCTTCTTCCAGGTGGCCGACGTGCTGGCCCCCTCCGTGGCCCTCGGCCACTTCTTCGGCCGACTCGGATGCTTCTCGGCGGGGTGTTGCTACGGTCGATCGTGCAGCGCGTCGCTCGGGGTCGTGTTCACGAACCCACTCGCGAACGAGGTCTCCGGCACGCCGCTCGGCGTTCCGCTGTACCCGACGCAGCTCTACGAGGCCGCGTTCAACCTGGCCAACTACGCGTTCCTGGCGTGGCTCTTCCGCCGCCGCCTCCCGGCTGGCTCGGTGCTCGGTGCCTACCTGGTCGGGTACGGCGTCGCCCGCTTCGTGATCGAGTTTTTTAGGGGCGACCCTGACCGCGGCTTCGTGCTCGGGGGGATGCTCTCGACGAGCCAGGCGATCGCAGCCGTCATGGTGCCGGTGGGAATCGCGATCCTGGTGTGGGCGTACAAGAGACAGGGGTCAGGGATCAGGGGTCAGGGGACCGGAACGACCACGGCCCGGAGTTGAACCGTGGCCCGGCCCGGACGCGGCACGTCGAAATGAACCAGGAGCGGGAACCGATCAGGATGGTGGTGCCGGGAGAGGCAGTGGGGTTGCGCCTGGACCGCTATCTCGCCGGCTCCGGGCACGGGTGGTCGCGCTCGCAGGTCGCCCGCTGGATCTCCGAGGGCCACGTCACCCGCAACGGCGCCCCGACCAAGCCCGCGCACTTTCTGCAGTCCGGCGACGTGATCGAGGTTGCCGTCCCGCCCCCGACCCCGTCCGAGCTCGTGCCCCAGGCGATGCCGCTCGACATCCTGTTCGAGGACCAGCACCTGATCGTGATCAACAAGCCCCCCGGCCTGGTCATCCACCCAGCTGCCGGCAACCCGGACGGCACCCTGGTGAATGCGCTCCTGGCCCACTGCCGCGACCTCTCGGGCGTGGGCGGGGTGGAGCGTCCGGGGATCGTGCACCGCCTCGACAAGGACACCTCCGGCGTGCTGATCGCCGCCAAGAGCGATGCCGCCCACCGCGGGCTCTCGCTCTCCTTCCGCTGGCGCACAACCGACAAGCGCTACCTGGCGGTCGTGTACGGGACCCCCAGGGCCGATGAGGGCGTGGTGGACGCCCCGATCGCCAGGCACCCCTCCGAGCGCAAGCGCATGGCGGTCGTCCCGAGCGGGCGCTCGGCCCGCACTCTGTACTGGGTGCGCGAGCGCTTCCCCGGCTGCGCGCTGGTCGAGTGCCGGCTGGTCACCGGCCGGACGCACCAGGTCCGGGTGCACATGGCCCACGTCGGGCACGCGCTGGTGGGTGACCCGGTGTACGCGGGCCGGCAGTGGCGCGCGCTCGAGGACCCCGCCCTCGCCGCGCACTGCCGCGACTTCCCGCGCCAGGCCCTCCACGCCTGGAAGCTCACGATCACCCACCCCGCGACCGGCGAGCCGATGACGTTCGAGGCCCCTATCCCGGCCGACATCGCGAGCCTCCTCGGGGCGTTGCGCGCGCGCGGCTGAGACCGGTTCTTAATTGGGCCTTCACGGGGTCCCCTGACATCTTGGAGCGCAGCGGCGAAATGAGCCGCCAGCGGCGCGCTAGAATCTGGGGCCGTCCCGTCTGGGATGTGCAGAGCAATGAGCGAGACACGCACAAAGAAGGGGCGCGAGGCCGCCAAGTTGCCGCTGCGAGTCGCAGCGCTCGACGTCGGCTCGAACGCCATCCGCTTCGCAGTCAACGAGTTCCGCACACCCTCGGAAGCGGAGACCCTGCGCTCCGAGCGCGTCGCGGTGCGCCTCGGCCACGACGTCTTCCTCTCAGGACGCCTGACGGGGCCAGCCATGGACGCGGCGGTCGCTGCGATCGCGACGTTCGCCGAGACGCTGAAGGCCCTACGCGTCGGGGCCTGGCGCGCGGTGGCGACGAGTGCCGTCCGCGAGAGCACCAACGGCGACGAGTTCGTGACCCGCGTGGAGCGTGAGACCGGGATCCGTCTCGAGATCATTGCCGGCATCGAGGAGGCGCGCCTCGTCCACTTCGCCGTGCGCAACCGCCTCCGGCTGGGCGCGGATCGCTGGCTGATGGCGGACCTCGGCGGCGGGAGCGTCGAGGTCTCGCTGGTGGACGGCAGTGGCGTGCTGTGGAGCGAATCGCACACGATCGGATCCGTTCGCCTGCTCGAGGAGCTCACCCAGGCGGGCGAGGAACCCGGACGCTTCGCCGAGCTGCTGGCGGAATACGTCGCCGCCCTCCGGCTCCCTCTCGCGGGGGCGCAGCGCAACGTTGCCGGCTTCATCGCCACCGGCGGCAACATCGAGACCTTGGCGCGTCTTGCCGAGCCGGACGCCGACGGCACCAGCCCCGTGAGACTGCCGTTGGAGCGCCTCGACGGGTTGGTCAAGACGCTCTCCCGAATGTCCTTTCGCGAGCGCATGGAGAATCTCGGGCTGCGCGAAGACCGCGCGGATGTGATCCTCCCGGCGGCTCTCGTGTACCGCCGGCTGTGTCACCTCTCCGGGTGCGGGGAGATCACCGTTCCGTTCGTCGGCCTGCGCGAGGGCGTGATGCTTGATCTCGTGGAGGAAGCGCTGGCGTACGGCGCGCGCCGCGCGCGCCGTGAGCAGGAGACTCTGACCGCTGCCGTTGCGCTCGGCCGCCACTATGCGTTCGACGAGGCGCACTCCGTGCACGTGGCGCGGCTGGCGGTCTCGCTGTTCGACCAGTTGGAATCCCTCCACGGGCTCGGCGAGACGGAGAGGCGCATCCTGCTCAGCGCCGCTGTCTTGCACGACATCGGTCAGTTCGTCAGCTTCAAGCGCCACCACAAGCACTCCTTCTACCTCGTCGCCAACTCGGAGCTGCCGGGTCTGAGCGAGCGCGAGATGCTGCTCGTCGCCAACGTGGCGCGCTACCACCGCAAGGGCGAACCAAGCGCATCGCACGAGGGGCTCGTCGACCTCGACGCGGACGAGCGCGCGCTTGTGGGCAAGCTGGCCAGCATCCTGCGCCTCGCCGACGCCCTCGACCGCGAGCACCAGCAGCTCGTCCGCGAGGTCGAGGCCCGGCTCGACGGCCGCGAGCTTGTGCTGCGCCTGCGGGGCACCGGCGCGATGCTTCTTGAACAGTGGGCACTGAAGAAGAAGACTGAGTTCTTCACCAACGTGTTTGATCTGAAAGTGAGGGTTGCATGAGTGCAGGATCGGCAGAGACACGCGCCCGGCGCTCCGAGGCCGATGTCGCCGGGCGGCTGATCGCGGTCGAGGGGCTCGACGGCTCCGGCAAGTCGACACAGATCCACCTCCTCCACCAGTGGCTCCGGGGTCTCGGATGCAAGGTTTTCTTCTCCGAGTGGAACTCCAGCGTGCTGGTCAAAGAGGCCACCAAGAGAGGAAAGAAGCGTCAGCTCCTCACGCCTACCACGTTCTCCCTGATTCACGCCACCGACTTTGCGGACCGGTACGAGCGCCAGATCCTGCCCATGCTCAAGGCGGGGTACATCGTGCTGTGCGACCGCTTCAGCTACACGGCATTGGCGCGTGACGGTGTTCGCGGTTGCGACCCGCAGTGGTTACGCAGCCTCTACGGGTTTTCCCGCCGACCGGACATCACGTTCTACTTCGCTCTCCCACTCGAGGTGGCCCTCGGCCGGATCCTGGACGGGCGGCCCCGCCTCAAGTACTTCGAGGCCGGCATGGATCTCGGCCTGGCGAGCGATATCACGCAGAGCTTCCGGCTGTTCCAGAGTCGCGTGATGGAACAGTATGACGGCCTTGCCGACGAGTTCGGCTTCGTCACCGTGGACGCGACGCGCCCGATCCACGAGCAGCAGGAACTGGTGCGCGGGATCGTGGGCGAGCGCATCGATCTCATGCAGTTCCGGACGAGGAGTCAGCGATGAGCGGCAAGAAGGTCTTCGGCACCCCGCTCCCTGGGATCGACCTCGCTCGCCTCGACGGCGCCCTGATTGTGATCGAGGGCCCGGACTCCTCGGGGCGATCGACCCAGATCGGCTTGCTTGGTCAGTGGCTGGAGCAGCAGGGGTACTCGGTCGCGCAGGTCGGGCTACGGCGCTCTCAGCTCGTCGGCCCGGAGATCGAGGCCGCCAAGCGAGGGAACGTTCTCAGCCCGCGGACGACGGCGCTGTTCTACGCCACGGATTTCTACGACCAGCTCGAGAACCGGATCGTGCCGGCGCTGCACGCTGGCACGGTGGTGCTCGCCGACCGCTACATCTTCACGCTGATCGCGAGGGCGGCGATCCGCGGCGTCGATCACGAGTGGCTCGAGGCGCTCTACTCCAAGGCGCTGGTACCGGATGCGACCTATTTCCTGTCCGTTGCCGCGCCGGAGCTGGTCGAGCGCACGTTCGCCTCCCGCGCCGTGCTCGACTACTGGGAATCCGGCATGGACCTCGGGGTGTCCCACGACTGGTTCGACAGTTTCCTCACCTACCAGCGCAGGATGCGGGCGGAGTACCGCCGCCTCCAGCAACGGTTCGGGTTCGAGATCATCAAGGCAAGCGGCTCGGTCAGGACGGTGCAACACGAACTGCGGACGCGCGTCGGCGCGGTCCTGGACAGCGTCCTTGGCGCCGCGCCGCACAGAGAGAGGACGACCGATGGTTGAGGGTACCCGGCAGTCGCAAGGCAAGTCACGCGACGGCGGCAAGGCAAGCGGCCCGGCTGCCACGCGGTCTGCAGCCGCCGCCCCACGCGCCCGGGGTGGGGCGGCCGACCCCCTCGCGGTCGAGCTGCGCGCGCTGCGCGCGACCCTGGACGAGGTGGTCAGGCAGTTCCACGTCCGCGTCGGCGGTCAGCTGGCCGCGGTCCAGCGTGCGGTCGCCGGTAGCGGTGTGGCCGCGGCGCGTGCCGTCCGCCCGCGAGCCAAGGTGCGGGCGGCGATGCTCCGCGAGGTGCGCGCCCTGAAGGTCAAACCCCGCAAGGGACGCATCAAGGACGTGGTGCGGCTGGCAAACCTCATCGAGGAGCTGTTCAGCCAACTGCCCGGGTAGCCTGGCCGATGGTCCGGGCGCGACCGAGAATGGCGGCGGTGAAGTCGGAATTCGTCCTGCGCTGGCCCCGCACGGTGTCCGCGATTGGGGTCCTCGACGCGCTCGACGCCACCGGGCTCCGCGTCAGCCGCACCCGAGGCCGAGAGTGCACAGAGGTCCACTGGGACACCCAGGACGGGGCGCTGCGCGCCGCAGCGGCTACCCTGGTCCACCACGTCGAGGATGGGACGTGGGCCCTGGCGTCGGCGCGCGAGAGCTTCGTCGAGCCGGGGAGCGGCGCGGCACCCCTACCGGGGGGCCAGATCGCGGCGGCCGTCCTCGACGCGACGCGCGGACGGCCGCTGATCCCCTTCCTTGCCGGCACGATCGAGGAGGAGGTCTTCGCAGCGGTGCCCCCTCGCGGAAAACCGGTCCAGGTGGCGCTGCGCCGGTGGGTGTTCACGAGCCCGCTGCGGCCGGGAGCGCGGGCCCGGCGGGCTTTCATCCACGTGTCCGGAGCCGCGGCCGGGGTGAACCGCGCCGCCCGCGCACTGAACGAGCTCGCAGGCTGCCCACGCACCACCGGGCCTTTGCTCGAACTGGGTCTGATTGCCCTGCGCCTCACCGCCCCCGGGAAGCAGCCGGCCGCGAGGTTCCAACTGCGTGCCAGCGACACGGTCGCTGCGGCGTTCGGCAAGCTGCTCGCGCGGCAGGCGTGGGCGATCGCCGCGACCGCCCCGGGGGTGGCGACCGATCTGGACCTGGAGTACGTCCACGACCTCAGGGTGGCCGCTCGCAGAGCCCGGGGACTCCTCCGGCTGGCGCGACTCGCCGGCGTCAACCTCGAGGACGAGCTTGCCGAGGAACTCGCGTGGCTCGCCCACGCGTGCGGGCCGCTCCGCGACCTCGACGTCTTTCTCACGTGGGTGGCCGCGGAGCTTGCGTCGGCCGGCGCCGCACCCGAGATCCGTGACGCGATCCTCCTCGTCCTTTCCGAGCGGCGCCGCGTGGCGTTCGAAGCAGCGCGCGTTGCGGTCACTTCGCCGCGCCTGGGTGCGCTTCTCGCCCTGATGCGGCGCCAGCCGCCGTCCGTCCCCGCGGGGTCACCTGGCGCGCTCCCGGTCGGAACCGTGGCGGCCACGCTGGTCGGCGGCGAGGTCCGGCGCCTCGCGCGCTGGCGGCGCCATGATGCTGCAACCCTGACGGATGGCGAGGTGCACCGCATCCGCATCGCGGGAAAGCGCGCACGGTACGCCCTCGAGTTCTTCGCCCCGGTCCTTGCGCCGGATGTGCGACGGGTCGTGCGGACTCTGGTGCGGGTGCAGGACACGCTGGGAGCTCACCAGGACGCTTCGTTTGCCGTGGGAC